>RFGL01000171.1 GCA_003697015.1 Acidobacteriota bacterium | reverse complement strand
GGCGAATGGCGATGGCGTAAGCCAGGGGGATGAGGAGCAGGAAGGGGAAGGTGAACTCGTAAGCCACCAGCGGGGTCCCCATCAGCACCTCGGGCAGGAGCGCCAGCCCAACCAGCGGGGTGAAGGCCAGGACGGTGCCGAAGACCACCAGCCGGATGCGGCGCCGGTCTGCCGGGGAGGGGGATCGCTACGGATCGCGGCACGCGTCGTAGCCGCCGGCGGCGAAGACCGCTCCCTGGAGCATCTGGGCGGCACCCTTCCACCAGCCCGAGTCATTGCCGAGGAAGTCCTGCCAGGTGGCGGCCAGGTCGGGGTCGTCGAGGGCGGCTTTGGCGACGTCGCAGAGGGCGAGGGAGGGATCGAGCTGGTGGGCGACCAGCAGCAGGGCGACGACGTGCGGCTTGTTGGGCCAGAGGAGCGCCGGGCCGTCGCCGTTGGCCACCCAGGAACAGCCCGCCACCGCCGTTCCCCCCGCCGTCAGCCGGCAGTCGAGCTGCGCCGCCCAGTCGCCGAGGACGTCGATCGACCTGCCGTCGTCGCCCTTGGCCATGCCCTCCTGGTAGTAGAGCCACGGGCCGCGGCTCAGGGCGCGGCGCAGGGCGACGTCGTCCACCGCCGGCAGGTGACCGTAGGCCAGCAGGTAGCGGTGGAAGAAGCGGTGGTGCATCGCCGCCTGCATGAACTGCTGCGGCTGCGCGCAGCGCGCGGGCGAGGGCACGTCCCCCTGGCAGAAGACGCCGGCGGCGAGGTTGTCGGCGGTGAGCTCGGCGAGCAGCTGGTGGAGGCGCGTCTGGCAGTCGCGGCCGGTCGCCCCGGGGACGAAGTCGGCGCAGTTCATCAGCATCTCGAAGTGCTGGATCACCTGGCGGGTGACGTCGACCTGATCGACGAAGCGCTCACGCGCCGTCTCCTGCGCCTTGGGCAGGGCGTAGCGTTCGACCACCGTGCGCCCGGCCTGGGCGAAGCGGCGGCGCAGGGCGGGGCTGGGTCGCAGCAGGTAGGCCAGCTCGTGGCCGACGTCGTAGGTGTAGTCGTCCGAGCCGCCGCTGCGCCGGTGCCAGTGGCCTTCGCCGCTGCCGCCGGAGGTGACGGCGAGGCCGTTGCGGTTGCTGTGGCGCTGGTCGCCGACGTTCAGGTAGGCGGTGTAGAGCTGCAGCCACGCCTGGGGCAGGGCGAAGTCCCACGCCCAGCGCGGCTCGCCGCTGCGCAGGTACTCGAAGAGCTCGACGCCGCTCGGGCTCCAGTAGTTGTAGACCACGTCGTTGGCGAAGGGGTCGGGGTGGTCGATCTGCCAGAGGTCGAATTGGACGTCGGGCCACAGCTGGCTGCCGTAGGTCTTGGCGCGCTGCCACTGGCCGCCGTCGCCGGTGGTCTGCCGGTGCAGGGCGTCGAGGACCTCGAGGTAGGCCGACTTGAAGGCCGACGGCGCCGCCGTCCCCAGGCTGGGGTAGAGGCCGGCGCCGTCGATCCACCCGCGCGGCGCCCGCACCAGCAGGCCGCGCTCGAGGGCGAGGGCGCCGCGGCGGCGCTCCCTCTCCAGCCGGGCGAGGAGCTCGCCGTCGTCCGCCGGCCGCGGTACGAAGGCCAGCCTCGCGGCATTCCACAGCCCCTTGCCTTCCCCCAGCACCAGGTCCTCGCCCACCACCTCGAGGCGCAGGACGGCGCCCTCGGCGACCAGGGCCTGGGGCTCGCGGAAGCGCATCCAGGCGAGCTGCAGAGCGGCGGCGGCGCGCTCGCCGGCGACGGCGATCAGGGGCTCGGCGAAGGCCTCGGCGTGCTCCGCCGCGATGCCGTCGCGCAGCAGGCGGGCGCGGCGGCGCCAGGGATCGCCGCCGCCGCGGCGCTGTTCGACGCGGCTGGCGGTGGACGTCGCCGCCGCCGCCACCGCCCCGGCGCCGGCGACGAAGTGTTCCGCCGGCGCCAGCAGCAGGGGGAAGCTCCAGGCCGCCCGCTCGATGGTGACGGCGTCGTCGGTCCAGCTGCCGCCGAAGCCGTCGCTGCACTCGTTGCGCAGGTGGTACTCGAGGCCGACGTCGCGCCGGCCGCGATAGAAGGTGGCCACCAGGGTGTAGCCGAAGCGTTCGTAGCGCAGGCCGTCGCGGGTGCAGAGGCTGGCGCCGCCGCCGTCGGTGAAGTGGCCGTCGAGGCTCACCACCACCTTCACCGGCCCGCGCTCGACGATGGCGAAGCCGCCGGGGTCGACCGCCACCTCGCCGCCGGCGACGTCGAGGGTCAGGCTCCGGTCCCGGTGCCGGAAGGTCAGGCTCGGCCCCGCCTGCGGCGCGTGCCGGTAGACCGTCAGGCGGCCTGGCCCGTCGCCGTCCGGGTCGATGGCGATGCGGGCGAAGAGGGCGGGGTTGGTCGGCTCGAGGAGGAAGGTGGCGACGCCGGTGTCGACGGCGTAGCCGCCGTCCTGGGGGGTGATGGCGGCGGCGAAGGGATCCGCCGCCGGCGGCGGCGGCGGGGCATGCCGGCGCAGGGCGTAATGCACCGTCTGGCGCGGACCGAGGCGCGGCTCCACCGCCACCTGCAGCCAGCGGATCGGCAGGGTCGGGTCGTCGACCGCCCCGCCCCAGCGCGCCAGGACGTCGAATTGCGCCGCCAGGCGGCGGTCGCCCGGACCCACCAGCACCAGCTCGTCGACGCCGGTCATGGCGAGCCGGCGGGGCAGGGGGATGGCGGCGTAGGCGGTCTCGCCGTCGCGGGCCTCGTCGCGGTCGTTGACGATCTCCAGGCAGGTCAGCTCGGCGAAGGGGCCCGGCGGCGCCGGCCCGAGATCGCCGGCGGCGAGGCCGGAGATCGCCGGCCCGCCGGCGCAGGACGTGGGCGCCGGCCGCGGCTGCGGTGGTGCTGGCCCGGGCCAGGCGCCGGGGCCGGGCTCGAAGCCCTCGATGAAGGTCAGGCGCTGGGCCGGCGCCGCCGCGGCGAGGAGTGGGAGCGCCAGCAGGCCGGCGGCGAGGGCCGTCAGGCCGCGCGTTCTCCGGTCGCTGCATCGCCCGCCCATGATCGTCTACCACTTATGCGCATATCACTATCATAGACGGGGTTGCCGGCGCAAGGCCGGCGGTGGACGGCGGGGGTCGGCTCGAGTAGACTGCGCGGCGAAGGAGGACGACCATGCCGCAAGCACCCGACGCCGCCCTGCCCCTGACCGACGCCGCCGAGGATCCGGCCTTTCTCAAGCTGCGCCGGCGGCTGACCAACCGGTGGCTGGTCGGCCTCTTCATGCTGGCCAAGTTTCCCCTCGGTTTCTTCGCCGGCTTGCGGGTCAAGTCGTTGACCCGGGAGCGCTGCGAGACCACCGTACCGTTCGGCTGGCGGACGCAGAACCCCTTCCGCTCGATGTACTTCGCCGCCCAAGCGATGGCCGCCGAGCTGTCGACCGGCGCCCTCGCCCTCGCCGCCGCCGAGCTGGCACCGGCGTCGGTGGCGACGTTGATCGTCGGCATCGAGGGGCAGTTCAGCAAGAAAGCGGCGTCGAAGGTCACCTTCACCTGCGAGGAGGGCGAGCGTTTCTTCGCCGCCGCCCGCCGGACCGTCGCCACCGGCGAGGCGGTGCAGGTCGCGGCGCAGAGCATCGGCCGGCTGAGCGACGGCACCGAGGTCTCACGCTTCACCGTCACCTGGTCGCTGAAGAAACGCAGCGCCTAGCCGCACCATGTTCGAGGCGGTGACGAGCCCCTTCCGGGTGCCCTTCGACGGCTCCTTCCGGCTCGCCGGAACGGCCACCGCACCGCCGCCGCCGGCGCCGGACGCGAAGAGCTCGAAGCGGCGCCTGCGGCGCATCCGCGAGCAGCTCGCCGAGCTGCAGCGCATCCTCTACGCCCACGACCGCCACGCCGTCCTGCTGATCTTCCAGGCGATGGACGCCGCCGGCAAGGACTCGACCATCCGCAAGGTGACGTCGGGCATCAACCCGGCGGGTTTCCAGGTCTTCTCGTTCAAGAAGCCCTCCGCCGAGGAGCTCGACCACGACTTCCTCTGGCGCACCTCCTGCCGCCTGCCGGAGCGCGGCCGGATCGGCATCTTCAACCGCAGCTACTACGAGGAGGTGCTGGTGGTGCGGGTCCACCCGCAGCTCCTCGAACGCCAGGCCCTGCCCGAGCTCGTCGACCTCGGGACCCTCTGGCAGCAGCGTTTCGAGTCGATCCGCGACCACGAGCTCCACCTGGCGCGCAACGGGGTGGTGATCGTCAAGTTCTTTCTCAACGTCTCGCGCGAGGAGCAGCGGCGGCGCTTCCTGTCGCGTCTGGACGAGCCGCACAAGAACTGGAAGTTCGCGCCCGGCGACGTGCGCGAGCGCGGCTTCTGGGACGACTACCAGCGCGCCTACGAAGAGGCCCTGGCCGCCACCTCCCGTCCTTGGGCACCGTGGTACGCCGTCCCCGCCGACGACAAGCCCTTCATGCGCCTGACCGTCGCCGACCTGCTGCTGCGCACCCTCCAGAGCCTCGAGCTGCGCTACCCCGAGGTCGATCACGAGCACCGCGCCATCTTCGACCGGATGCGCGCTCAGCTCGAAGCCGAAGGGCGCTGAGCCGCGCCTCCGCCGCCGCGGCTCCAACGCTCGGCGCCGGCGGACGGGCACGGGGGAGCCGTCCAAGCGGTCAGCCGGCCCAGAGGGCGCGCAGCAGGGCGGCGATGGCCAAGCCGGCGTAGGTGCCGACGGCGTAGCCGGCGAGGCCGACCGCCACCCCGGGCAAGGCGAGCTCTTTGTAGCCGCGGGCGACCGCCAGGGCCATGGCGGTGGAGGGGCCGCCGACCGCCGCCTGCGAGGCGACGGCGGTGGTGCCGGCGTCGAGGCGCAGCAGGCGGGCGCCGCCGAAGGTCAGCAGGCCGTGGATCAGGACCACCACGGCGGTGAAGTAGAAGACCTCGAGCCCCACCCGCAGGATGTCGGCGAAACGCGAGCCGATGCCGATGACGGCGAAGAAGAGGTTCAAGGCCACCAGGCCGAGCTTGAGGGAACCCGCCAGCCGCCGCACCGCCCGGAGCTGGCCGGCGGCGAGGGCCAGGGTGGTGAGCCAGATCACCGCCGGCACCGCCGGCAGGCGGCCGGCGATGGCGTCGGCGACGACCAGCAGGCCGAGGCCGAGGGCGAAGAGGGCCAGCAGGTCGAAGGGGCGCAGCTCGGCCGCCGCCGTCAGGGGATTCGGCGACCGCCGGCCGGCGTCGCCGGCCGCGCGCGGCGGCGGCGGGTAGAAACGCGCCAGCCACAGGGGCAGCATGAGGGTGGCGCCCATCCACAGGGCGGTGAGCACGTTGTCGGCGGCGGTGGCGGCGGCGAAGAGGGCGTCGGGCAGCGCCAGGGCGCGGCCGACGGCGACGAAGTTGAGACTGCCGCCGGCGTAGGTGCCGGTCATCACCCCCGCCAGGCGCCAGGCGTCGTCGCCGAAGTGGTGGTGGAAGATCAGCGCCGCGGCCAGCGCCCCGCAGGCGGTGGCGACCACCGCCAGGGCGAAGGCCCCGAGCATCCGCGGTCCGGCGAGCTTGAGGTCCCGCAGGTCGACGGCGAAGAGCAGCCAGACGATGGCCAGCGACGTCACCGGCCCGGTGATGGCGCCGTAGACCGGCGAGCTCGCCGGCACCAGGCCGAGGTTCGACAACAGCGCACCGAAGGCGATGACCAGCAGCGAGGCCCCGATCCGCTGCGCCCAGGCGAAGCGCGCCTCGAGGCCGAAGCCGAGGGCGGTGACGGCCACGATCAGGGCGAGCAGGGGCAGGGGGCTGGCGATCATCGCGGAGCGCCGAGGCTAGCACGATCCGCGGGGCGGCGACGGCTTCGTCGCCAGACCGTCGCCGCCCACGACCTCTACCACGCCGGCCAGATCCAGCTCCTGAAGCGCCTCAGGGAAGGGCGTTGACTTCCGCCGCCCACCGGTAGCGCCGGCTCGGTATGGGGCGCGACGGTCTCTGACCGGGCAGCGAGGTGACAAAGGCGACGCGCCGCCTGATCGAGCTGCGGCGTTCAGACGCTCGATTTCGGCTTGGGTCAGCCCGCCTTCTCGGTCCCGAAGGGGCCGGATCGAAGAGCCCGGGGCCGGCGCCGCGGAGCGCAGCGACGCACGCGAGCCCGGGGTCGGGCCCGTTCACCCGTTCTCCGCCCTGAAAGGGCGGCATCTGCTCACGCACTTTCAGGGCGAAGACGAGGGTGGGCCTTCTTGCCTGGGGCGTACGCCCCAGGCTTTACGCGTCGGCCCCTGCGGGAAGGATCTTCCTACTGGTTGTCGACGACGTCGATCAGCTCGACCTCGAAGACCAGGGTGGCGCCGCCGGGGATGCTCGGCGGGCGGCCCTGGTCGCCGTAGGCGATGTCGGAGGGGCAGATCAGTTTGGCCTTGCCGCCGACCTTCATCTTCTGCATGCCCTCGGTCCAGCAGGGGATGACCTGGTTGAGGCCGAGCTCGATCGGCTGGCCGCGCTCGACCGAGCTGTCGAAGACCGTGCCGTCGCGCAGGGTGCCGTGGTAGTGGACCTTGACCTTGTCGCTGGCGCCGGGGCTTGCGCCGGTGCCCTCGACGATGGGGATGAAGACCAGCCCCGATTCGCTGGTCTCGGCGCCGGGCTCGCTCTTCATCTTCTCGACGAACGCCGCCGAGGCGGTCTTCTCCGCCGCCGACGCCTGACTGCTGCGCGCCTGCATCAGGGCCTGCACCTTGGGGCCGTACTCCTGCAGGCTGACCCGCGGCTCGTTGCCGAGCAGGCCGTCGCGGAAACCGTCGAGGACCAGCTCCTTCTCGTCTTCCGACAGGTAGAAGGGGCCGATCTGCTGGCTCGCCTGCTGGGCGAGGAAGACGCCGATGGCATAGATCGCCCGCTGGTCGTCGTTGGCGAAATCGTCGCCGGCGGCGGCGTCGCCGGCGGCGGCGGCCGGTTCTTCGGCCGCCGGAGCGGCGCTCTGGGCGTCGGACTCACCGCCGCAGGCGATCAGGGCGATGAGGGCTAGGAGAACGATCGGACTATGTCTGCGCATGGGAGCTCCCGTGTTGGTCGGTGAAGGGGCGGTGACGATACCAGGGCGGGGGCGTGCCTGTCGAACCTCGCTCAGCGCATCGGGCCGAGGCCGCGGCGTGGCGCGCGGCTCGCTCCCATCGGCCCGGGCAGGATCGGGCGCAGGTAGGCGTCGATCCCCCGTGCCGGGTCCCATTGTCGAGGATACCCCAAGGAGACCTCTTCGAAGCGTACCCCGTCGCGCCAGGCGGTGCCGCGCACGTGGAGATGGCCGGAGACCACCACCCGGGCGCGGAAGCGGCGGTGCCAGTCCTCGCTGGCGCGGGTGCCGCACCAGGGGGAGAATCGCGGGATGCGCGGCAGGTTGACCAGGTCGTAGCGCAGCGGCCAGTGGTTGATCAGCACCGTGTCGAGGGCCGGGTCGATCGCCTCCAGCCGGCGGGCGGTGAGGGCGCAGCGGGCGGCGCACCAGGCCTGGCGACTGGGGTAGGGATCGGGGTGGAGGAGGAGCTCGTCGGTGCACAGGACGTCTTCCCGCTGCGCCCAGGCCACGACCTCCTCCGCCGCCACCTCGGCGGGGCGGAAGGAGTAGTCGTAGAGCAGGAAGAGGGGGGCGACGACCAGCGGCCCCTCCGGCCCCTCCCACAGGGGGTAGGGGTCCTCCGGGGTGATCACCCCATGCCGGCGGCAGAGCTCCACCAGGCGGCGATACCGCGCCTCGCCGCGCAGCGCCCCGGGCTGGCGCGGCGGGGTCCACAGCTCGTGGTTGCCCGGCACCCACAGCAGCCGCCCGAACCGCCGGCCGAGGATCTCGAAGGCGGCGACCAGCTGCGCCGGCCGCTCGCCGACGTCGCCGGCGAGGATCAGCCAGTCGTCGCCGTGATCGCTCACCCCGTCGAGGGCGGCGCGGTTGGCCGCGTGGCCGAGATGCAGATCGCCGATCGCCCACAGGCGCATGGTGCGGGTCGAGCGGCGGGGCGTGACGGTCAACCGACCGCCGCCCGCCGCTCCTTGCGCTCCAGCTCGAGGCGGCGCTCGATGAGCTTCGACAGCTCGCCGAAGGTCACCCCCAGGCGCTCCGCCATCACCGCCGCCAGGGACGTCTTCGCCACCCCGGGAATGAACTGGTAGGTCGAGCGGTCGCCGTCGTCGACCTCGACCTGGAGGAACTCGAGCCGCGGCACCGGCGGGTCGGCCTCGAGCTCGCGGGCGTAGTCGAGGAAGTGGGTGGAGATGAAGGCGACCGGCTGCTGTCGCTCGAGCAGCTTCAGCACCAGGGCGAAGACCTCGATGCCTTCGGACGGGTTGGTGCCGGAGCACAGCTCGTCGAAGATCACCATCGCCGGCCAGCGCATGACCTCGAACATCGAGCGGATGCGCATCAGCTCGCGGCCGAGGCGTCCTTCGGCGGCGTCGGCCACCTCGCTCTCGATCAGCGAGACGTACATGCCCTGGATCAGGGGCAGATCGGCGGCGGCGGCGGGCACGTAGAGCCCCGACTGGCCGAGCACCTGGGCCAGGCCGATGGCCTGGAGCAGGCGGGTCTTGCCGCCCGAATTGGGACCGGTGATGATCACCGTCGGCGTCTCCGCCGAGGTGCGGACGGAATTGGGCACCACCGGCCGCGGCTTGTCGAGCAGCAGCGGATTCCACAGCTCGTCGAGCTTCAGGCTGGTGCCGGGATCGAAGCGCGCCGGGGTCATCTTCAGGCCGCGCTGACGGGCGCGGTCGCGGAGGGCGCGGGCGGTGAGGTAGACCTCGAGATGGCCGAGAATCTGGATCAGGGGGGTGAAGGCGGGGGAGATGCGGAGGAAGACCTCGTGCACCAGGCGCGAGACCACGTCCTTGGCGTTCCAGCGGTAGCCGTAGTAGAGGAAGCGCAGCTGATCCCACAGCCGCTTCCACGCCCGGCGGTAGAAGGGGTTGTCGGCGTTCTCCGCGACGGCGCGCACGTCGAGGCCGGTGATCTTGCCGCTGGCGCCGATCTTGACGTGGACCTCGAGCATCGCCAGGTGGTCTTCGTAGTCGAGCAGGGCGTCCATGATCCGGTACTCGTGCGAGGCCTGGATCTCGAGCCCCGCCCGGTGCAGCCGGTGCAGGCCGGAGCGGGCGGCGGAGAATTCGCCGGCCATCCGATCGACCACCCCCTTGGCCTGGCGCAGCAGGTCGAGGCGGAAGGCGTTGATGTCGAGGCGGGCGGCGTGGCCCGGGACCTTGAGCATCGAGAGGAATTGGTGGAGGTCCTTGTAGAGGTCGACGAAGCGGCGGCGCAGCCCCTCGTCCTCCTCGAGCTCGGCGAGGATCGCCTGGCGGAAGCGCACGGTCTCCAGATCGGTCGGCGGGTCGGCGAGGACGCGGAGGAGGAAGGACTGGTTGACGCCGTAGGGGCGGCCGTCGAGGGTGAGGGTGAAGCAGTTCTCGACCAGCTCCTTGAGGAAGAGGTCGTGGGCGAAGAAGCCCCCCTGCCAGCCGTCGCGCTCGCTCATCGCTTCGGAAAGCGCGCGGTCGAAGGAGCTGCCGGTCTCCTTGCCGAGAAAGCCGAGGTCGAGGAGCTCGCGCAGCACCGCGTCGTCGACCGACACCCGCGGCTCGAGGTGGAGGAGATCCGGGAGGGAGATCATTCGGCTGGGCTCCTTGGTGAGGTTCGCTGTCGGCTCGCCGGGCATGATAGCCGATCCGCCGGCACGGGCTCGGCGGATCTGGATGAACCGGGCCGAGCGCCGGCGGGGACGCCGCGGGTTCGGGATCCTTAGACCGCGCCCGTGGCGCCCGGTTCCCGCGGCGCGCCGGCGGCGGGTCCGGCCCGATCGTGCCGCCTCCCGGCCGTCCTCTCGCCGAGTGGTCCGGCTCTACCACCGGCCCCGACGAAGAGCCCGGGGAGTGCAAGCCCGCGGCGGCGTGGAGCTTCCGCCTCGGCTGCGACTTCGAGGTCAGCGAGGCCTAGCTGGCGCCCTTCGACCCGCACCGACCCCGGGTCCTCCAAGGCGGCCCGCGGGTGAGCCGCGACCTGACCTTGGTCACGCCCTGAGGGGGCCGCAAAGAGGGGCGACTACAGCGGCGCCAGGCCGGCGCCGAGGCGGGGCTTGCCGCCGGCATGGCGCAGGTCGTCGAGCAGGCGCCGCAGGGGGGCGCGCCAGGCGCTGACGGAATGGGCGCTCGGTTCGAGGATCAGGCGATCGAGCTCGTCGTCGAGGCCGAGGAGGGCGTCGAGCTCGTCGAGCAGAGGCCGGGGGACGGCGTCGGGGATCTGGTCCTTGCCGAAGAGCTGGTGGTAGGCCTGGGCGACCAGCTGGTAGTCGTGCTCGCGCAGCTCCTGGCGGTAGCTGACCTGAGCCAGGATCTGGGCGAAGCCGGTGAGGTCCTGCCACAGGCTGCGCGCCTCGTCGACGTCGCGTCCCTTGCTGTTCAGCCAGTCGAGCATGCGGCGCAGGAGGTCGCGCAGAAAGACCCGGTCGTCGACCCGCAGGTAGGGGTAGATGCGCAGCTCGCGGAAGGCCACCAGGCGGTAGAGGACGGCGCGCACCAAATCCTCCTGCACCCCCTCGCCGTCGAACGGCCGGGCGACGATGTCCTGGCGCAGATTGCGGTAGAGCTTGCGGATCTGCAACGACACCTCGACGTCGACCCAGTCGCGGGCCGGCACCTCCAGCTCCTCGTAGGTGTAGAGCGCCGCCTCCACCGACACCAGGGCGCGGCGCGCCCGTCGCAGGCCGGATTCGCAGTGGGAGGCGGTCATCAGGACGTTGTTGGCGGTCATCGAGCGCACCAGGACGTCGAGGGCTTCGCGCAGCTCGGCGCGGGCGAAGAAGGCGAGGTCTTCGATCTCGCGCTCGGCGGTCTCGGCCGAGATCAGCTGGGCGATGCCCTCGAGGGTGTCGGGCAGCTGGTCGAGGGAGGTCTCCCCCCGGGCCTGGCGCTCGAACTGTTCCGCCACCGAATCGAGCAGCGCCAGACTGTCGCGCAGGAGGCGGGTCACCCGCGGCACCAGGTCGTTGGCCAGGCCGATCAGGGCGCTGTCTTCGGGCACCCGGAAGTCGACGCCGTCGATCTTCTTGATCAGGGCGTCGAAGCGGGGCAGATAGGGGCGGCAGTCCTTCATCGCTGAGCTCGGGCCGGCGAGCCGGCGCCGGCGACCGCGGCGCCCCATTGTAGCGCCCTCAAGGGGCTTTCCCCAGCAGCGCCGCCGGCCTTCGCGGGCGCGCCGGCAGAAGCGGGCCGATGGACCGATTCGTGGTCGACCGGTCGACCGATCGGCGCCGGGCATGCTATACTGCAACCAGTTTGACAACAACGAGCAGCGACCTGCTCGCGGCAGCGGACGCGGCGCGATTGGGGTAGCGCGCCGGGGGCAGCGCGTCCTCTGCCCTCACTCAACCGGCTTGGAGGTCTACCCATGACACGTCCGATCGTCGTCACCTTCCTGCTCCTTCTCGCCCTGGCGGCGCCGCTGGCGGCTCAGTTCGCCAACGGCGACGTCGCCGGCGTGGTCACCGACCAGGACGGCGCGCCCCTCCCCGGCGTCACCGTCACCGTGCGCAACGAGGCGACCGGCCTCGCCCGCACCACGGTCACGTCGACCAGCGGCACCTACGCGGTCAACGGCCTGCGCCCCGGCGTCTACACCGTCAGCTTCGATCTCGACGGCTTCCAGCCGGTCGAGCGGCCCGGCGTGCCGGTGCGGGTCGGCCAGCAGACCCGCATCAACGTCACCATGCAGCTCGGGGCGGTGGAGGAGACCATCACCGTCACCGGCGAAGCGCCGCTGATCGAGACCACCTCGAAGGAGATCGGCGGGACCGTCACCACCCAGGAATTCACCACCCTGCCGACCCAGAACCGCAGCGCCCTGCTCTTCGCCTCCATCCTCCCGGGGGTGATCCCGTCGCCGTCGACCGAGTCGACCGCCTCGGATGCGCTGTTCATCAACGGCCAGGACGACAACAACAACTCGTTCAACATCGACGGCGCCAACAACGACGACGACGTCATCGGCGCCCGCGCCGGCGCCCAAGCGCGCACCCCGATGGAGGCGATCCAGGAATTCCAGGTGCTGACCACCCAATTCGACGCCGAATTCGGCCGTGCCCTGGGCGGCGTGCTGAATGCGGTCACCAAGTCGGGGGGCAACGAGTTCAAGGGCAACGTCTTCGGCTTCTTCCAGGACTCGAGCCTGAACGAGAAGAACTTCTTCACCGAGCGCAACAACCAGCCCCAGCCGGACGATCAGTTCCGCTCCCTGGGCTTCATCCTCGGCGGCCCGATCGTGCAGAACAAGGCCTTCTTCTTCGTCAGCGTGGAGGACAACAAGGACGAGGAGGGGGTGGCGCGCAGCTTCGCCACCCGGCCGGACCTGAACTTCACCACCTCCGAGGACAACGAGATCGAGAACGTGCTGCTCAAGGCCGACTACCAGCCGGTCGACAATCACCATCTGGCCTTCCGCTGGCTGCGCGAGGAATCGCCGCAGTTCAACCAGATCATCGGCAACGTCACCCTGGCGGCGGCGCGCGAGGAGGCGGACGTCGACTCCAATTGGACCTTCTCCCTCGAGTCGGTGATCGACGACCGGCGCTTCAACACCCTGCGGGTCTCCTTCACCAAGGAGGACGTCGCCTTCGCCAATCCGGGCTTCAACAACAACGGCCAGAACTTCGATGCGCAGCGCAATCAGGCGCCGTCGGAGGTGCATCCGGGCTTCGTCGACGGCCCCTCGACCGTCGCCCAGGCGCGCATCAACCGCTCCTTCCAGGTCGACGACACCTTCAACTTCTTCGTCCCCGACGCCGCCGGCGAGCACGAGATCCGCCTCGGTTTCCAGTACTCGGACCGCGAGGAGGAGTTCACCAACTTCGGCACCCTGAACGGTCAGTTCTTCAACTTCGAGACCGATCAGCCCTTCGATCCCAACGACATCTCGACCTATCCCGGCGCTTTCCAGGTCCGGGTCCTCGGCGGCCTGACCGCCCCCATCCCGTCGAATGAGGTGCTCGGCGCCTTCGTCCAAGACGACTGGCGGGTCAACGATCGTCTGACCCTGAACCTCGGCCTGCGTTTCGACACCGAAGACATCACCGACGACGACAACGTGGCGCCGCGCATCGGCTTCGCCTGGGATCCCTGGGGTCACGGCGAGACCGTGGTGCGGGGCGGCTACGGCCGCTTCTACGACCGCTTCCAGCTCGGCTTCTTCGCCAACTTCTTCCTCGACGCGGTGGGCCTCGACCAGGGCTTCATCCTGCGCTTCCCGGACGTCGGCCAGAACCAGCAGCTCTTCTTCGACATCGCCCAGCAGAACGGGGTCACCAACCTCACCCAGCTGCGCGACGTCATCGTGGCGATGATCGAGGGCGGCGCCGGCTCGGTGCTGAACACCCGCCCGACGGTCGACAACCCCGACCGCCGCCAGCCCTACCTCGACAGCTTCACCGTCGGCATCGAGCACGAGCTCCTGCCCGGCCTGTCGGTGGGGGCGGACCTGATCCACACCGAGAACCGCGACGTGCTGCTCTTCGCCGACCTCAACCCCTTTTCCACCGCCCAGGGCGGGCGGCCGAACATCAGCATCCTGAACGGCCAGGTGACCCCGATGAGCCAGATCGGCACCTGGGTCAACGCCGGCGAGAACGACTACGACGCCCTGCAGATCTCGGTCCGCCGGCAGTTCGACGGCCGCTGGGGCGGCCGCATCTCGATCACCCTCGCCGACTCCGAGGGCAACCACGAGGGCGGCGCCGGCGGCACGCCGACCGCCATCTTCCAGCGCCGTACCGAGACCGGCTACAACTTCGACACCGGCGAGATCATCGGCGAGCCCCTCGACCTCGGCCTCGACGACCCGCGCACCAACGACGTGCCGGTGCGCTACCACCGCGACGTCAACGTCGTCCTCTCCGGCTCCTACCGGGTGCCGCGCACCTCGTGGCGGGAGAACGGCGGTCTGGTGGTGTCGGGCATCTACCGCTTCATGACCGGCGACCAGGTCACCCTCTTCGACAACAGCGCCCGGCTCGACAACGGCAACCGGGCGCCGGCGCCGCCGGGCACCTACAATGCGACCATCCCGTCGGACATCGCCCAGAACGGGACCAGCTTCACCGGCCGCCTGCGCGGGGCCGAGAACCCCGACTTCAGCCGCTTCGATCTCTCCCTGCAGTACGACGTCCCGCTGTCGTCGCGCTACGAGATCAAGCTCCAGGCCGACATCTTCAACCTCTTCGACGAGACCAATTTCGCCAGCCTCGGCGGCACCCGGGTGGGGCTCAGCTCGTTCCTCATCCCGACCTCGGCCTTGAACCCGCGGGAGTTCCAGCTGGGGATCAAGTTCCAGTTCTAGGTCTAGGGTGAAGCATCCCGGCGGGGGCCGGCGCGCCCCCGCCTGCGGCTCCTCCTCCTCTCCCTCGCCTCTTGGGGCGCGGGGGACGAGGAGGGTTTTCGTCTCCCGCCGTCAGGGCCGCTGGGCGGCGGCGCGCAGGGTGCGGGCTTCCTCCAGCAGGTAGAGGGCGTCGTCGCGATCGGGCCCGTCCTCGAGATCCTCGACCAGAGCCTCGAGGATGGCGATGGCGCCGTCGTAGTCGCCGCGGCTGGTGAGGCGGGCGGCTTCGTTGTAGCGGCGCACGAAGTCGTTGTGGCCCAGGTTCTGCTCGACGCTTTTGAGGACGGCGGCGAGCTCCAGGCGCAGCTCCGGATCGTCGGTCCGGGCGACCACGGCCTGGATCTTGGGCACGGCGTCGGCCAGGCGGCCGGCGGCCAGCAGGGCGTTGACCTCGCGCACGTCGAGCTGCAGCAACGCCTGGCGGGCGCGCTCGAGGGTGGCGGGATCGGCGCCGAGGGCGCCGAGACGGGCGAGGATCGCCTCCGCCTCGGCGCGGTGGCCGAGGCGGCTGTGGACCAGCACCAGATTGAAGGCGACGTCGATGCTGCCCGGCATCAGCTGCCAGGCCCGCTCCAGCGCCGCCACCGCCGCCGCCGACGGTTCGAGGTCGAAGGTGTAGGTGAAGCCCAGGCCGGCCCACGCCGCGGCGTCGGCGGGATCGAGGGCGGTGCTCCGCGCCAGGGCGGCGCGCGCCGCCTCGAGGGTGCGGCGGTCGGCGTCGCTGGCGCTGCGCGGCGTGAGGTCGTCGCCGAGGGAGAGGATCAGGCTCAGGCCGTAGACCCGCTGGACGAAGGGGTCGTCCGGCGCCAGGGCGGCGGCGCGGCGGTAGAGCTCGAGGGCCCGCCGGCGGTTTCCGGCCTCGTCTTCCAGGTAGCCCAGGGTGGTGAGGGCGCCGGCGTGCTCGGGCTCGAGGGTGAGGGCGGCCTCGAGGTGCTGGCGGGCGCTGGCGGCGCGCTCCGGGCCGAGGTGCGCCAGCAGGTCGCCGAGGCGGAAGAGGACCTCGGCATGGCTCAGCTCGCTGGCGGACGCCCGCAGGTCGACCTCGCCGCTCAACGGCAGCTCGAGGTAGCCGAGCTTGTAGGTGCGGGCATAGCGCTCGAGCTCCTGCTCGAGGGCAGCGAGATCGCTGCCGAAGCTGCGCGCGAAGGCGTCCGGCGGCGGCACCTCGGCGGCCAGGGAGGCGAGGTAGGTCCGGGTCTGCCCGGCGCGCTCGTCGCTGCCGAGGAGGAGGTAGTGGGCGAGGAGCCAGGTCTGGGCGTAGAAGATGCCCTGGCGCAGGCCCTCGTTGTAGCCCGGCGAGCTGCGGTCCATGGCCAGGAGCTCGTCCAGGGGCAGCAGGCCGTGGCGCCGCAGGGTGGCGAGATGGTCGTAGCGCGGCAGGCCGATCTTGGCCCGCTCGCCGGCGACCTCGAAGTTGCTGTAGAGCTCCGCCATGCCCTCGTTCAGCCACAGGGGGATGGCGGGGAAGTGGTCGCGCAGGAACTCGTGCAGGTACTCGTGGTAGACGATCAGCTCCGGATCGGCCTTGGGGTCGCCGTCGATCGCCACGTAGTTGCCGTGTTCGTGGCCGGCGAAGAAGCCCGCCACCTCGGCCGGCTTGCCGTCGTAGAGCAGCTTGTAGGGACGGAAGGCGACGTCGTTGCGGAAGACGTAGATGAAGGTCCGCCGCCGCCGGCGCTCCGCTTCGCCGCCGGCCAGCTGGCGCAACGCCGCCCGCAGGTGCTCGAGGCCGGCGGCGATCTCCCGCGTGCGCCGCTCGCCGACGTTGGAGAAGAAGGTGAAGCCGGCGCTGTCGAGACGCAGCCAGCGCTCCTTCGGCCGCGGCAGGCCGGCCGCCGGCGCGGCGAGGAGGGCGGCGAGGAGCGGGCAGAGGAGGTGGCTTGCACGGCGTCGCATGGCCTTGGAGCTCGATGATCGCACATCGGTGGCGGCGCGGCGAGGGCGGCGGGACGAGCCGCCGCCGGGCGGACGCGAGGCGCTATACTCACCGGCGCAGGTCGGAGGAAGAGCATGTCGACGTCAGCAACGAGCCGAGCCCTCTTCGCCGCGGCGTGGTGGGCCGCGGTCGCCGG
>RFGL01000170.1 GCA_003697015.1 Acidobacteriota bacterium | reverse complement strand
GGTGGTCGTGATGCCGGCAAGAATACTTCAATCTCGTTGTGCCGTATCGGCCCTTCTACTCACTTTGATCGCGAGCTCCCCGATTCTGATCGCCGGCGTCGCCGAAGCGGAGACGCCCGGCTGTCCGGTGGCTTTTGAGGTGGCGCCGAGCTGGAGCGCGTCGGCGGCTTGGAATGCGGACGAGACCGCGCTGGCGGTGGTCGACGCGCTTCACCGGCAGATCCTGGTCTACGACCTGGACGGCTCGCTGGTCGACGCCGTCGCCGAGCTCAGAACCCGCGTCGAGACGCCGGTGCCGCTCAAGCGCAAGGTGCGCTTCGCACCGGCGACCATCCATTCCTTCAGCGACGGCTATCTGGTGGAGAACGGCAAGGGCCACCTGCTGCTGCTCGATGCCGGCTTTCGTCTGGAGCAGGCGATCCCGATCATCGGCCGCACCAACGCCGCCGGCGAGCGCATCGGCTCGCTCAACGGTTGGACCCTCGACGGCGAGGACCTCGTCGGCTTTTCGGACCTCGAGACCGGCGATGGATGGCGCTGTGGATTCATCCGCGTACCCGTCGCCGAGCCGGATGGCTTTACGGTGATCGACAGCCTGGCGATCGACGACCCCGCGCGCGCTTTCTACCTCACCGGCCAGGCCTTCTTCGCCGGCGCGGGGGAGCGGTGCTTCATTCTGCGGATGGATCCACCGGCGATCGTTCCCGCCCGTACCGGCGGCGGCAAGGCATTCCGGCGCCCGCAGCTCAAGACGGCGGCGGCGATCGAGGAATTCAACCACCAGCCGGCGCTGCCGAAGATGGACGGCTACGAGAACCCGGCGGACGTCTTCGCCGCCCTCGAGGCGACCCGGCCGGTGGGCATCTACGGCCAGGGTGACGGCCTCTTCGCCCTCACCCGGCAGGCGACGGACGGCGGCACGGTGTGGAAGCTCAGCCGGCTGGATCCGGCGGATCGGGAGGCGCCGCAGACCTTCTATTTGCCGACCACGGCCAACCATCTGGTGGTGGTTCCGGGGGAGAAGCATTGGGCGCTGATCGAGAAGGGGCCGGTGATCGATCTCGGGGTGCAGGAGATCGCGAGCATGCGGCTCGTGCCTTCCGAGTGGCTGAGCGGTGAGAAGTCGCCGCTCTCTGAGCCCGGCTTCGACTTCGGGTGCCGCGACGACTAACGCCTCGGCCTTCGCCCGAGGATCGACGCCCGCCGCGCCGGGAGGCGCCGGCGGGCGTCGTGCGTCGTAAGCGCCTCGCTTGCGGTATCCTCACCGCCATGCGCATCGCTCTCGCTCAGTTGTCGTCGCTGCCGGATCGGGAAGCCAATCTGGAGCGGGCGGTGGCGGCGGTCGACGCGGCGGCGGCGCAGGGAGCGGAGGTGGTGGTCTTCCCGGAGATCGTCCTCGACCGCTTCTTCCCCGCCGTGCGCTGCGGCGATGCCTCGCGCCACCCGGCCGCGTTCCTGGCGGAGACGATCCCCGGGCCGACGACGGAACGGCTGGCGGCGAAGGCGCGGCAGCACCGCATGGTGGTGGTTTTTAATCTCTACGAGCGCGACGCGGACGGGCGCACCTTCGACAGCTCGCCGGTGATCGACGCCGACGGCACCCTCCTCGGGGTGACGCGGATGGTGCACATCTGCGACTACCCGGGTTTTCACGAGCGCGACTACTACCGGCCGGGGGATACCGGGGCACCGGTCTACGCCACCCGGGCGGGCAGGATCGGGGTGGCGATCTGCTACGACCGACACTATCCGGAGTACATGCGCGCCCTGGCCGCCGGCGGCGCCGAGCTGGTCTTGATCCCGCAGGCGGGGGCGCTGGGGGAATGGCCGGAGGGGCTGTTCGAGGCCGAGGTGCGGACGGCGGCGTTTCAGAACGGCTACTTCGCGGCGCTGTGCAATCGGGTGGGGGTGGAGGATCAGTTGACCTTCGCCGGCGAATCCTTCGTCGTCGATCCGGAGGGCCGCGTCCTCGCCCGCGGCAAGCGGCTGGAGGAAGACCTGGTCGTCGCCGGCGTCGACCTGGCGCGCTGCGCCGGCTCCCCCGCCAGACGCCTCTTCTGGCCCGACCGCCGGCCCGAGCTCTACCCCGCCTGGGTCTCCGGCCGCTAGCTCCACCCCCCAAGACGCCGCGACGCGCAACGCCGGCCATCGCCCCCTGGGGTTGACGCCCCGGGCTGCCCGGGGTCGCTGCGGAGGCGTCGGCGACGACGGGCGCAGGCGACGACCGTCGCGCCGCGGTGCTCAGGCGGCGCAGGGGAAGAAGCGCTCCCGGGGCACGTG
Source organism: Acidobacteriota bacterium (assembly GCA_003697015.1). Lineage (GTDB taxonomy): Bacteria > Acidobacteriota > Thermoanaerobaculia > Multivoradales > J023 > J023. The sequence goes on along the minus strand of RFGL01000170.1, from coordinate 7,020 downwards.
GCGCAGCAGGCTGGCGGTCACGGCGCCGACCATCTCGCGCTCGAGCTCGTGGCGGTAGGAGATCATGCCGTCATGCTCCGCCAGGGGGCCGGCGAGGAGGGGCTCGTCCGGGTAGTGGCGCAGGAGGTTCTTGAAGAAGGGACGGGGCAGGCGGAAGGGGCCGAGGCTCACCGAGTGGATGCTGGCCAAGGGCAGGGCGGCGAAGACGCGGGCGAAGAGCTCGTCGTAGCGGGCGGCGAAATCCCGGCGATAGATCAGGGGATCGAAGCGCAGGCCGAGCCGCCAGCCGCGGCGCGCCAGCTCGGCCATGGCGGCGAGGCGGCGCTCGACGCCCGGCACGCCGTGCTCGAGGTCGCGCCAGATGCCTTCCGGGGTGAGGCTGAAGGCGACGACGACGTTGGCCAGCGGCGGGCGGGCGCGCAGGGGGGCCAGCTGGACGCTCTTGGTACGCAGCTCGAGGCGGGCGGCGGGCAGCCGGCGGAAACGGTCGAGAGCGGCGGCGGCGAAGCCGGTGAGGGGCTCGAGGGCCAGGCTGTCGCAATCGTAGCCGGAGAAGAACCAGCTCTCCCCCGCCGCTGCGCCGGCGATCTCGGCCACCTCGTCGAAGAAGTCCTCGTAGTTGACGAAGAGCACGTAGTGGGCCGAGCGGTACATCCCCTGGAGGAAGCAGTAGCGGCAGTCGTAGGGGCAGTTGAGCAGATGGGAGAAGTAGTAGTTGCGCTCGCCGCCGACGCCGTACCCGGCCGGGGTCTCGAGCACCCGCGGCCGTCGTTTGGCGGCGAGGATCAGGGCCGGCTGGCGCTTCTGCAGGCGGAAGCTCTGGCCGCGGCGGTTGAAGATCTCGCCGTAGCGCCGGCAGGCGATTCGCACCGCTTTGGGCAGCCGGCGGCAGATCGCCCGCACCCGCGGGTGCTCCCGGACCTCCTCCTCGACGTAGACGGTGGTGATCACGACGCCACCGCCAGGTGGTCGAGCCAGGCGTCGAGGCGGCGGTTGAGCTCGCCGCCCCGGCGGCATCCGGCAAGGAGCTCGGGGGGCAGCGGGGTGGACGCGGCCAGGGCCTGCCAGCGGCGCAGCTGGCGGCGCAGCTGGCGGCGCTCGCTGGCGGTGAAGCGCAGGGTGGCGACGAGCTCGTCGTACATCGGCGGCGGCGCCGCCAGGCGGCCGAGCTCCGCCGCCAGGGCGCGGGTCGCTCGCGCCAGCGCGTCGATCTCGCCCAGCCTCGCTTCGACCAGCGCCGCCACCCGATGCTTGTCGAGCCCCGCCGGCGGCCGGCGCCGGTTGTCGGAGACGATCTTCAGCACCTGCACCAGCTCGAGGCTGGCCAGGCGGGAGGCGGCGGCGCAGAAGCCGCTCGCTTCCATGTCGTAGAACCACGGCCCGTCGTAGCGCCGCTCGACCTCCTCTACCGTCAGCACCTCGCCGGTGGCGGGAGGCGGCCGCCACAGCTGCGGCGGATACCAGCACTCGCCGCTTCCCCGATCGCATACCCGGCCGGCGACGACCGCCTCCCCCACCGGCCGGTGGCGGTGGCCGGCGAGGCCGACGTCGAGCCAGGCGGCGTGGGGCGCAGCGCCCGCCGCCAGGTGGAGGGTGGCGACCGCCGCCGCCGCCGCCAGCTTGCCCGGCCCGGAGACGATCAGCGCCACGTCGCCGTCCCCGCGGTAGAACGGAAAGCCGCCGGCGTCCGCCTGCCGCTCGAGGCGGTAGTGGGCGACGATCGGCCGCGCCTCGGCGGGCAGGGCGACGAGCAGGCGCAGGGGAGCGGCCATCGCCGGCGACGGGCTCAGCCGTCCGAACGCACCACCAGCGCCGGCAGGGCGGGCAGTCCCTCGACGATCAGTCGTTCGGCGAAGGCGGCGTCGTGGGGACGGGAGAAGAGGAAGCCCTGCCCCAGCTCGCAACCCAGGGTGCGCAGGTGGGCGAGCTGCTCGATGGTCTCGATGCCCTCGGCCACCACCGCCAGATCGAGGCTGCGGGCGAGGGCGACGATGGTGCGGACGATCTCCAGGTCCTCGCGCTCGATGCTCATGCGGCCGATCAGGGAGCGGTCGATCTTGAGCGCGTCGACCGGGAAGCGGTGCAGCTGGCTGAGGGAGGAGTAGCCGGTGCCGAAGTCGTCGATGTGCAGGCGCACCGACAGCTCGCGCAGGCGGTGCAGCACCCCGGTGGTGGTCTCCGGGCTCTGCATCATCATCCCCTCGGTGAGGTCGAGCTGCAGGGCCGAGGCGGCGACGCCGGTGTCGCGCAGCACCTCGGCCACCGTCTCGACCAGCTCGGGGTTGGCGAGCATGCGGGCGTCGAGATTGACGCTGATCGGCAGCTCGGCCGCTTCGGCGTGGGTCTCCTGCCAGCGCTTGAGCTGGCTGCAGGCGGCGTGCAGCACCCAGCGGCCGATCGCCATCGACATGCCGGTCTCGCGGGCCAGGGGCAGGAAGTCGCCGGGCGACATCAGGCCGTGCTCGGGGTGGCGCCAGCGCACCAGGGCTTCGAAGCCGGCCAGCCGGCCGCTGTCGAGGGCCAGGATCGGCTGGTAGTGAAGCGCCAGCTCGTCGCGCTCCAGCACGTGGCGCAGGTCCGACTCCAGCTGCAGCTGGGTGACCGCGCTGGCGTGCATCTCGGGGTTGAACACCACCTGCCGGGTGCGGCCGAGGGACTTGGCGCGGTACATGGCGGTGTCGGCGTCGCGCAGGATGTCCTCCGGTCGCTCGTAGCCGGTGGAGCTCAAGGCGATGCCCAGGCTGGCGGTGGTGAAGATCTCCTGGCCGCAGACCTCGAAGGGCTCCTGCAGGCTCTGCTGGATGCGCTCGGCGACGCGGTCGACCTGGCGCTCGTCCTCCAGGTCCTCGAGCAGGATGGCGAATTCGTCGCCGCCCAGACGCGCCACCGTATCCCCCAACCGCAGGCACGATTCGAGGCGCCGGCCGATGCCCATCAGCAGCTGGTCGCCGGCGGCGTGGCCGAGGCTGTCGTTGACCACCTTGAAGCGGTCGAGGTCGAGGAAGATGACGCCGAAGTTGTAGGACGACTTGCGGCCGGCCCGGTGCACCGCATGGCGCAGGCGGTCCATGAAGAGGGTGCGGTTGGGCAGGCCGGTGAGCGCGTCGTGCAGGGCGGCGTGGCTGAGCTGCTCCTCGACCCGCTTCTTGTCGGTGATGTCGCGCTGCGAGCCGGCCATGCGGTAGACCTCGTCGTTGGCGTCGCGTACCGCCAGGCCGCGGGTCTGCACCCAGCGGTATTCGCCGCTCTTGGTGCGCATGCGGTGCTCGTTCTCGAAGTGCGGGGTCTTGCCGTGCAGGTGGGCTTCGAGCTGCGCCCGCAGCAGGTCGAGGTCCTCGGGGTGGACGAGATCGAACCAGGCGTCCGGGGTGTCGCCGATCTCGTCCTCGCGGTAGCCGAGGGTCATCTTCCAGCGCGGCGAGTAGTGCACTTTGCCGCTCTTGACGTCCCAATCCCACAGGCCGTCGTTGGCGCCGGCGGCGGCCAGGGCGTAGCGCTCTTCGCTCTCCCGCAGGGCCTGCTCGTTCAATTTGCGGGCGGTGATGTCGCGGCTGGCGCTGACCACCGCCACCTGGTTGCCGCGCTCGTCGTAGATCGGCGAGCGCGACAGCAGCACCGGCATCGCCGAGCCGTCCTTGCGGCGGTGCAGGCACTCCCCCTGCTCGCCCCCCGCCGGCACCGCGGTGGCCTCGACGGGCTGCAGCTCGTGGTCGGCGCCGGCCATCCACAGCATGGCGCAGGGCTGCCCCAGGACCTCGCTCTCGTCGAAGCCGTAGGTGCGGACGAAGGTCTCGTTGACGAAGGTCAGACGGTCGTCGAGGTCGGAGATGAAGATGCAGTCGTTGATGCATTCCACCGCCTGCGACAGCATCCGCGCCTTGGCCTCGGCGGCGTGGTGGCGGTAGGCGCTGTCGACGGTCACCGCCATCATCTTGAGGTAGCCGCGCTCGGTGTCCTTGATCAGGTAGTCGAAGGCGCCGGCGCGCATCGCCTGGATCGCGGTCTCCTCGTCGCCGGCGCCGGTGATCACCACCACCGGCGCGTCGAGATCGCGGCGCAGCACGTCGACGGCGGTACCGTCGCCCAGGTGGTAGTCGGTGAGGACGACGTCGAAGCGTTCCCGGCCGAGGATGGCGTCGGTCTCGGCGAGGGAGGTGGCCAGGGTGTAGTCGTAGGGCTGATTGGCCAGGCGCACGAAGCGCTCGAAGGCCATGCGGTCGACCGGGTCGTCTTCGATCAGCAGCAGCTTGATGCGTTCACTCTCGGTGCTCACGATTCCCTCTCACCGCAGGCCGAATCGCCTGAGAACCCCGATCGGAAGCCCACCGCGGGCGGTTGCCGCCCGCCGCCGGAAAAACGCCGGCCGACGGGGCCTGCCCCCTTCCTCACGAGACGACCGCAGGGCGCGCCACGTCACCGACCACCGCCCATCCTATCCCATGCCGGCGCCGACCTGAAGCCGGCGCCGCCTCAGGACGCGGAGCGGGCCTCGGGCCAGGTGAAGCGGAAGGTGGCGCCCTTGCCGGGGGCCGACTCGACGGTGATCGTGCCGCCCTCGTCCTCGACCAGTTTCTTGACCAGGGAGAGACCGAGGCCGGTGCTCTCCGGGTGGCTCTCGCCGGCGACGGTCTTGAACATCATGAAGATCTTCTCGTGGTACTCGGGAGCGATCCCCGGCCCGTCGTCGGCGACGCTGAAGACGGGGGTGCCGTCGGGGGCGATCGCGGCGCTGATCTCCACCCGGCCGTCCGGACGGTCGTGGTAGCGGATGGCGTTGGTGATCAGGTTGGCGAAGACCTGTTGCAGGCGCAGCGGCCGGGTGGTGAGCACCGGCATCGGGGTGGTGACGGCGATGGTCATGCCGGGGGGCTTGTCGAGCATCTCGATCAGGTCGTGGAGCAGGTGGGCGACGTCCACCTGCTCGCCGGCGGAGTCCGAGCGCCCGAGCCGCGAGTACTGCAGGATGCCGTCGATCATCGCGTCCATCCGCCGCACGCGCTCGCGCAGGATGCCGAGCTGCTCCCGCGCCTCGGGCGAGAGGTCGGCGTTGTCCTCCGCCAGCCAGGACGACAGGTTGGCGATCGCCCGCAGCGGCGCCTTGAGGTCGTGGGAGGCGACGTAGGCGAACTGGTCGAGATCGCGATTCGACCGCTCGAGCTCGCTCTGGCGTTGCTCGATCTGCGCCAGCATGGCGTTGAAGCCGTCGTAGAGCTGGCCGATCTCGTCCTCGCCGGGCTTCTGCACCCGCAGGGAGTAGTCGGCTTTCTCGGAGATGCGCCGCGCCGCCTCGGCGAGCTCGAGGATCGGCTGGGAGATCACCCGCTGCAGGCCCCAGGCGAGGGCGACCGCCACCACCATCAGTCCGAGCAGCCACCACAGCAGGGTGCGGACGAAGGCCTGCTGGCGGGCGAGGAAGGGCGCGGTGGTGGCGCGGAGAAAGAACGTGCCCGCGGTCCGCGGGTCGTCTTCGTCCGGGCCCTGGATCGGCACGAAGACGTGGACGTAGCCTTCGCGCAGCTCGGTGCGCTCGTCGTGGTAGACCATCTCGGGCCGGAAGGGCTGCCCGTCGCGGTGGTAGGAGACGAAGACCCGGTCCTGGCGGTCGTAGATGATCACGTCGGTGATCAGGCCGACGCGGTCGAAGTCGGGGATCTCCAGGCCGCTGATCGAACGATCGTCGAAGCTCAGGGCGAGGGCGCTGTACGCCCCCATGACCTGCGCCACCAGGAGCGCCGATTGACGGATCTCGGCCTCGAAGCCGCGGCGGCTCTCGCGCAACACGACATAGAATCCAACCGCCAAGGGAACCAGGGTGGCGACCAGGATGATCGCGATCAGCTTGTTGCGGATCGAAAGATTGGCAAATGCCTTCAATCGAAGAACCTCAGACCGTTTTTATTCCTCGACCCGGCCTGATCCGATGGGATTTGACGCCATCATGCACAACCGGTCGGCTCGTGCCCGGCAAGCTGCTCGAACCGACCAACCGTTTGGCATGCTGATCGAATCTACCAGACTCGTTCCGCATGCGGCAAGGGTTGCGTTGCGGTAGACTCCGGGCGCGCGGCGGCCTGCGCCGCCGCCGTGCAAAGACGATGCGATGAGTCAAGCTCAAAAACGCTTCGGGCGCTTCGAGACCGTCTCCGTCCTCGGCCGGGGCGGCATGGGCACGGTCTACCTCGCCGTCGACCCGGTGATCGGCCGCCAGGTGGCGATCAAGGAAATCCGCACCGACGACGAGACCGACTACGGCGTGGAGCGCAGCGAGCTCTACGCCCGCTTCGAACAGGAGTTCCGCTCCGCCGGCACCCTCTCCCACCCCAACATCGTCACCATCTACGACGTCGGCGAGACCGACGACGCCTACTACATCGCCATGGAGTACGTCGACGGCGAGAGCCTGTCGGTGCACCTCCAGCGCGAGCCCCAGCCGAGCTTCGTCCGCATCTGCCATCTCGGGCATCAGATCGCCGCCGGCCTCGACTTCGCCCACCGCCGCAACATCGTCCACCGCGACGTCAAACCGGCCAACATCCTGGTCACCGGCGACGGCCGGGTGAAGATCTCGGACTTCGGCATCGCCAAGGTGGTGTCCTCCGAGCTCACCCAGACCGGCACGGTGCTCGGCACCCCGGCCTACATGTCGCCGGAGCAGGCCCGCGGCCGGCCGGTCGACGGCCGCGCCGATCAGTTCTCCTTCGCCCTCATCCTCTACCGCATGCTGACCGGCGTCCTGCCCTTTCTCGGCGAGCAGCCCGCGGCCACCATCTACAGCATCATCCACGATCCGGCGCCGCCGCCGAGCGAGCACAACCCGAAGCTGGCGCCGGCGGTCGACCGGGTGCTGTTGCGGGCGCTGGAGAAGGATCCGGCGGCGCGCTACGGCAGCTGCCGCGAGCTGATGCGCGCGCTCGCCGCCGCCCTGCGGGTGGCGGCGCCGGCGGTGACGCCGAGCGCCGACGGCGTATCGCGCACCGTCGCCCTGCCGGCGTCGACCCGGCCGGTGGCGGCGGCCGCCAG
>RFGL01000169.1 GCA_003697015.1 Acidobacteriota bacterium | reverse complement strand
GGGTGGCGGGGGAGGTGGTGGTGGTCGACAACGGCTCGACCGACGGCTCGCCGGAAATCGCCGCGCGGGCCGGGGCGCGGGTGGTGCACGAGCCCCAGCGGGGCTACGGCGCCGCCTACCTGCGCGGCTTCGCCGAGGCCCGCGGGCGCTACATCGTGATGGGGGATGCCGACGACACCTACGATTTCCTCGAGCTCGAGCGTTTCGTCGAGCCGCTGGCGTCAGGCTCCTGCGACCTGGTGATGGGCAACCGCCTGCACGCCGGCATGCTGCCCGGCGCCATGCCCTGGAGCCATCGCTGGATCGGCAACCCGATCCTCTCCGGCATGCTGCGCCTTTTCTTCCACACCCGGGTGCGGGACTCCCACTGCGGCATGCGCTCCTTCACCCGCGAGGCCTATGAGCGCATGCGGCTGCGGACCACCGGCATGGAGCTGGCGTCGGAAATCGTGGTCAACGCCCTGCGCCAGGGCTTGCGCATCCGCGAAGTGCCGATCATCTACCGGCCGCGCATCGGCGAATCCAAGCTCCGGGGCCTCCACGACGCCTGGCGCCACGTCCGCTTCATGCTGCTGTTTTCCCCCTCCTACCTCTTCCGTTTGCCCGGTCTGGTGCTGACCGGCGCCGGCGCCATCCTGACCTTGCTCCTGGCGCGCGGCCCCGGGGAGTTTCTCGGTCGCACCTGGGACTTCCACGTTCTGCTCTTCGCTGCCCTGGCCCTCATCCTGGGCTACAACCTGATCCTCTTCGACCTCTTCGCCCGGGTGTACTCGATCGGGGCCGGCTACGCCGAGGCGGATCGTTTCACCCGCTGGGTGATGAGGTTCTTTTCCCTCGAGCGCAGCCTGGTCGTCGGCGGTTTGCTCTTCCTCCTCGGCCTCGGCCTCGAGGTCAAGATCGTGCTCGACTGGTTGGCCAGCGGTGGTGCGGCTCTGATGGCGGTGCGCGGCGTCACCCTCGGCATGGTGGCGATGGTGCTCGGCGCCCAGACCGCTTTCGCCTCATTTCTCGTCGGCCTGCTGCGCCTCGAGCATCGCTGACTCATGGCCGACCCCGGGCTCGCCGATCCCTGGCTGTCGGTGGTGATGCCGACCTACGACGGCGCCCGCTTCGTCGGCGCGGCGCTGGACAGTCTGGCGGCGGAGAATGACCCGGGGATCGAGGTGCTGGTGGTCGACGACGGCTCCACCGACGCCACCCGCGAGGTGGTGCGGCGCTACGCCCCGCGCCTCAACTTGCACACCGTCTTCCGCCAGCACCGCGGCAATTGGGTGGCGAGCACCAACCTCGGCATCGGCATGGCGCGCGGGCGCTACCTCGCCTTCCTGCACCAGGACGACTACTGGCTGCCCGGGCGGGCCGCCGACCTCAAACGGCGCATCGCCGCACAACCCGAGGCGGTGATGCACCTGCAGCCGGCGCTCTTCGCCGACGCCGCGGGCCGCTCCCTCGGCCTCTGGCGGTGTCCCCTGCCCGCCGGCCGTCTGCTGCCCGGCTCCCAGGTCTGCGAGCGCCTCTTGGTGCAGAACTTCATCGCCGTCTCGGCGCCCTGCGTGCGGCTCGACGTCGCCCGCGCCTGCGGGCCGGTCGACGAGCGCCTGTGGTATACCGCCGACTGGTGGCTGTGGCTCGCCGTCGCCGGCCGCGGGCCGGTGAGCTATGATCGGCGGCCGACCAGCGCCTTCCGGCTCCACCCCGGCGCCCAGACCCTCACCCGCTCGCGCGATGCCGCGGCGCTGCGCTGGCAGCTCGAGCGGGTGCTGAGCGAGGGGCTGGCGGCGCTCCCCGCGGCACGGCGCCGGCGCGTGGAGGGGGCGGCACGCTTCTCCGTCGAGGTCAATCTGGCGCTCGGCGCCTGGCACCACGGCCGGCGGCCGTCGCTCCTCGGTCTGGCACGGCGGGCGCTGGCCCTGGGACCCGCCGGCCTCTGGCGCTACGCGCGCTGTGCGCGCCTTCACGAACGGGTGCCGGCCCGGCTGCGCGCCGGTCTGCGGCGGCGAGGCGATCAACGAGCTCCGACACGAGGTGGCCGATGAACCGAGTCGCCGTCCAATACGCCCAGCTCCTGCTTGTCGCCGCCGGCATGATGGCGAGCCAGCTCCTACTCAAGAAGGGCATGGCCGTCGCCGGTCCTCTCGGCTTCAGCCCGCGGCTTCTCGGGGAGCTGGTGTGGCGCATCCTCACCACCCCGCAGCTGATCCTCGGCTACCTGATCGGCGGCCTCACCACCCTGGTGTGGCTCGTCGTCCTGTCGCGCCTCGAGCTCAGTCACGCCCTTCCCACCCTCACCGCCATCTACTTCATCCTCGTCGTCCTCGCCTCCCGCTTCGTGCTCCACGAGCAGGTCAGCGTCTGGCGCTGGGCAGGCACCCTGGTGCTCATCCTCGGCATCGCTCTCATCGCCCGCGATGGCTGAGGAGCCAGAGAGGCTCGCGCTCGCGTTCAGGCCGGCCGGTGCCGGCAGAGCAGGTTGACGTGGTGGTGAAACGACGTCCCGAGACGCTCGAGCAGATCTTTCGCGCGCACCGCCTCGAGACGCTCCGCGTCGTCGTCGATCAGCTGCAAGGAGAAGCCCAGGGCGTCGAGCTGCTCGAGGTAGGCGGCGGCGCTGGCGCCACCGCGCGCCAGCCCCCAGGGCCAGAATTCGCTCAGCAGCACCACCCGCGGGCTGCGCTCGAGCAGAGCGCGCATGCCCGCGAGCGCCCTCGGCTCGGCGCCCTGGACGTCCATCTTGATGAAGTCGACCCGGGCGGCGTCGGCCAACGCGTCGTCGAGGCGCACCGCCTCGACGACGATCGCCGCCCGGCCGTCGCCGGCGTCGTAGGTGCGATGGTCGCCGGCGTTGTCGGGGGAGCGGAAGAGCCGCACGGTGCCGGCCTCCTCCGCCACCGCCGCCTGCGCCGCGATCACGTTGCCGTAGCCGTTGGCGGCGACGTTCCGGCGCAGCAGGGCGAAGCTCTCCGGGTCCGGCTCGAAGGCATACACCCGCCCCGTCGCCCCCACCCCGCGCGCCAGCAGCAGGGTGAAATAGCCGATGTTGGCGCCGACGTCCACCGCCACCTGCCCCGGCCTCAGGCAGTCCTCGACCAGGCGCGAGGTGAAGGGCTCATAGGGGCGCAGGGAGAGCCCCAAGGAGTCGTGTGGGTCGAGGGTGAGCCGGTGCCCGGCGATCTCCACCCGCCGCGGCTTGAGCGCCCGCATCAGCAGCCGGTGGGCGACGTTGATCGGGAAGCGCTCCCCCAGCCGCGTGCCGGTAAACAGCCGCACGATGCGCCGGTAGACGTCGAAGGCGAGGGATTTCATCTGCCCAGCACCAGGTAGACCACCCCGTGGCGCTCCTGGGGCAGGACGTCGGGGGTCCCGCCGGTGACGAAGTTCTGCGGGCAGGTGCGGTGGAGGAGGCCGCCGTAGAGGAAGGAGAAGGGCATGCGGCGGACGAAGCGGTCGTGGATCGTCGGGTCGCGTTCGCGGGCATACTCTTGGCGCAGGAGCCGCCAGGGCTGGCGCAGCAAGCGCTCGTCGAGCTCGCCGGGGGCGTAGTGGCGTTCGTAGAAGACCTTGCCGTCGACCTCGGTCGAGGCTTCGCCCCAGATGCGGTCCCGGCGCCACAGGGTCCGCGGGGTGCGAGCGACGTTGGTGGTGAGAATCAGCCGGCCGCCGGGCTTGAGCACCCGCCATAGCTCGGCCATCGCCCGGCCGTCGCCGTCCCCCGCCAGGTGCTCGACCACCGAGATGCAGATGGCGTGGTCGAAGGAGGCGTCGTCGTAGGGCAGGTCGGTGGCGTCGGCCACCGCCAGCGGGAGGTGGGGATCGACCCGCCGCCAGCGCTCGATCTCGGCGCGGTAGAGGTCGATCCCCAGCCAGCGACCGCGGCCCTCGTGGTGCAGCAGGCTGGGGAGAAGCTTGGGGCTGGCGACGTCGAGGCAGTCGCCGTCGAAGTCCTCCTCCGCCGCGCGCCCGAGCTCGTAGAAGCGCCACGGGTCGAGGGGTACCAGCAGCCGGCACAACCCCACCCGGGCCCCGCGCCAGCCGTGCCGCGCCCCGCTCAGCAGCCAACGCCAACCCAGGCGGTAGCTGTGCCGTCGCAGCCGTTGCCAGCCGGGATCCTCATTCATGCGCGCAGCTCCTCGACCAGGGCACGGTGCTCTTCGAGGCTGCGCGGCCGGCGCTCGTAGTCGAGGCGCAGGTAGTCGGCGACGGCGCCGAAGGCCTGCAGCAGCCGGCGTGGCGCGAACCAGCCGGGCCCACGGTGCAGCATCAGCTGGCAGAGGGCGAGGCGGCGTTCCGCCAGCCGGGCGAGGCGCGCCGCGCCGGGCACGCCCTGCTGCTGCCAGCGACGCCACACGCGGTAGAAGCTCCAGGTGTACTGCCAGCGGAACTGCCAGAGGTGGGTGCCCATGGCGAAGCGGGTCATGCTGCGGCGCGACAGCACCAGGGTCACCAGCCGCTCGCCCAGGACCTCGACGCCGCCGCCTTCGACGCCAAGCTCGGAGAGGAAGCCGACGTCGTTGCCGTAGGGGTACGTCAAGTAGTCGAAGCCCAAGGGGTTGTCGATCGCCATGTGACGGTCGAAGATGCGCCGTGCCGCCGCCGTCTCGTAGATGCCATTCACCTGATTCAGCGAGTAGCGGCGCAGGAAGATGCCGAGGGAGAACTCCAAGGGATCGAGGATGGCGGCATCGGCGGCGTACTTGATCACCCGCCGGCCGTCGATCTCGAGCTCGGCGGAGGAGAAGACCAGGGCCCGCCCCGCCGCCTCGGCGCCCTCCGTCGCCGCCATCATGCGCTCGGCGTAGTCCGGTCGCAGGACGTCGTCGGCCCAGACGAAGGCGCACCATTCGCCGCGCGCGCGGTGAAGCGGCACGCGCCAGGCGCGCACCGGGCCGGAGTTCTCCTCCGAGGTCTGGAAGTCGACGTCGATGCCCCGCGCCGTCGCCTGGTCGAGGAGCGGCGCGACGATCTCCCGCGTCCCGTCGTCGCTCGCCTCGTCGTAGAGGCAGATCTCGAGCGGCCGGTAGCGCTGCGCCATCGCCGCCCGCAAGGTCCGCTCGATCGTCCCGGCACTCCGGTGGGTGGGCACGAGCAGCGAAAGCATGCTAGCCATGGATATGTTCGAGGGCGACGGCGACGGGAGTAGTGTAGCCGATCCGACGTTACCCGGTCACGATCTCGACGGTGGGGAGGGGGAAGATCATGCCGGTGCCGTTTTTCAAGGTTTCGCGTTCGCGGTCGAGAAACTCGTCGCGAAAGTGCCACGGCAGGACGAGGTAGTAATCGGGTCGCAGCGCCCGCGACTCAGCCTCGCTGACGATCGGGATGTCGGTGCCGAGGGTGAGGGCGCCGTATTTGTCCGGGTTGCGCTCGGCGGCGACGTCGATCACCCGCTGGTCGATGCCGCACCACTGGAGGATGGTGTTGCCCTTGGTCGACGCGCCGTAGACGTGGATGCGTTTGCCGTCTTTCTTCAGCTGGCGCAGTAGGTTGTTCAAGTCTTCGCGGTGGACGTTGATGCGATCCTGAAAGTTTCGATAGGGCCGGTCGGTGTCGAGGGCGAGATCGAATTCCTGTTGGCGCAGGCGCTTGACGTTCCGTTTGAACGCGTCGCTCTTGAAACGAAAGTTGTCGGCGTGGGTGGCGAAGCAGCGGATGCTGCCGCCGTTGACGTCGTTGGTCTCGGCGTTGATCACTTTCATTCCCGCCTGACGCAGAACGTACTCGACGGTCGCCAAACTGTAGTACTCGAGATGCTCGTGGCAGATGGTGTCGTAGGCGTTCATCTTGAGCATCAGCGGCATGTAGGACATCTCAAAAACCCACAGACCGTCGGCGGCGAGCACCTCCTTGATGGCGCGGGTGAAGGCGACCGGATCCTCCAGGTCGTAAAACATGGCGATGGCGGTGATGACGTCGAGCTTGCGGCCGTCGAGACGGGTGATCAGCTCCTCGGAGGGGAAGAGGTCCTGGATCACGGTGACGTCGCCGCGGATCTCCTGGGCGACGTCGGAAGGGTCGATGCCGAGTTTCTCCCAGCCGGCTGGGAAATAGCTCAACAGCGTGCCGTCGTTGCAGCCCACGTCGAGCACCCGGGCACGGTCGGCGCCGAGGAGCTCGACGATCTCTTCGGCGATGCCCCGCAGGTGGTTGCGCATCGTCCGATTGGTGCCGGAGCGATACCAGTAGGCGGAGTAGAGAACTTCCGGCGGCACGGTGTACTCCATCTGCAGCAGGCCGCAGGCGCGCTCGTCGCGCATCGGGTCGCAGCGCACCAGGGAGGTCGGGATCTTGCGGCTTGGCGGCTCTTCTTTTCCCGGTTTGACGAATGAGCCCTGGAGGTGTTGTTCCCCCAGGCTGATCACCCGGGTCAGCGCGCGCGAGCCGCAGGCGCGACAGGTCTTTCGATGGACGAGGTGCACGATTCCTCCCGCCGTCGAGGGTCCTCCGTCGCCCGCATCCTACACCGCCCCCCCTCCCCGCCCGGCGCGCTGGCGCGCGATGGCGAGGAGCTGCCGGGCCTGGGGATCTTGAGGTTGCAGATCGAGGCGGCGTTCGAGGTCGGGGATGGCGGCG
>RFGL01000168.1 GCA_003697015.1 Acidobacteriota bacterium | reverse complement strand
TATCTGACCCTCGACCGCTCGTCGGCCACCCTCTCCGGCGGCGAGAGCCAGCGCATCCGCCTGGCGACCCAGATCGGCAGCAAGCTGATGGGGGTGCTCTACGTCCTCGACGAGCCGTCGATCGGCCTGCACCAGCGCGACAACGCGCGCCTGATCGACACCCTGCGCGGCATGCGCGATCTCGGCAATTCGGTGCTGGTGGTGGAGCACGACGAGGAGACCATCCGCGCCGCCGACTGGGTGGTCGATCTCGGGCCCGGCGCCGGCGTGCACGGCGGCAGGGTGGTGGCGGAGGGGCCGCCGGACTACCTGGAGCACAACCCCGAGTCGCTCACCGGGCGCTACCTGAGCGGCCAGGAGTCGATCCCCATCCCCGAGCGCCGGCCGCCGGGGGACAAGCGGCTGGTGGTCGAGGGCGCGCGCCACAACAACCTGAAGAACGTCGACGTCCCCTTCCCCATCGGCCTGTTCTCGGTGGTCACCGGCGTGTCGGGCTCGGGCAAGTCGTCCCTGGTCAACGACATCCTCTACCGCGCCCTGGCGCGCCACTTCTACCGCGCCAGCGCGCCGCCCGGCGAGCACCGCCGCATCCGGGGCCTCCAGCACCTCGATAAGGTGATCGCCATCGACCAGAGCCCGATCGGCCGCACCCCGCGCTCCAACCCGGCGACCTACACCAACGTCTTCAACCACATCCGGGCGCTGATGGCGAAGACGCCGGAGGCGCGCATGCGGGGCTACAAGCCGGGGCGCTTCTCGTTCAACGTCAAAGGGGGGCGCTGCGAGGCCTGCTCGGGGGATGGGCAGATCAAGATCGAGATGCACTTCCTGCCGGACATCTACGTCACCTGCGAGGTCTGCGGCGGCAAGCGCTATGACCGCGAGACCCTGTCGGTGCGCTACAAGGGGCTCAACATCGCCGAGATCCTCGACCTGACGGTCGAGCAGGCGCGGGAGGTCTTCGAGCACATCCCGCCGATCGAGCGCATCCTGAGCACCATCGACGACGTCGGCCTGGGCTACGTCAAGCTCGGCCAGCCCGCCACCACGTTGTCCGGGGGCGAGGCGCAGCGCGTCAAGCTCGCCACCGAGCTGTGCAAACGCGCCACCGGCCGCACCCTCTACCTGCTCGACGAGCCGACGACCGGCCTGCATTTCGAGGACGTGAAGAAGCTGTTGTCGGTGCTCCACAAACTGGTCGACCTGGGCAATACGGTGATCGTCGTCGAGCACAATCTGGAGGTGATCAAGACCGCCGACTGGATCGTCGACCTCGGCCCGGAGGGCGGCGGCGACGGCGGCGAGTTGGTAGTCGCCGGACCACCGGAAAAGGTCGCCCGCTCGCGGCGCAGCCACACCGGCGCGTATCTGCGCAAGATCCTCAAACCGAAGCGACGTCGCCGCCGCCGGGCGTTGGCCTCCTAGGCCGGCCACGTCGCGTTCCCTCACCGAGAGGAGCAAGGACACGATGACCCGAGAACGGTTCATGTACGCCCCGATGGCGCTGGTACTGGTCGTCGCCGCGACGCTGGCGAGCGGCTGCGCACCGGCGGGCGAGGAGCAGGCGGAGACCGCCGTGCCGGCGGCGCCGGAGACGGAGGTGGCGCAGGAGCCGTCCTATCTCGACGGCGTCGCCTGGCCGCCCACCTTCCAGGCCAACTTCACCAACCACGCCCAGGTGATCGAAGGCCAGAGCCAGGACCCCGCCGCGCCCCAGGAATCCCCCGGCACGATCTTCTACGACGCCACCGACCCCGAGAACGTCAAGGTCAAGACCTACTTCGAGATCTGCCCCGCCCTGCCCTGCGTCAATGCGAAGTGGATCGACGACGGCGTCGCCTGCTGGTTCTACCTCCTGCCGGATGCCGAGCTGGGCTACGCCTCCTACGTGCTGACCGAGGGCTACGCGCCGCAGCAGCAGGAGCAGTACTCCCTGGTCGGCAACATGGGGCCGATCTACCCGGACTTCGCGGCGCGCTACAACAAGCTCTTGCCCCTGGCGCCTCTGGATGCGCCGCCGGAGGATTGGCGCGTGCCGGTGGGCAATCCGCCGGACCCCACGGTGAAGATCCAGTGGTTCCAAACCAGCGGCTACGAGGGGCACGAGACCGCGTATCCCTTCTTCCAGGGCTACTACGCCGCCGTCGCCGAACCCCAGAGCGTCCACGAGGGCGACTCCTACAAGCCGCCCTACGCCTTCGGCGGCACCGCGCCCAGCGAGGCCGGCCTGAGCCACGGCGAGCTGACCTACCACTGGCGCACCTGGAACCTCGAGCCCAGCTTCGGCCCCATCGAGCTGCCCGACCTCAGCGCCTACCAGCAATACCAGGACGAGACGTGTCCCCTCTGCCTGCCGCAGTCCAAGGCGCCGCCGGCCTGCTACCAGGCGGGCGGCAAGACCCCACCGCCGCCACCGCCGCCGAGCAGCCCGCCCCCCAAGCCGATGAGCTGCCCGGTGTGCCACGCCACCGACCTGGGCTCGGGGTAGGGCCGCGACCGGCCGTCGCGAGCGGGTCTGAGCCGCGGGCGACGGCGGCGTGAGCGGCGGCGGCCTCAGGCGCCGCCGGTCGTCGCGCCGGCGTCGCCTGAGGGCTTCGTGGCGGCGGCGCGTTCGGCCAGGGCGTCCCCGAGACCGGGGACGGCCTCGATCAGCTTCTTGAGCTCGACGCCGGAAAGCGACTCGACGATCGCCGGCAGCTCGGCGACGATCCTGGCGACGTCGCCGGTCAGGCGCGAGGCGCCGGTCGAGTCGCCGCCGGTCGACACCAGGGTGATGCGATCGGTCTTGCTCAGGGGCTCGGCCACGGCGCGGGCGAGGTCGGGCAGGGCCTCGACCAGGAGCTCGACCACCGCCGCCTGGTTGTACTGCTTGAAGGATTCGGCCTTGCGCGCCATCGCCTCGGCCTCGGCCGCCCCCTTCATGGCGATGACCTCGGCTTCCGAGGCACCGGTCAGCTTGATGACGTCGGCCTCGGCGCGCCCCCGCTGGCGCCGCGCCTCGGCCTCGCCGGTGGCCTCCAGCTCGTACTTGGCCTTGTGCGCCTGGGCCTCGGTCTCGATGCGGTAGCGCTCGGCGTCGGCCTGGCGTTTGACCGTCGCCTCGAGCTCCTTCTCGCGGCGTTTGATCTCGCGCTCCTGCACCACCACCTGCTGCTCTTTCTCGACGATCTGCACCTGCACCTCCTCGCGCTTGAGCTCCTGGGAGGTGCGGTTCTTCTGGATGTCGTAGGCCAGGTCGGCCTCGGCGCGCTTGAGGTTGGCGGCGGCGTCGTACTCGGCCTTGTTGATCTGGAAGTCGCGCTGGGCCTCGGCGATCTTGGTCTCGGCGTGGATCTTGGCCACCTCCCCCGCCTGCCGCGCTTCGGCGGAACGCATGGTGGCGTCGCGGTCGGCTTCGGCCTGGGCGATCACCGCGTCGCGCTTGACCTCGGCGATCTTCGGTTTGCCAAGGGCCTCGAGGTAGCCCTGGCTGTCGCGGATGTCCTTCAGGGTGAAGGAGACGATCTCCAATCCCATGTTGGCCAGATCGGAGACCGCCACCTCCTGCACCGAGCTGGCGAACTGGTCGCGGTTGCGGTAGATCTCCTCCACCGTCAGGGTGCCGATGATCGCCCGCAAGTGGCCCTCCACGGTCTGCAGGGCGATCTCCTTGATCTGGCCGACGGTCTTGCCCAGGAACTGCTCGGCGGCGGTGCGGATCGACGCCTCGTCGCCCTTGATCTTGACCTGCGCCACGCCGTCGACGACGATCGGCACGCCGGGCTTGGTGTAGACCTCGGGGGTGGTGAAGTCGAGGGTCATCACCTCGAGGGAGAGCATGTCGACCCGTTCGATGAGCGGGAAGATGAAGGCGCCGCCGCCGCGGCGGATGCGGTAGCCGGTCTCCTCCACCCGCCCGTCCTTGGTCCGCAGGCGGTTCTTGCGGCCGGAGATCACCATCACCTGGTTGGGGCCGACCTTCTTGTAGCGCTTGGCGAAGGCCAGGATGAGCAAGAAGAAGACGATCGGAACGACGACGGCGACGCCGATGATGAACAGGGGCTCCATGGTCTACTCCTCCTGCAACCTCACGTAGGCGGTGGGGCCGACGAGGCGCTCGATGACCACCAGCCGGCCCTTGGGGACCGCGGCGCCGTCGCTGGTGCGGGCGCTCGACCGCTGGCGCTGGCCTTTGATCACGTAGGCGATCTCCCCCAGGCCGTCCGCCGGGATCGGAGTGATCACCTCGGCGATGCGCCCCTCGGCCTCGCCGGCGCGGAATTCGCTACCCGACTGGGTGTGGCTGAAGATCAGCTCGAGGACGAAGAAGGCGGCGGCGGCGAGGGCGGTGCCGGAACCGGCGGCGGCGATCAGGCCGGGGCCGGTCGGCCAGTCGAGCAGGTAGTGGGCAATGGTGCCGCCGCCGCCGAAGCCGGTGATGAAGGTGGCGATCACGGTGCCGGTCACCGGATGGGCGTCGCCCGCATCGAGGTGGCCGCTAGGGTCGACGTGGATGTCGCCGGCGCCGTGCAGGTCGCCGAGCCAGCCCGCCAGCGAGGCGAGCAGGGCGTAGACCACCCCCAGGGCGAGCAGGGCGACGTAGACCAGGCCGATGGTGATCGTCATTCGACTTCCTCCCCGTAGAGCACTTCGCCGAGCAGCTCGTCCAACGCCTCCCCCAGCGCCCGGCTCTGCGCCCCGGCCGCCTGCCGTCGCAGCTCGGCGAAGGCCTCGATGACCTCCGGGCTCTCCTCCGCCGCCTCCCGCACCAGCCGTTGCAGCAGCCCGAGCTTGCGGATCGGCCGTTGCTCGACGAGGAGAGCGCGGTAGAGCTTGCGCAGCTCCTCGTGGTCGGAGAGCGACGCCAGGCGCTCGACCAGGGTGCGCAGGGGGGCGGACAGCGGATCGCTGGCGGGCGGCGGCGGTGGCGGCGGCGCGCCGGCCGCCGCCGTTTCGACCTCCGGCTCGTGCTCCGCCGCCGGCTCGACCTCCGGTCCGACCTCCGGCTGGCCCTCAGGCTCGCCTTCGTCCTCGGCCTCGCCGGGGGCGACCCCGTCGCGATGCGGCGAGTCCCCCGGCCGCACGACCAGCTCGAGCGCGCCGCTGGCGTCGTCGAGGATGGCGCCGGCAACCCTGAGGTTCGGGGGCAGGAAGGGGGCATCGGCGATCGCGGCGGCGGCGGTGAGCACCCCCTGGCGCGGCGTCGGGATGGCGCCGGCCCAGGTCCGCAGGTCGTCGTCGCCGAAGGCCTGGCGCGGCACGCCGCGACGGCGGAAGGCGCTGGCGAAGTCGGCGGTGGGGAAGCTGGCCATGCGGCAGCTGGTGTGACCGACGATCAGCACCCGATCGACGTCGAAGAGGTAGACCGCGATCGCCAGCGCCCGCAGGATGCCGCTCCCCGGCCGCACCGTCGCCCCCGGGGTGCGCAGCAGGAAGGCCTCCCCCGGAGCGAGGCCGAGGGCGGCGGGCAGCAGCTCGTCGAGGCGGGGGTCGTAGCAGGCGACGACCGCCAGCGGGATGGTGCCGGCCTCCGGCAGCGGCCGCGCCCTGCGCCCGGCGACGAAGGCGCGATTGCGTTCGATCAGGTCGTCGGGAAACATCGTCCTCTTCCGCCGCCGGTGAGCCGCCCGCCCGGCCATGTCTGCGATGAGCTCGCCCGACTATGCAGCATCCGCCGGACGGACGTCAACGCCGCGGGCAATCAGGAGTACCGCGCCGGGCTCCGTCCTATTCGCTCCGCCGGGGTGCGCTATGCTGCCGGCGGGAAGCGTCGACCATGGACCGTCTGCTGCAGGTGCTGGGGTATTCGCGCGCACGCCACCAGCTGGCGTTTCGGTACCGCCTCGACGATCTGCGGTTTCAGACCACCTTCTGGTACGAGGACGCCGACCTCTACGCCCTGGAGGCGCGCTTCGGGCAGCAGGCCCTGGAGCGCATCTACTTCCACGTCGCCCTCTTCGACGTCAACAAGCTCTGCAGCCTGGCGCCGGCGGCGATCGACCTGGGGCCGTTCGCGCCCTACCACACCGCCGCCTTCGAGGAGCTGTGGCGCACGGTGCTGCATCACGTCTGGGCCCAGTGGCGCTATGAGAACGACCTGCCGGGCTACGCCGGACCCGAGTTCCTGAGCCGGCCGGCGGCAACGGCGTACCCGCCCCTCGAGCCGGTGCCGGGTCCGGTCGACAGCCTGGTCTTCTGCGGCGGCGGCAAGGACAGCCTGGTGGCGATGAAGGCTCTGGAGGAGGCGGACCTCGCCTTCGCCACCTACGCCTACTCCGACTCGATCTACGGCACCGCCGCCCCCCAGCACGCCCTGATCGAGAAGCTCTGCGCGCACGTGGCGGCGGCGCGCCATCACCGCTCCTGGGCCTTCGACGACGTCCTCGACTCACCGATCGCCGCCCTGGCGCCGGAGTACGGCCCGCGAACCCTGCTGGCCGCCGAGACCCCGCGCTCGATCTTCGCCGCCCTGCCGATCGCCCTCGCCCACGGCTACCGCCACCTGATCGTCGGTCACGAGAAGAGCGCCGACGCCGGCAACCTGACCTGGACCGAGACCGGGGAGGAGGTCAACCACCAGTGGGGCAAGTCCCTCGCCGCCGAGCGCCTGCTCGCCGCCTACGTCGAGGAGCAGCTGGTGGCGGGCTGTGCCTACTTCAGCGTGCTGAAGCCGATCCACGACGTGCTGATCTTCAACCTCCTGCGCTCCTACGCCGACTGCGCCGGCGCCACCCACTCGTGCAACGTCAAAAAGCCCTGGTGCTGCCGCTGCGCCAAATGCGCCTACGTCTGGTTGGGGTATCGCGCCTACCTGCCGCCGGCGGTGGTGGAGGCGACGTTCCCGCACAATCTCTTCGACCTGGAGGAGAACCAGCTCTTCTTCGAGCAGCTCCTGGGGCTGGCCGACCGCACGCCCTTCGAATGCGTCGGCGAGGTCGACGAAACCCGCCTCGCGTTTGAGCTGTGCCGCCGTCTCGGCTTCGGCGGCCGGGCGATGGAGACCTTCGTCCGCCGCTGCCCGGCGATCGACTACCGGGCGGTGGCGGAGCGGTATCTGACCATCCACCGCGACGCCAGCACCATGCCGGAGGACGTGGCGCGGCGGATTCTGCCGCGTTTCGAGCGCGCGCGGCGCGACGCCCGCGGCTACGTCGGCGCCCTCCTCAGCCGCTGACGCCGCAGCCGCCGGCGATCGTCACTCGATCGCCGCTTCCAGTTTGCCGGCGCTGTTCGCCCGGATGCGCAGGATGCGGTTGCCGCCGGCGGGCATGTCGCCCTTGAGCTGGACGATCCGGGTGTCCTTGTGCTGGCGGTAGAGATAGATCCGCAGGTCGAGAGGACCGGCCGGCACCCCGCGTTCCGCCTCCAGCCGGCCGGGCTTGGGGGTGTCGCGGAACAGGCCCTTGTCGAAGAAGCTGAACGGCTGCTGATAGATCTGCTCGGGGCCGGCGTAGACGGTCAGCACCCCTTCCGGGAGCTCGGAGAAGAAGTCGATCCGCAGGGTGCCGCGGGCGGCGGCGGGGGCGGCCGGCGGCG
>RFGL01000167.1 GCA_003697015.1 Acidobacteriota bacterium | reverse complement strand
GCCGTGAGCGTACCCCCCCGGCGGGGCGGGTGACTACGCCGGCGGGTTGGGATAGAGTCCACCCCAACGGACGTGGAAACGGCGGCCGGCCGGCTGGCACGCTCGCGGCTGGTTCACCGCATGCCCGCAGGGCACCCGCGGGGTGCTGCTCGGTTACGTGGCGTGCTTGACGGGGGAGAGGCTATGAGCGACGACGCGAGAGCGGAGACGGCTGAGCGCCGCCAGGCGATGGGCTGGCTGGCGAGGTTCGGCATGACGGCGGGGCTTGCCGCGGCCTACGGCACCTTGGCGGCCTTCATGGGGCGGTTCCTCTATCCGGCCCGGCCGCAACCGCGGGGCTGGCTCTACGTCAGCGAGGCGCGGCGGCTGAAGGAGGGGGCGTCCCTGCGCTACCGCACCCCCTCCGGCGCCACGGTCAACGTCGCCCGCCAGCGGCCGGGGGACGATCCGGACGCCTTCGTCGCCCTCTCCAGCACCTGCCCCCACCTCGGCTGTCAGGTCCATTGGGAGCCGCACAACAACCGCTTCTTCTGCCCCTGCCACAACGGCGTCTTCACCCCCGACGGCACCGCCATCGCCGGCCCGCCGGCGGAGGCCGGTCAGTCCCTGCTGCGCTATCCGCTCAAGATCGAGCGCGGTCTGCTCTTCATCGAGGTGCCGCTCTCCGAGGTGGCGCAGGGCCCGGGACGGCTGATCGAGCTCGACGGACCCCAAGGCCCGGGTCACGACCCCTGTCTGTGCGCCGCGCGGCCGGTGCGGGAGGCGTGAGCGGCCATGGCGCGGATCGGAGCACGCTCCATCGGCGATTGGTTCAGCGAGCGCCTGCCGATCTCGGGCGAGGCGCTGCGCGAGCTGACCAACGAGCCGGTGCCCTACCACTTGAAGCGCTGGTGGTTCGCTCTCGGCGGCACCCCGGCCTACCTCTTCGTGGTGCAGATCGCCACCGGCATCCTGCTCGCCGTCTACTACCAGCCGACCCCCGACGCGGCCTACGAGTCGGTGCGCTACATCACCGAGGAGGCGAGCTACGGCTGGTTCCTGCGCGGTCTCCACAAGTGGGGCGCGACGTTCATGATCGCCGCCGTCATCCTGCACCAGATGCGGGTCTACTTCACCGGCGCCTACCGCAAACCGCGGGAGATCAACTGGATGGTCGGCATGTGCCTCCTGCTGTCGACCCTGATGCTCGGCTTCACCGGCTACTGCCTGGTCTTCGAGCAACTGAGCTACTGGGGGGCGGCGGTGGGGGCCAACATCGCCGGCAGCGTGCCTCTCGTCGGCGACTTCATCCGCGATCTGATGCTCGGCGGCGAGGGCTACAACCCGCGCACCCTGCCGCGGTTCTACGTCCTCCACGCGGCGGTGCTGCCGGCGCTGCTGACGCTGCTGATCGCCATCCACATCGCCATCATCCGCATTCAGGGGGTGACCGAGCTCCACTTCGAGGACGAGCCCGAAGACAAGCCCAAGTACTTCAATTTCTTCCCCGACCATCTGCTCAGCGAGCTGGCCATCGGCTTGGTGCTGATGATCCTGCTGACCACCCTGGCGACCATCCTGCCGCCGACCATGGGGCCGAAGGCGGATCCCCTGACCACGCCGGAGATCATCAAGCCCGAGTGGTTCTTCTACGTCGTCTTCCGTTGGCTCAAGCTCTTCTCCGGCACGGTGGCGGTGGTGTCCTCCGGCTTCATCGTCTTCATCATGTTCATCTGGCCCTTCATCGACGATTGGATCCGCCGCAAGACGCGCTTCACCGAGGCCAGCGTCTGGATCGGCATTTTCGGTGCCCTGACGATCATCGCCCTGACCGTCTGGGAGGCGGTCGTCGCTCATTAGGACTGCTGCCATGACCCTGAATCAGAAACGCATCATCATCGCCGCGTTGGCCTTCCTCTTCCTGCTGTCGCTGATCTTCGTCCAGTGGCTGGAGGTGACCCGCCGCCAGGCGGAGGCCGGCTTGCGGCCGCCGCCGATCGCGGTGCCGGCGAGCTCCGTGGCCTGCGTCGACTGCCACAGCGAGACCAACCCCGGCATCGTCGCCCACTGGCGCGGCTCGGAGCATGCCAGGACCGGCGTCGGCTGCGTCGAGTGCCACCGGGCGGAGCAGGCCGACGCCGACGCCTTCAGCCACTACGGGGTGACCATCGCGACGGTGGTCACGCCGCGGGACTGCGCCCACTGCCACGGCGACGTCGCCGCCGAGTTCGAGAAGAGTCACCACGCCCAGGGCGGCAACATCCTCGCTTCCCTCGACAACTTCCTCGCCGAGACCGTCGAGGGGGCGCGGCTCAACTTCGACCCCCATTCGCCGACCCCGGGCAAGACCGTGACCACGGTCAACGGCTTCGCCAGCGCCTTCTCCGGCTGCCAGCAATGCCACGGCTCGAAGGTGGCGCTGGTGGCCACCGACGGCGGCATGATCACGGTCGACGACCTGGAGCCCGACGCCGCCGGCCAGCCGACCAACCAGGACGCCGTGGCGCGCATCGCCAAGGACGGGAACGGCAAGCCGCGCTACCACCCCGGCACCTGGCCCAACACCGGCATCGGCCGCCTCAACCTCGACGGCTCCCGCGGCTCCTGCAGCGCCTGCCACAGCCGCCACGACTTCTCGCCGCGGCGCGCCCGTCAGCCGGAGAACTGCGGCAAGTGCCACCTCGGTCCGGACCACCCGCAGAAGGAGATCTACGAGGAGTCCAAGCACGGCGTCGCCTACCGCGATCTGCGCGAGCAGATGAACCTCGATGCCGACTCCTGGGTGCTCGGGGAGGACTACTCGGCGGCGCCGACCTGCGCCACCTGCCACATGTCGGGGCACACCCGCAATGGCGGCAAGATCACCCACGATCCGGGGGAGCGCATCTCGTGGACCAACCGGCCGCCGGTCAGCCTGGTGATGGACACCGATCTCGCCGGCAAGGTGGTCAAGGTCGCCGACCCGGAGGAGCGCCGCAAGCTGGTGGTCGACAGCGCCGAGCAGAAGCGCACGCGGATGAAAGACGTCTGTTCCCACTGCCACACTCCGGACTACGTCAACGCCTTCTACCAGCAGTACGACGACCTGGTGATCCTCTACAACGAGAAGTTCGCCAAGCCGGGCCAGGCGATCGTCGCCGCCCTGCGCCAGAACCAGCTCCTGACCCCGACCGAATTCGACGAAGAGATCGAGTGGACCTGGTTCTACCTCTGGCATCACGAGGGGCGCCGCGCCCGTCACGGCGCCTCGATGATGGCGCCGGACTACACCCACTGGCACGGCATGTTCGAGGTCGCCGAGCGCTTCTACATGGAGCTCATCCCGCAGGCCCGCGAGGTGATTTCGGAGGCCCGCGCGCACGGCCGCGGCGCGGCGGCGGCGCGCGCCGAGCAGGTGATCGAGGCCATCCTCGCCCGCCCCGAGCACGCCTGGTTCGAGGAGGGGGCGACGGAGCAGATGAAGAAGATCCGCGCCGCCATGGAAGAGCGCTACGGCCAGGGAGGTGGACCATGAATCGGCGGACCTTTCTCAAGGTGCTCGGCAGCGGCGTGCCGGTGGCCGCTTTTTCCTGTCGCGACCGCCGGGAAGCGGAGCGTCTGGCGGCGGGGGAGAGCGTCAACCCGTCGGAGCTCGCCTGGGGCAAGGCGCCGTGCCGCTACTGCGGTACCGGTTGCGGCGTCGAGGTCGGGGTCAAGGACGGCCGGGTGATGGCGGTGCGGGGCGATGAGAAGAGCCCGGTCAACCGCGGTCTGCTGTGCGTCAAGGGCTACCACCTGCCGGCGATGCTCTACGGCGCCGACCGCCTGCTCCATCCCCAACGCCGCCTGCCCGACGGCAGCCTGGAGCGCATCTCCTGGGACCAGGCCCTGGCCCTGGTGGCGGATAAGTTCGCCCACACCCTGGCCACCGGCGGTCCCGGGGAGGTGGCGGTCTACGGCTCCGGCCAGTGGACCGTCTTCGACGGCTACGCCGCCGTCAAGTGGGTCAAGGGCGGCATGCGGTCGAACAACATCGACCCCAACGCCCGCCTGTGCATGGCGAGCGCGGTGATGGGGTTCATGACCCAATTCGGCAGCGACGAGCCGATGGGCTGCTACGACGACTTCGAGGCCGGCGACGACTTCGTGCTGTGGGGCAACAACATGGCCGAGATGCACCCGGTGCTCTTCAGCCGCATCCTCGAGCGCAAGCGGCAGAAGCCGGACGTGCGCATCGTCGACGTCGCCACCCGCCGTACGCCGAGTAGCCAGTACGCCGACCTCTACGTCGAGATCCGCCCCAACACCGACCTGGCGCTGGCCAACGCCGTCCTCCACCTGCTGGTCGCAAACGGTGCCGTCGACCGCGCCTTCGTGCGCGACAACGTGGTCTTCATGCGCGGCGTCGAGGACCTGGAGGAGATCGGCTACGGCTGCTACGGCGAGCAGGCCGAGCGCTACGTCTTCAAGGACCGCGGGCGGCCGAGCTCCTTCGCCGAGCTCGAGGCCTTTCTCGCCGACTATGCGCCGGCGCGGGCGGCGGAGATCTGCGGCGTGCCCGAGGAGCAGATCCGCGCCCTGGCGTCGCTCTACGGCGACCGCGGCCGCGGCACCGTCAGCCTGTGGTGCATGGGGGTCAATCAGCACGTCCGGGGGACCTGGATGAACAACCTGATCACCGACCTCCACCTGCTGACCGGCAAGATCGGCCGCCCCGGCGCCAATCCCTTCAGCCTCACCGGTCAGCCGTCGGCCTGCGGCACGGTGCGCGAGGTCGGCACCCTCGCCAACCGCCTGCCCGCCGACATGCTGGTGACCCGCCCCGAGCACCGGGCGAAGGCGGAGGAGATCTGGGGCCTCGAGCCGGGAACCATCCCGGCCCAGCCCGGCTACCACGCCGTCGACATGTTCCGCGCTCTCGCCCGCGGCGACGTCAAGACGATGTGGATCCAGACCACCAATCCGTGGGTCAGCCTGCCCAATCTGCACCGCTTCGAGCGCCGCCCGGGCGACGGCCGCTTCATCGTCGTCAGCGACATCTACCCCACCCCGACCACCGACGTCGCCGACCTCATCCTGCCGTCCGCCGCCTGGGTCGAGCGCGAGGGGGTCTTCGGCAACAGCGAGCGCCGCAGCCAGCAGTGGGAGAAGCTGGTCGAGCCGCCGGGGGAGGCGCGGGAGGATGCCTGGCAGATCATCGAGGTGGCGCGGCGCATGGGCATGGGGCACCTCTTCCCCTGGCCCGAGGACGACTGGCACGAGCCGATGTGGGAGGAGTACCGCCGCTTCACCCTCGGCACCGGCAAGGATCTGGCGAGCTACGCCGAGCTGCGCGCCGCCCGCGGTCTGCGCTGGCCGGTGGTCGACGGCAAGGAGACCCCCTACCGCTACGCCGCCGGCTTCGACCCCTACGTCAAGAAGGCGAAAGGCGTCCACTTCTACAAGGCCAAGGCCTACGGCGAGCGCGCCGCCTTCTGGCTCCGTCCCTACCAGCCGGCGGCGGAGGTGCCGGACGAGGAGTACCCCTTCTGGCTGACCACCGGCCGCGTGCTCGAGCACTGGCATACCGGTTCGATGACCCGCCGGGTGGGGCAGCTTCACCGGGCGGTGCCCGCCGCCTACGCCGAGCTCAATCGCGCCGACGCCGCCGCCCTGGGGATCGGCGACGGCGACCGCGTCCGCCTGCGAAGCCGCCGCGGCTCCCTCGAGCTCGAGGCGCGCGTCGACGGCCGGGGCCAGCCGCCGCGGGGCACCGTCTTCGTGCCCTTCTTCGACGAGAGCGTGCGCATCAACGAGCTCACCCTCGACGCGATGGACAACATCAGCAAAGAACCGGACTACAAGAAATGTGCGGTACGCGTCGAACGGGCCTAGCAGGGCGTGGCAGGACTCCGGCCGCGCCGCGGGCGGGTCGTGGCGGCCGGATCTTCGCCAGCACGCCTCGACGATTCGCCCCCAGCGCTCTCCCCGCGGTCAACGGGGGAAAGACGATCCGGCTCTCCCCCTTCGGCAAGGGACGGGCTGCAGGGGGATTCCTGCTCTTCCTCCTTCTCGCCGGCGCCTGCACGCCGCCGGCCGAACGCTCCGGCGCCGGGGAGCAGCCGGGGGTGGCCAAGACCCCGGCCGTGGTGCGGGCGGAGCGCCGGCTCTACGACGGGGCGCCGCCGGTCATCCCCCACCAGCCCCTGGGGGCGGCCTGCATCGCCTGCCACGACGGCGACGGCCTGGCGGTGCCCGACCTCGGCTACGCCCCCCCCATGCCGCACGCCGCCACCGCCGGCATGAGCGCCCTGAGCCACTGCCAGCAGTGCCACGTCTTCCAGCGCACCGGCGAACGCTTCCGGGACAACTCCTTCGCCGGCCTGCGCCAGGATCTGCGCCGCGGCCGCCGGCTCTACGGCGGCGCGCCCCCGGTCATGCCGCATCCGGTCTTCATGCGCGAGAACTGCACCGCCTGCCACGCCGGCCCGGCGGCGCGGGAGGAGATCCGCACCTCCCATCCGGAGCGCCGCAACTGCCGCCAGTGCCACCTCGAAGAGCGTCTCAGCGGCGGGTTCCAGCGCCCCTGAGCCGACCTGTAGGAGATTCCGCCGTGCGCCTGCGATTCGATCGACGGACGTCCTTCGCCGCCTGCCTGGGCCTCCTCCTCCTCGCCCTGCCCCTCGCCGCCGCCGACGACGCGGCGCCGGAGGGCGCGCCCGGCCCCGCCTCCTGGGCCGAAGCGCTCAAGGACGGGGAGGTCGACGTCGCCTTCCGCTACCGCTTCGAGGAGGTCTCCGACGACGCGGTGGGGGCGGCCGACGCCCACGCCTCCACCCTCCGCACCACCCTGAGCTACGGCATGAAGCCCTACCGCGGCTTCAGCTTCTTCCTCGAAGCCGAGGACGTCACGGCGGTGGTCGACGACGAGCGCTACAACAACGCCGGCGCCGGTCACCTCGCCAACGGCGTGCGCGATCGGCCGGTGGTCGCCGACCCCGAGGTCACCGGGGTCAACCAGGCCTGGGTGCGTTTCGCCCGCGGCGCGACGGCGCTCACCGCCGGCCGGCAGGAGATCGCGCTCGGCGATCAGCGCTTCGTCGGCCCGGTCGGCTGGCGTCAGAACCACCAGTCGTTCGACGCTCTGCGCATCACCAGCGAGGTGGGGAAGGTGAAGGTCGACTATGCCTTCGTCGCCGCCGTGCACCGCATCTTCGGCGATCGCCAGCCGATGGCGAGCCATCTCCTCAACCTGCCGATCGACGCCGGTGGGGCCGGCACCCTGACCCTCTACGCCTATCTTCTCGACTACGACCGGCCGCAATCGGCCGTGCTGTCGACCGCCACCTACGGCGCCGAGCTGCGGGGCAAGCGCCCCCTCACCGGCCGTCGCACCCTGCTCTACGAGCTCGAGCTCGCCGAGCAGCGCGACCACGCCGACAACCCGCGGCGCATCGACGCCGGCTACGCCAACGCCATGCTCGGCGTCGACTTCGGGGCGGTGAGCCTGAAGGCGACCTGGGAGGTGCTCGAGGGCGGCGGCGACGGCGGCCGCTTCACCACCCCTCTCGCCACCCTCCACAAGTGGAACGGCTGGGCCGACAAATTCCTCGCCACCCCGCCCGACGGCCTCGACACCCTCTACCTCACCGTCGCCGGCAAAGCCGGCAAGCTCGGCTGGACCGCCGTCTACCTCGACTTCCGCGCCGACGCCGGCGGCCGCGACTTCGGCAGCGAGCTCGATCTGCAGCTCACCTACCCCACCCCCTGGGGCCAGACCGTGGCGTTGAAGGCCGCCCTCTACGACGCCGAGGACTTCGCCGCCGACACCGAGAAGCTGATGCTGTGGACCACCTACCGCTTCTGAGCCGAGATGGCGCAGGGTCGGGCCGCGTCCGGTCGGGCCGCGTCCGGTCGGGCCGCGTCCGGTCGGGCCGCGTCCGGCCGACTCGGCCGCGGTGCAGGAGGTGCCGGCGCGATTGATCGCCGGCGGTGGTTCCGATACCATCGAAGCCTTCGCGCTGCATCGGACCGGCCGTTGGGGCGGCGAGCTCCGGCAGCGTTCCCGGTCTCATGCACAGGTGTGGGGAGCGCGGCGATCCCCCGGCGCCGCGCGGCATCAGATGATCAGGTGGAAGAGCCCCTCGGGCCATGGTCCGGCCAAGCCGTACGCCGGCGTGCCGGCAGCGATCGGCGGCCGGCCGGCCGGCTCCACCCCGTGGACGGCCACCGAAAGGAGCGGAAGATGGGAGGCGAGATCGGGTCCGGCGGGCCACCTCGGCTATTGATCGTCGAGGACGACGACGCCCAGCGCGAGATGCTGTGCGAGATCCTGCTGCACGAGGGTTTCGAGGTCGAGGGGTACGCCACCGGCCGCGACGCTCTGGCGCACGTCGGTGAGCGCACCTACGCCGCCGCCATCGTCGATCACCGCCTGCCGGATCTCTCCGGCATCCAGGTGCTGGAGCGCATCCGTGCCCTCGACGACCGCATCCCGGTGATCGTCCACACCGCCTTCGGCACCTTCGCCTCCGCCCGCGACGCGGTCAACCTCGGCGCCTTCGCCTTCATCGAGAAGCCGAGCGATCCCGAGGACCTGGTGCGCTACGTCCACCGCGCCGTCCAGCGCTCGATGGAGCTCGCCCTCTTCCGCAGCCAGGAGCGCTACCGCAATCTGACCGAGATTTCGCCGGTGGGGATCTTCCACGCCGACGCCGAGGGACGCTACACCTACGTCAACCAGCGCTGGTGCGAGATCGCCGGCCTGACGCCGGAGGAAGCGCGCGGCGAAGGCTGGCTGTGCGCCGTCCACCCGCAGGACCGCCGGCGGGTGCACGCCCTGTGGCAGGAGGCGATCGCCGAGGGCAGCGCCTTTCAGGCCGAGCTGCGCTTCCAGCATCCGGGCGGTCGCATCACCTGGGTCTACGGCCAGACCAAACCGGAGGCCGGCGTCGAGGGCTCGGTGGCGGGCTTCGTCGGCACGGTGACCGACGTCACCGGGCGCAAGCTGGCGGAAGCTTCCCTGCGGCTGCTCGACAAGGCCCTGCAGCAGGCCCAGGTCGCCCTCTGCATCACCACCGCCGGCGGCGCCGAGGAGCAGCGGATCGTCTACGTCAACCCCGCCTTCGCCCGCCTCACCGGCTACGACGAGCAGGAGTTGATCGGCCGGCACCTGGAGCTGCTCTACGGCCGCAACACCGACCTCGAGGTGCTGCGCCGGCGGCAGCGGCTGCTGGCCCGCGGCGAGTCCTTCGCCGGCGAGCTCATCCACTACCGCAAGGACGGGCGCGAGCTGGCGGTCAAGGTGCGGGTCGACCCGGTGCGCGGCGACGAAGGCGCGATCAGCCACTGGGTGGCGCTCTACGGCTGAGCTGCCCCGCCGGCCCTCCGCGGCGTATACTCGCAGGCGAGAGGAAGCCCTGATGTCCGGTTTCGAGCGAAGCGGGCCGCCGGCCCGCGTGCTGATCATCGACGATGATCCCTCCCACCGCATGCTGCTGCGCGAGATCCTGGAGCACGAGGGGTTCGCCACCCTGACCTGCGGCGACGGCGGCCGGGCGCTGGAGCTGCTGGCCCAGCACCAGGTGGCGGTGGCGATCGTCGACCTGAAGCTGCCGGATCTGCTCGGCACCGAGCTCCTCGATCGCATCCGCGCCCACGACGAGACCATCTCGGTGATCATCCACACCGCCTACGGCACCTTCGATTCGGCGCGGGACTCGGTCAATCTCGGTGCGGTCGCCTACCTGGAGAAGAGCGGCGATCCGGCGGAGCTGGTGCGCCACGTGCACCGCGCCAGCCAGCGCTGGATGAGCCATGCCCTTGACCGCAGCGAGACGCGCTTCCGCATCCTGGCGGAGACCGCGCCGGTGGGCATCTTCCACGCCGGCGCCGGCGGCGAGCTGCGCTACGTCAATCGGCGCTGGTGCGAGATCACCGGCCTGGCCCCCGAGCAGGCCCTGCGGGACGGCTGGCTGGGGGCGGTACACGAGGAGGATCGCCCGCGGGTGGCCGAGGCGTGGCGGCGGGCGCTGCGCGACGCCCGCCCGTTCCGCGACGAGCTCCGCTTCCAGCACGCGAGCGGCGAGGTGATCTGGGTCTTCGGTCAGACGGCGCCGGAGACCACCGCCGCCGGCCGCGTCACCGGTCACGTCGGCACCATCACCGACGTCACCGAGAGCAAGGAGGCCGAGGCCGAGCTGCGCGCCGCCATGGAGCGCGCCGGCGCCGCCAGCCGCGCCAAGAGCGAGTTCTTGGCCAACGTCAGCCACGAGCTGCGCACGCCGATGAACGCCATCATCGGCACCTCCGGCCTGCTGCTCGAGGCGGAGCTCCCGCCGCCCGCCCGCCGGCAGGCCGAGATCGTGCGCAGCGCTGCCGAGGGCCTGCTGCAGCTGATCGACGACGTGCTCGACTACTCCAGGCTCGACCGCGGCGAGCTGCTGCTCGAGCGCCTCGACTTCAACCTGCGCGACACCGTGCGGCGGGCGGTCGATCTGCTGGCACCGCGGGCAGAGGCCAAGGGCATCGCTCTCGAAGTGGAGCTCGATCGAGCGCTGCCGCCGCGGCTGCGCGGCGATCCGGCGCGGCTGATGCAGGTGCTGATCAACCTGGCGGGCAATGCCGTCAAGTTCACCGATCGCGGCGGCGTGCGGATCGCGGTGACGGCCGGCGGCGAGGCGGGCGGCGTCCGCTTCGCGGTGCGCGACACCGGCATCGGCATCGAGCCGGAGGCGCTGGAGAGGATCTTCTCCCCCTTCACCCAAGCCGACGGCTCGACCAGCCGGCGCTTCGGCGGCACCGGCCTGGGGTTGGCCTTGAGCCGGCGTCTGGTGGAAGAGATGGGGGGGAGACTCGAGGTGGAGAGCACGCCGGGAGAGGGCTCGACCTTCTTCTTTCATCTGCCCCTGGAGCCGGCGGCGGAGCCGACTTCGGCCGGGGCGTCGACCGCCGGCCGGAGCTTCCACGTGCTGATCGCCGAGGACAATCCGATCAACCGCATGGTCACCCAGCACCAGGTCCGGGCGCTGGGCTATCGGGTGGCGGCGGTCGAGAACGGGCGCCAGGCGTTGCAGGCCCTCGAGGAGCAGCGCTTCGACCTGGTGTTGATGGACTGCCAGATGCCGGAGCTCGACGGCTACGAGGCGACCCGCCGCCTGCGCCAGCGGGAACGAAAGGGCCAGCACCTGCCGGTGATCGCCGTCACCGCCCACACCGCTCCGGAGGACCGGGAGCGCTGCCTGGCCGCCGGCATGGACGACTACATCGCCAAGCCCTATCGCGAGGAGACCCTGGCCGCCGCCCTCGAGCGCTGGCTGAGCGGCTGAGCGCCGCCGGCTCAGGCCGGTGCCGCCGCCGGCGCCCGGTCGGCGAGCGGCAGGATCAGGCGGAAGGTGGCCCCCTCGCCGAGGGCGCTCTCGCATTCGATACGGCCGCCGTTCGCCTCGGCGTAGCGCCGCGACAGGGCGAGACCGAGGCCGATGCCGGTCGCCTTGCCGCTGTAGAGGGGCTCGAAAATCCGCTCCAGGTCCTCCGCCGCGATGCCGACCCCGTCGTCGGCGACCACCGCCACCGCCTCCGCCCCGCGGCGGTGGCAGGCGAGCCGCAGCTCGCCGCCCTGGGGCATCGCCTGACAGGCGTTGCGGATCAGGTTGGCCAGCAGGCGCTCGATCTGCCCGCGGTCGCCGGCGACGATCAGCGGTTGCGGATCATAGTCGCGTACCACCCTCACCTCGGGCGGCGTCCGCTCGGCGGCGGCGGCCCGCTCGAAGGCGTCCTGCAGGGCGAAGGGGGCGATGCGGGAGGAGGGCTCGCGGGCGTAGTCGAGGAGCTCGGTGATGATCTCGTTCGAACGCTCGATCTCCTTCTCGATCAGCGCCAGGTGCTTGTCGGTCCGGGGGTCGAGGGGGGTGCGGGTCAGGCGCAGGTAGTAGATGGCGTTCTTCATCACCCCGAGGGGATTGCGGATCTCGTGCGCGACGCTGCCGGCGAGCTCGCCGAGCACCGCCAGGCGTTCGCGCCGCAGCAGCTGTCGCTGTGCCTCCTCGAGCTCGCGGGTGCGCTCCTCGACCAGGCGCTTGAGCCGCTCGTTGTTGCGGCGGATGCTGCGGGTGCGCAGGCTGTGCACCAGCGCCGCCCCCGCCAGCCCGCTGAGGAGAACCGCCGCCTTGAACCACCAGGTGAGCCAGAAGGGCGGGGTGATGGTGATGCGGACCGCCACCCCGGCTTCGTTCCACGCCCCGTCGCTGTTCGCCCCCTGAGCGCGCAGCACGTAGGTGCCCGGATCGAGGTTGGTGAAGGTGAGGAGGCGCCGCTCGCCGACGTCGACCCAGTCGTGATCGAGGCCCTCGAGCATGTAGCGGTAGCGGTTCTTGTGCGGTGCGGCGTAATCGAGCGCGGCGAGCTCGAAGGAAAAGAAATAGTCGCGGTGATCGAGGGTGATGGCGTCGACGGCGAAGAGCGGCCGGCCGAAGTCGACCTCGTTGTTGAGTTTGGTGAAGGAGGTGACGACCACCGGTGGGGGGGCGGAGTGGGCGCCGACGGCGTCGGGGAAGAAGGCGTTGAAGCCGTTGACGCCGCCGAAGAACAGCTCGCCGCTGCGGCTCCGGAAGTGGGCGCCGTAGTTGAACTCATTGCTCTGCAGACCGTGGCTTACGTCGAAGCACCTGAGCTCCCCGTGCTGCTTTTCGAAGCGGCACAATCCCTTGTTGGTGCTCAGCCAGAGCCGGCCGCGGTCGTCGGGTTGAATGCCCCAGATGACCTCGTTGGGCAGGCCGTCGCGTTCGCCGAAACGGTCGAAGGTCGCCGCGCCCGAGGCCTCGATCCCCGTGAGGCGGTAGAGGCCGGAGCGGGTGCCGATCCAGAGGGTGCCGGCATCGTCGCGATGGAGGACGAAGACGGCGTCGAGCTCGCCGAGGTGCTGGAAGGTGCCGCTCTCGGGGTCGAAGCGGTCGAGGCCCTCGAAGGTACCGATCCACAACGCTTCGTCGTCTTCGGCGAAGGCGAGGACCTGGTCGTTGCGCAGACTCGTCGGATCGTCCGGCCGGTGGCGGAAGCGCCGGAAGGCGTCGGATCCGCGCAGCAGCAGGTTGAAGCCGGCGCCGTAGGTGCCGACCCACAGATTGCCCTGGCGGTCCTCGAAGAGGGAGGCGACGACGTTGCTGCTCAAGGAGGAGGGCCGGCGGGGATCGTGGCGGTAGTGGCGGAAGGCGCGGGCGCCTGGATCGAGGCGATCGAGGCCCTCGAAGGTGCCGATCCACAGGCTGCCCTGCCGGTCGCGCAGGAGCGACGACACCCGGTCGTCGCTCAGGCTCTGCGGATCGCCGGGGCGGTGGCGGTAGACCGTGACGCGGCCGCTGCTGCGGTCGAGCAGGTCGAGCCCGCCGCCGAGGGTGCCGATCCACAACCGCCCCTCCCCGTCCTCCGCGAAGGCGGAGACGGCGTTGCTGCTCAGGCTCTCGGCGCGGCTCGGATCGGCCCGCTGGTGGCCGAAGGCCCAGGAGCGGGGATTCCATTTGCTCGCCCCGCCTCCCTGGGTGCCGATCCACATCACGCCGCTGCGATCCTGGTAGATCGCCATCACGCGATCGGCGCTCAGACTGCTCGGGTCGGCCGGCGACTGGCGGTAGGCGGCGAAGATCCCGGCGGCCGCGTCCTCCAGCAGATTGAGGCCGCGGTCGGTGCCGATCCACAGCCGCCGCTCGCCGTCTTCGAAGAGCACCCGCACCAGGTCGTGGCTCAGGCTCGCCGGCTGCGCCGGGTCGTGGCGGTAGCGGGCGAAGCCGGCGCCGCCCGGCAAGCGCCGATTGAGGCCCTTCTCGGTGCCGACCCACAGGGTGCCGGCGTGGTCCTCGAGCAGCGCCAGCACCGCATCGCTCGACAGGCTGGTGACGTCGGCCGGATCGTGGCGGTAGCGGGCGAAGGTGCCGCTCCCCCGGTCGAAGCGGTTGAGGCCGCCGAGGGTGCCGACCCACAGCTGCCCCAGCCGGTCTTCGTAGATCGCCCGCACCCGGTCGTCGC
Source organism: Acidobacteriota bacterium (assembly GCA_003697015.1). Lineage (GTDB taxonomy): Bacteria > Acidobacteriota > Thermoanaerobaculia > Multivoradales > J023 > J023. The sequence goes on along the minus strand of RFGL01000167.1, from coordinate 3,116 downwards.
TCAGGCTGGCCTTATCGTCCGGCCGGTGGCGGAAGCGGACGAAGGAGCCGCGCTCGGGGTCGAGCCGGTTGAGCCCGGCATCGAAGGTGCCGGCCCACAGCACGCCCTGGCGGTCGACGTAGACCGCCCGCACCCGATCGCTCGACAGGCTGGACGGATCGCGGGGATCGTGGCGGTAGGAGGTGAACGAATCGCTGGCCTGATGCCAGCGGGCGAGCCCGCCGCCCTCGGTGCCGATCCAGAAATCCCCCGACGGATCCAGCGCCAGGGCGGAGATCCAGCTGCTCGGCAGGGAGGTCGGATCCTGCGGGTCGTGCTTGTAGACCGTGAAGCGGTAGCCGTCGTAGCGGTCGAGGCCGTCCTGGGTGCCGAGCCAGAGAAAGCCGATGCGATCCTGCAACAGGCAGTTGACCGTGCCCTGGGAGAGCCCCTGCTCCTGGGTGAGGCGCTCGAAGCGGATGCTCGGGCTGTGCTGGGCGGCGACCGCCGGCGGCAGGCCGGCGAGGGCGAGAGCGAGCCCCAGGCGGCAGGGCCAGCGCCGCAGGGGGGGGCGGCGCGGCGCCGTCATCGCCCCGCCCGCCCGCACGCCGTCGGGCCGCGGGAGAGGCCGGATCCGATCGTTCCGCCGCGGGCGGCGGAGTCGCTGCTGCCTGCTGGCGACACCCTTGCGCTCCGTTGCCTGCCGCCGCTCGCCGGCGGCGGCAGGGAGGATGAGGGCGAGCGCCCCCGGCAAAGCGCGGGCGCTCGCCGCGCCAGGGAGGATACCCCGCCGCCGCCGCCGCCGCTACTCCTCGGCTACCCAGAGGTTGATCCCCGCGGTCTCGCTCAGGCCGCTGCTCCAGTCGTGGGGGCTGGCGGTCCAGGCATGGCTGCTGAGCCAGGGATAGCCGTCGACGAAGGGGAAGCCGTCGACGAAGGGGAAGCCGTCGACGAAGGGGAAGCCGTCGACGAAGGGGAAGCCGTCGACGAAGGGGAAGCCACCGACGGAGGTGCTGCCGTCCCACTCGAAGCCGGCGTGGCTCTCCAGGTAGTAGACGCCGTTCTCGTCGCGGTTGGCCTGACCGTGAAAATGGGCCAGGCCGGCGAGGTCGGCATCGACGTCGAGACCCCGGTTGGCGCATCCGGTGGCGGTCGAGTAGACGGCGCCGTGGACGTCGAGCAGGCCGGCGCCCTGGCGGAAGATGCTGTAGGCGAGTTGGTTCTGGGGATCGACCGCCGGCCGCGCGGTGAGCAGCAAGCGGCACTTGACGTCGTCCGGGGTCAGGGTCGGATCGGCCTGCAACATCAGAGCGGCGGCGCCGCTGACCACCGCCGCGGCCTGCGAGGTGCCGGACATCGAGTAGTAGCTGCCGCTGACCCAGAATTCCGGATGTTCGAGGGCGACGTAGGAGGTGCAGGGCAGCTTCGACACCATGTGGCCGCCGGGAGCGACCAGCTCCGGCTTGATGAAGGCCTCGACCGTCGGCCCGGAGGCGGAGAAGGAGGCCAGGCGGTCGTCGCTCGGGTCGAGGGGGGTGTAGTCGTCGGTCATCGCGCCGACGGTGATGACGTAGGGCAGATTGCCGGGCACGCCGATGGTCATCGGCTGCGGGCCGCCGTTGCCCGCCGACACCACCACCACCAGACCGGCCTGCCACAGCTTCATCACCGCCTGGTTGATCGGATCGTCCCAGTAGAAGGAGCGCAAGGGGGCGGAGATCGACAGGTTGACCACCCGGATGCCGTAGGCGTCCTTGGCGGCGAGGATCCAGTCGAGGCCGCGGATGACGTCGGCGTAGGTGCCGAAGCCGGTCTGATCGAAGGCCTTGACCACCACCAGGTCGACGTCGGGAGCGATGCCGTTGAAGCGCTCGGTCCCCGCCCCCCGCTCGCTGTTGGCGAAGATGGCGGTGACGTGGGAGCCGTGGCCGTTGTCGTCGCTGGTGCTGGCTTTGAGGGTGCGATCTTCGATGGCGTCGTAGTGCGCCAGCAGGCGCGCGTCGCCGCTGGTGTTCTTGCGCAGGGCGTTGACTTTGTAGAAGCCCGTATCGAGTACCGCCACCGTCACGCCGGCGCCGGTGATGCCCTCGTGGTGGAGCCGGTCGGCCCCGACCAGGGTGGGGTAGTCGGTGTAGGGGTCGACGCCGCCGCCGGCGCCGCAGCCACCGCCGCCGCCATTGCCGCCGCCGTGGCTGGCGGTGGCCACCGTGCCCTCGGCGATGATGCGCCGTACGCCGGCGTGCCCCTCGAGGCGGGCGAGCTGGGCCGGCCGCAGGCGGGCTCCGACGGCGTCGATGATCGCCAGCCGGTGGGTGACCTCGCCGCCGGCCGCCTCGACCAGGGCGGCGACGTCCGCGACGTCGCGCCCTTGGACGATGTAGCCGTTGGCGCCGCCGGATGCGGTGGCGGCCGGCATCGGGCCGTGGGCGGTGGCGAGCACCAGGGCGGTGCTCAGCAAAGAGATCGTGCTGGATACGGTGACTCGCATCGCTTCATCCCTGCCTTTCGTTCCTCGTGTTGTTGCTGGGTATCCCCTGAGTGGTCGCTGGCAAGATGCCGCAAACAAACCGACCGGTCGGTTTGTTGTTGGCCCCCACCAACGTGCGTACAAGCCCTCTTGACGGCATCATCCGGCCCTAATCGTCCCTAATCGTCGAAGAAAACCACAAACCGACCGGTCGGTAGAATAGCAAGCCCAGGGCCGGCTGTCAACGGGTGGCGGCGATCCGATCCGCCTTCGGCGAGCCTTCCCCGCCGGCGAGGAGCCGGGCCCGAGCCGGTTCGCCCGATCCCCGAGGTCCCTCCGCCGTGGTTTCACCTCAGCTCCGCCGTGGCACGATCCGATCCTCAAGCGCGCGTCGGGAGAGGGGGGGTAGAATGCCGGCGAACCACGCGTCGCCGCCGTAGGAAGAAGCTCATGGATTGCTCCTCTGTCCTATTCCTCGCTGCTTTGGGCCTTGCGGGAGGAGCCCTGTTCTACACGGCGTTCCGCCGCCTGCGGGCGGCGGAATCCAGACTCGCGGATCTGGGGGTCGAAAACAGCAGCCTGCGCCGCCGGCTCGAGCGGGTGGAGCGGGAGCTCAGCGCGACGCCGCCGTCGGCTGAGCAGGAGGCGCCGGCGGCCGCGGCCGCGCCGG
>RFGL01000166.1 GCA_003697015.1 Acidobacteriota bacterium | reverse complement strand
GAAAGCGAGATCCGCCGCGATCGTGGGGATGCATCGATCCGGACGCGATCGTTGGGGCTGGGAAGGAGGTCAGCACAGCGAAAGAGGTGAGGCTACGCCGGCCACGCGCCCAGCAGGCGGCGTAGCAGCACCAGCTGGCCGAGGTGGTAGGCGTTGTGGTCGGCGGCGAGGAGGGCTTGGTGCAGGACGGTCTGACCGCCGCCCCAGGGCAGCGGGGCGAGGAGGTCGGTGGCGGGATCGCGGACGAGATCGCACAGGGCTTCGAGATCGGCGCGAAAGGCCTCGACGCTGCGTTCCCAGGCTCGCTGGTCGGGCGGCGAGGCGCTCGCCGGCCAGTAGCCGTCCGGCCAGGGCGGGGAGGCGTGCTCGGGCGAGCGGCAGAACTCGAGGATGTCCCACTGAGCGATGCGCAGGTGCTCGACGAGCTGCCAGGGGGTGTGGGGGCAGCCGGGGGCGAGGCGGCCGTGGAGCGCCGGCTCGAGACCACCGACGGCAGCGGCGAAGTCGGGGTGGGCTCCGCGGCTGCGCAGGAGGCCGACGAGATGCTGGCGGAGGTTGGCGTCGTCCATGGAGTCAGCATAGCGGACGGCGCCGCAGGCGATGCTGCTAAACTCCGGCCCGACGGCAATCGACTCAGGGAGGAGCCGCGAGAGGTGGCAGCGCTTAAGCCCGAAGATCAGGCGCGCGAGACGATCGACCGGCAGCTGAGCGCAGCCGGCTGGGCGGTGCAGAGCCGCGATGAGATCAACCTCTCCGCCGGCCGTGGGGTGGCGATCCGGGAGTTCCGGAGGGCGCCCGGCGGGCCGAGAGGGACCGGCAGGCGCTGCTACCTGGGGCCTGTGCACGGCCGGGAGGCTTAAGGCGACATGAGCGATCCGCTTCCTCCGATGATCGAGGCGCTCGGCCTGGAGGCCGCGGCCATCCGCAAGAAGGGCGGCGGCGCCCAGGTCGAGCTGCGAGGAGGCGAGCGTGTCGGCCAGGCCGAGGGATCGTGGCTCTACCGTTTCGTGGTGATCGAGGACCTGAACCTGCGCGACGACACGCCGGTCCGGGTCATGGCCGGCCAGGAAGACGTGCAGGGCGTGATCGTGTCGTTCAAGGACGGCGTGCTCCTAGTCGCCCTCGAGCAGGACCTCGGGCCCAGGATCGCGGCCGCGCGGCTGGTCGCAAACGACGCCTTCCTGATCGAGCGACTCCAGGAGCGCCTCCAGAAGGTCCAGAGCGGCGAGGCGCAGCTCTGCCGGGCGGCCGCAGAGCGCGCGATCGGGCAGATCGCGCCCAAGACGGCCGACGCGGAGGCAGACCCGAGCGTGACCAGCGACGGCGCGCTGAACTCGGATCAGATCCGAGCTTTGCGCCGCTCGCTCGGAAGCGAAACGACCTTCGTCTGGGGCCCGCCCGGCACCGGCAAGACCACGACGCTGGCCCGCATCGTCGAGGCCCACTACCGCGCGGGACGCTCGGTGCTTCTCGCCTCCAACACAAACATCGCCGTCGACACCGCCCTCGAGCGTGTGGCCGAGCGCTTCAAGGGCGAGCCGGAGTTTCACCAGGGCCTCGTGATCCGGCATGGACCGATTGTCAAGGAGGAGCTGCGACGCCGCTTCGGCCCCCAGGTGATTCTCGAAGAGATCGTCGCCCGGTTGGGCGCGAAGCTGCAGGCCCAGAAGGACGAGCTGACGCGCGAAGTCATGCCGTTCGAGGCCGAGGAACGCTCCCTCGTGGCCGTGCTCCGGGACCTCGAAGCGCTGGCGCAGGCCCGTCAGACCCTCGATGACCGCAGTCGGGCACGTGAGACCGCACGGTCTGCGATCGACGCGCGAGAGCGAGAAGCGGACGGCCACCACAAGCGGGCTGCGAAGCTCGCGGTCGACCTGGAGCGGGCCCGGACGATGGGCGCGATCCGCCGCTTCTTCTCCGGGCTCGATCCAGAGCGTCTCCGGCGCGAGCGGGAGGCGGCGGAGCGGCAGGCCCAGGCTGCCACCGAGGCGGCCCGCGCGCTCGCCGCGGACCTCCCCAAGCTCGACGGCAAGCTCGCGACGCACCGCGAAGAGGTCGCCGCCCTGGCCACGAAGACCGCATCCCATCCCCCCGAGCCCGAGATCCGTTCCCGGCTGGAAGTACTCCGCCGGCGCCTCGGCGAGATTCGCGCGCGGATCGACGCGATCGACCGCGAGCTGGCCGCCCTCGAGCAGGAAGTGCTCGGCCGCTGCCGGATCCTCGCGACCACGGTCTACCGCACCTACCTCGGCAGCGGTCCGTTCCGACAGTTCGACGCGGTCGTGATCGACGAGGCGTCGATGCTGATGCCGCCGCTCGTCTACTACGCGGCGGGCCTCGGCACCTCTTCCGTCACGGTTGCCGGTGACTTCCGCCAGCTGCCGCCGATCGTGATGTCGGACGAGCCGCTCGCCAAGGAGTGGCTCAAGTGCGACGTGTTCGAGAAGGCCGGCATCCCCAAGCGCCTGACGGCGCGTCAACCGACGCCCCACCTCGTCGCCCTGGGAACCCAGTACCGGATGCGCGAGCCGATCTGCGCCCTCATCAACGATCTCTTCTACGTCGACCATCCGCTGCGCACCGATCCCGCCGCCGACCGCGACGGCGGCGACTTCCCGCTTGGAACGGCGCCGCTCATCTACGTGGACACGGCGCCGTTTCACCCGTGGACCGCCCTCCGCGTGGGAACCTACTCCCGCTACAATCTCTTCCACGCGCTGGTCGTCCGGAACCTCGTCCTGCACCTGGCAGAGACCGGGTTCTTGCCGTGCGCGGGCGAGCCCAACGACGCCGTGGGCGCGGTGGCGCCCTACGCGTCGCAAGCGCGGCTGATCCAGGCCCTGCTCGACGATCGGCTCGGCGCGCGTGCCGCGGGAATCGCTGCCACCGTCCACCGCTTCCAGGGCAACGAGAAACGGGTGATGCTGCTCGATCTGACGGACTCGCTTGGAGCTCGGCTTGGCCGCTTCCTCAAGGCGAAGCGGATCGAGGAGGACGGCGCACGCCTGCTCAATGTAGCGGCAAGCCGCGCCCGACACCACATCCTCCTTGTCGCGAATTTCGAATTCCTGCGTGATAAGGCGCCGCGAGAGGCATTCGTCCGACGGCTCCTAGACCACTTCGAGGACGAGGGCGAGTCCCTCGACCTCGGCATATTGCTGCCACTCGCCGAGCGAGACTGGATCGACGGCCTGCATCAAGTGCTGCCCGTGGGCTTCGATCTGCCCGAAGGTGCGGCCGGGGCGTTCACGGAGGGGACGTTCTATCCCGCCTTCGCCCGCGACCTTGCGCGCGCCAGGGAATCCATCGTGATCCTTTCGCCCTTCGCGACAGGGTCCGGCACTGCGCGCTGGGCCGACGCGCTGCGCGCGGCGGTCGCGCGCGGAGTGCGGGTGCGCGTCGTAACACGTCCCGCGGGTGAGTTCGGGGGCGGCGAGACGGAGGAGGTGGCCGAGCTGGTCCGTGGCCTGCGCAATATCGGCGTTGCCGTGGACCTGCGCGCGCGCATGCACGAGAAGGTCGCGATGCTCGACGGTTGCATCCTGTGGCACGGCTCGCTCAACATCCTCTCCCACCGTGACACTTCCGAGAGCATGCTGCGCCTCGAGAGTCCGGCCGCGTGCCAGCAGCTCGGCCGGTTCCTGAGCCCGCCGGCCGGGCGCCGCGAGGAGGAGGCGCCGCCCTTCGACACCGCCGCGAACCCGGAGTGCCCGAAGTGCGGCGGCCCGACCGTCTGGAAGGACGGCCGCTACGGCATCTGGTTCGAGTGCGAGGACCCCGAGTGCGGCGGCAAGGTCGATTTCCGCCGCAGGCGGAGGGCGCGGCGCCGGACCGGAGGGCGCAGAACAGCCGGCGCCGGGGGGCGCGCTGGTGGCGGAGCCGCTGGCCGGCCTTGCCCCGAGCCCAGTTGCGGCGGCACGCTGCGCGAACGCAACGGCCGCTATGGCCCGTTCCTGGGCTGCTCCAATTACCCGGCCTGCCGGCACACCGAGAATCTGGACACACGAAAGATGGCGAGGAGCCGCTGAATGGCGCAGCGCAAGAAGAAGATGACCACACGCTAGAGGAAGTAACGAGAAGAAGGTCACGCCCCCATGGACAACCGCTGGAGTCGGCCTATCGGCCTATCGAAGTTGGCAGGCTCCGCCAACCTCCCCGATCCCCACGTCCTCGCCGGCGAGATCGCCGACGACCTGCGGTCCGCCCTGGAGCAGATCGAAGACGTGCTGGCGGATCCCACCAAGCGCGCGGAGCGCCTCGACGCCACCTCCTGACCGCACGCTGCCGCCGTGGCGCGTCGAATTCATCTCCACCGGCTTCGCCGGCGCGACGCCGCTGCCCGATGCCGCTCTTGACCCACCTCCCAGCCTCCCGCCGATCCCGCCCGATGGCGCGGCGGCGGGCTGGCACTACCGGAGCAGAATCCGGGCCTCTCGCCGGTGGAGGAGAGGACGCGACCAAGGTCTGGAGCGCCGGTGCCGGGACTCGGGTATCATAGGCGGGTACGCATCCTCGCGAAGGAGACCAGCATGGCCGTGGCAGCAACTTCGTACGAGCACATCGCCATCGACGAAAATGGCGTGCCGCAGATCGTCGGCGCCAACACCAAGGTCGTCGAGGTGGTCGTCCACATGCGCGCCTCGGGGATCAGCGCCGAGCAGCTCGCGGTGGAGCTTCCGCACCTCACCCCGGCTCAGATCCACTCGGCCATGGCCTACTACTGGGACCACAAAGACGAGCTCGACGCCGACGTCGCGCGGCGGCGGGAATACGCCGAACGGATGCGCCGTGAGATGGGGCAGCCGCCGATCGTCGGCAAGCTGAGGCAGCAGGGCCTGATCTAGTGGCCGTCCGTCTTTATATGGACCACAACGTCAGAGCGCCCGTCACCGCCGGTCTCCGGCTGCGCGGCGTAGACGTCCTGACCGCCTACGAAGACGATCATCACCGAGCCGACGATTCCCCGCTCCTCGATCGGGCCGACGCCCTCGGCCGGGTGCTCTTCACCCACGACGACGATCTGATCCGGGAGGCGGCCGCACGTCAGCGGCGAGGGATCGCGTTCACCGGCGTGATCTGGGTCCACCCGGAGGGGCTCGGCATCGGCGCCACCATCGCCGACCTCGAGCTGATCGCGAAGACCGGCGAGCCGGAGGACGTGGCCGGGAAGGTTACCTATCTTCCCCTGCGCTGAGGGGGACAAGCCCGCCCTATCGCCGAAGAGGTCATCCAGCACCTTTCCACCCTCCCCGGCGCCGAGGTCGAGGTCACCCTGGAGATCCACGTCCGCGTCCGCGACGGCGTCGACGACGACGTCGTGCGCACCGTATCGGAGAACTGCAACAGCCTGCGCTTCAGCAACCACGGCTTCGAG
>RFGL01000165.1 GCA_003697015.1 Acidobacteriota bacterium | reverse complement strand
CTCGAAGCCGTGGTTGCTGAAGCGCAGGCTGTTGCAGTTCTCCGATACGGTGCGCACGACGTCGTCGTCGACGCCGTCGCGGACGCGGACGTGGATCTCGAGGGTGACCTCGACCTCGGCGCCGGGGAGGGTGGAAAGGTGCTGGATGACCTCTTCGGCGATGCGGCCGGCGTCGCTGCCGACGCGCACCGGATCCAGCCGTGCCGAGCCGTGGAAGACGGTGGGCTTGACGGGCTCGGCGGCGCCGGCGCTTTGCGGGGGCGGCCCCCCGGCGGCGGCGCTCGAACCGCCGGGCGCAGCCTCACCGGGGGCCCCCACCGCGCCCCTGGCCCGTCCCGTCTCTTGGTGCTCTTGGCGGAGGGCGGCCTCGGGCTTGACCACCAGGGTGTGATCGTCGATGACGGCGTTGGTCGCCTGGCCCGCACGCAGGCCGCGATAGCGGCCGGTGGCCTCGTCGTAGCCCTCGGCGATGCCGAAGGTGTCGTCGATCACCAGCAGGCTGGCGCCGTCGGCGACTGCCGCGATCACGGTCTCGCGATCGCGCACCCGCGGCAGGTAGAGGTAGCGCGCGAAGTACTCCGCCAGCTCGCCGACGGCGACGTGATCGCGATCGCGCCACAAGTGCTTGTCAAGCTCGTGGCGCAAGCGCAGGCCGCCCATTCTCGGCAGCAGCGACTCCTCCCGCTCGAGCCGCCGGCTGACGCGCTCGGCGAGGGAGCCGTTTCCTTGTACCCGCAGCACCTCCCAGTCGACCTCGGCGGTGGGCTCCGGCTGGTTCGGCACCAGGGCGTGGGTCCAGGTCTCGTGCAGGCGCAGGACGACGGTCTCCTCGCTGCTCGTTTTCTTGCTCTTCGCCTGCCGGCGCTGGAACGCGTCGAGGTTGAGCTGCTCCTCGTCGTCGAGGATCGACTCCCAAGCCAGGTGCTGGGCCACCGCTTCCTCGAGATCCGCCAGCGCGCGCTCGTCGGCCGCCAGGAACGCCAACGTATTGCGCCGAAGACGCGGGGCGTTGCCACGGTGGTCGAGGATCTCGGCGGCCAGCTCGAGGGCGGGGCTCGCCGTCTGAGCCCCACGATGGGGCGCCGCCGGAGGAAGGATCACCAGCCGGGCGCGCGCTTCGTCGGGGACGTCGGCGCTCGACTCCGGGGCGACGTGGACGCCGGCGAAGCCGCCGCGCTGGCGCTCCCGTCGCAGCCGGCGCACGATCTTCTCGTGCAGCTTCTCGGGCTCACGGCGCAATTCCCCGGCCCGGTCTTCGGCCAGGCGATTGAGGTTGGGCTTGGTCGAGATCCAGTAGCGGTTGCCGTCCTGGTGGAGGTGCTTGGCGCGATCGCTCAGCCGGCGCAGGGCGTCGCCGAAGACCGCCGCCGGTTCCCCCGGCTGGGCGCAGCCCAGGCGCAAGCGGCGATCGTCGATGCCGGGGTTCTTGCTCTGTGCCCCCGAAGCGGTAGCGAGATAGAGGGTGCGCGCCACCCGCCGCGAGGCCGAGTAGCGGCCGAGGTTGGGGTTCGAGCGATCGAGCTCGAGGGGCAGGGAGCCCGGACCGTCGACGTCCTGGCTGATGATCGGCTCCCAGACGTCGTCCAGGTAGCGCGTGATCTCCGACTTCACCTCCTGGTCGTCCATCGCCACCGACGCCGGTAGGATCATCAGGCTGAGGTCGTTGGTCTCCCAAAGACGGTGGATGACCTTGGCCAGAAGCCGCAGCACGCCGCGCGTGCGCTGGAAGGTGTCGAGGGTCGACCAGTCTTCGTAGAGGCGATCAAAAAGCTCGGGATGGATCGGATACGCCGCCTCGAGCTTGCGCCGGTAGGGCGCCTCGCCGCAGCCGGCCGGGAAGTCGGCGGCGTTGGCACGGTACATGCGGGCGAATGCCTCGATCACCGCATCCCGGGCGGCGAACTTGGTCTTCTCGACCATCGGCTCGAAGAGGCGCCGGCGGACGATCTCGAAGCCTTCCTCGGCGGTCGCCGGACGCCACGGCTTGCCCACCCGCTCGAGCACGTTGCGCAGGGTGTCGAGCGCCATCTCGCCGTGCTCGCCGCCGATCTCGATCCGCGACGACGGCACCGTCGCCACCACCAGGGTACGATCCGACGCCCGCGCCGCCTCGGTCAAGGCCTGAGCGAACGACGCCTGGGCCTCGAAGTCCCCCGCCGGCAGATCCCGCTTGCCGACCGTCAGCCGGGCGTAGGCCACCCACTCGTCGATGAGCACCAGGCACGGTGCGTAGCGGCGGAAGAGAGCGCATAGCTGCTCCGAGCCCGGGGGCACGCTCAGCCGATCCGAGTCCGCGATCCGGGCGAAGCCCTCGGCGCCGCCGAGCTGCCAGGCAAGCTCGCCCCACAGGGTGCGAACCTCGGTCTTGTCGGGTTTCTTCCGCACCGATCCGGGCGACAACGCGGTGCCGACCAGCACCGCCCGGCGCGCCTCCGCCGCGCGCTCGAGGCCGGCCTTCACGAGCACCGGCTCAAGGCCGGGCAGGCGGTCGCTGGGGGTGCCGCCGAAGAGGTGATAGAGGGCGAGCATGGCGTGGGTCTTGCCGCCGCCGAAATTGGTTTGCAGCTCGACCACCGGCTCTCCGCCCTTTCCTTGCAGACGGCGCAGAGCGTCGGCAAGCAGGTCGTGAAGCCCGGCGGTGATGAAGGTGCGGCGGTAGAATTCGACCGGATCGAGGTATTCCTCGCTGCCTTCGCCGCGGTGGACCTGGGCCAGGTCGGCGGCGAACTCGGCTTGGACGTAGCGCCCGGAGGCGACGTCGGGATGGGGGCTCATGACGTTCCGCCAGGGCTCGAGGCCGGCCTCGGGCCGCCCCTCGACCGCCAGGGCGCTGCGAACCTGGGAGCGCCGCTGTTCGGCGAAGACGGTGCGCTGAAGCTCTACCTTAAGCCGCCCGACCGCCTCCGACTGCTCCGACGCGGCCACCGCCTGAAGCAGGCGCTGCATGGAGTCGAGGGCGCGGTAGGCGTCGTCGGAGGAGAAGGCCTCTTCGTGCGCCAGGCGGTTTCGCACTTCGCGCAGCTCGCCTACCAGGGAGCGCTCGAAGTAGCCCAGGACCTGGCGGAAAGCGCTCTGCCAGTTGTCCCCCATGGCCTTCAAGAGCGCCGCCGTATCCCACTTGACGTCGCCTCTCTCGTCCCGCTCGAGGCCGAAGCGGAGCTGCGACGACACGGTCTCGAGCCACTTCTTGCCCAAGCGCGCCCGCAGCTCGCGCTCGACGAAGGGCGTCAGGCCTTCGCGCAGCTGCTCGAGCCCGCGCGCCAGGCGTTCCCGATTGCTCATCGCCACGGCTTGTCCCTCCTCAGCGCAGGGGAAGGTAGGTCACCCTCCCGGCGAAGTCTTCCCGCTCGCCCACCTTGGCGATCAGCTCCAGATCCTCGACGCACAACCGCACGGGGAGATCCTGACGGGCGTAGACCACGCCGGCGAAGTCGGCGCCGCGTCGCTGGCGCTCGGCGGCTTCCGCCATGAAGTCGCTATCTTCGGTGACCAACAGCCGACCTAGCTCGCCGGCGCGGTCGAGCAGCACGGCGTCGGGGAGCCGGTGGGCCCCCGCCTCGAGGGCGGTGAGCACGTCGACGCCGCGTCGCTTGAGGCCCTCGGTGATCGCGCGCCGGACGTTGTGATCCATGAGGAGTGGTACCGGCACCTAGATCAGGCCCCGCTCTTTGAGCTTTGCCACGAACGGCGGCTGGCCCATCTCGCGGCGCATCCGCTCGGCATGGGCGATGCGACGATCGAGGTCGGCGTCAAGCTCCTCTTTGTGGTCCCAGTAGTAGGCCAGGGCGGAGTGGATCTCGCCCATGCTCAGATGGGGCAGCTCCCGGTGGATCTGCTCCGGGCTCAGGTCGTGGAAACGCACCAGGCCGGCAACCTCGACGACCTTGGTGTTGGCGCCGGCGATCTGCGGCACGCCGTTGTCGTCGATGGCGATGTGCTCGTAGGAGGTTGCTGCCACGGCCATGCTGATCTCCTTTGTGAACGCCCGTGCCTATGATACCCGAGTCCGGGCAGCGGCCGCGCCAAGCCTTGCGCCAGCCCTCTCCACCGCCGGCGGCGGAGCCGGATGCTCGCTCCGCGAGGGAGGCGCAGAAGCCGCCGGCGAGCCCCTCCCGACACGCCCGGGTGCTGCGCGAGGACGTCAACGGAAAAGCTCGGTCTGCTCGACTCGCGTCGGCTCCCGGGCGGCGAGCTTCTCGATCTCGGGCCAGGCGATGACCAGGCCATTGTAGGCCCGCGCCTCCTCCGCCCAGCCACGCCGCTCGCAGGTGCTGTAGAGCCGATAGGCAAGATCCCGCGCCTGCTGGCCGACGTCACGGCCCAGGCGGCGCAGAAGGTCGGCAGCGGCTTCTTCCCCCTGCTCCTCGAGCCGTTTGATCAGATGCTGGGTCGCCTCCCACACGGATCCCCTCCGGTCCTGGGTCGGATCCCAATCCGCCGCCAGCTCGTCGCGACGCAGCAGCCGGACCTTCCCCGCCACCGAGCGCAGGATCCCCGCTTCGGCGACGCCGGACACGGAGACGTTGCGCGCCTTGGCGAGGGTCTCGGCTTCGCCGAAGGGGCCGTCTTCGAAGCCGTAGGTCTCAAACCACGTGATGGCGAAACGGGTGTCGCTGTCGACCTCGCCTTCCTGCTCGCTGAGGTACTCGTCGAGGGCCTGATTGATCAGCTGAAGCGCCGTCCGCACCGTCATCGCCGACCCGTCAGCCTCCAGCACCTTCGAATACCGAGAAAAAATCGCCATCCCCGGCCCGATCGCCGCCTGCGCCACGTCGACCGGGGCGATGTTGCCGCGCTGAAGATGCTTCATCGCTTCCGGCAGCTCCCTGCGCAGCAGCCGGCGGAACTCGGCGTGGGT
>RFGL01000164.1 GCA_003697015.1 Acidobacteriota bacterium | reverse complement strand
GTTCGTGGATCTCGTCCAGGGTGAGCTCTTTGAGGTGCTCGACCAGGGCGGCGAGGTGCTCGGCCATCAGCTCCCAGATGCGCTCGCCTTTCCGGCGGCGGCGACGACGCTTGCCGGCAGCGCCCTGCTAGGCTTGGGCGTGCGGCGGCGACCCCGCCGGCCGGCGGTGAATGAAGATGCGATGAAAGGACCCGCGCAGCATGCGGTTCGGGGTAGGCTCGGCGCGCTATGAACGCGAACCTCTCCCCCGCCATCTGTGCTTCCCTCGCCCTCGCCCTCGCGGCCTGTGGGGCGCGGACGGACGATCCTGCCGGCGAGCCGCCGCGCGAGCTGGTGCTCGGCCTGGTGCCGGCGACGGAGGCCCAGCAGCTGATCGACAACGTCGACCCGCTGGCCGATTTCCTCGCCGCCGAGATCGGCCTGCCGGTCAAGAGCTTTGTGCCCCAGGACTACACCGGCCTGATCGAAGCGATGGGCAGCGGCCGGGCCGACATCGGCATGCTGCCCCCCTTCGCCTCGATGCTGGGCCACGAGCGCTACGGCATCGAGACCATCCTGATCTCCCTGCGCGACGGCCTGGCGACGTACAAGGCGCAGTGGATGAGCCGCGATCCGGCGATCTGCGACACCCCCATCGAGGACCGTGACGGCTTCCTCTTCTGCCACGGCGCAATCGAGAAGGTGCGCGGCAAGCGGGTCGCCTTCACCGATCCGAACAGCACCTCGGGCTACCTCTTCCCCGCCCTGCAGCTGCTCGACGCCGGCATCGATCCCGAACGCGACGTCGACACCGTCTTCCTCGGCAGCCACGACGCTTCGGTGATCGCGGTGATGAACGGCGACGTCGACGTCGGAGTCAGCTTCGACGACGCCCGCACCTGGGTGCTCGACCAGTATCCCGGCGTCGGCCAGGAGGTGATCGTCTTCAATGAGTCGGCGCCGATCCCCAACGACGGCGTCACCGTGCGCGGCGATCTGCCGCCGGAGCTCAAGGAGAAGATCAAACGCGCCTTCTTCAAGATCATCGAGTCCGAAGCGCATCTGCCGAAGGAGGAGCAGACGCTGTACAAAATCTACGAGATCGACGGCTTCGTCGACTTCGAGCCCGGCCTGCACGAGCCCGTGCGGCGCGCCTTCCTCAAGATGCGCGACAAGATCGCCCCGGGCAGCTGACCGCCGCACGATGGCTACCCCGCGCCAACCGGCGATCCGCTGCGTCGAAACCTCGGTGGTCTATCCCAACGGCGTGCGCGGCCTCGACCGCCTCGATCTGGAGATCATGCGCGGCCAGATGGTGGCGGTGGTCGGCCTTTCCGGTGCCGGCAAGTCGACCCTGCTGCGGGCGATCAACGGCCTGGTCAAGGTCACCGGCGGCGACGTGGTGGTCGAGGGGCAGAGCGTGCGCCGGGCCGAGGGCCGCGCCCTGCGCCAGCTGCGGGCCCACGTCGGCATGATCTTCCAGGACTACCGGCTGGTGAAACGGCTGACGGTGTTGCAGAACGTGCTCGTCGGGCGGGTGGCGTCGGTGCCGACCTGGCGCGCCCTGATCGGCGCCTGGCCGGCGGCGGACGTCGACCTCGCATTCGACGCCCTCGAGCGGGTGGGGCTGGCCGACCGCGCCTACGTCAAGGCGTCGCAGCTCTCCGGCGGCCAGCAGCAGCGGGTGGGCATCGCCCGCGCCCTGGCGCAGCAGCCGAGCGTCATCCTCGCCGACGAGCCGGTGGCCTCCCTCGACCCGGTGACCTCCCACCAGGTGATGGAGGATCTGCGGCGCATCAATCAGGAGCTCGGCATCACCACCCTGGTCAACCTCCACTTCCTCGACCTGGCCAAGGCCTACGGCGGCCGCATCATCGGCCTGCGCCAGGGCCGGCTGGTCTTCGACGGCGACGGTCATTCGGTCACCGAGCGGGACTTCAACCACATCTACGGCCGGGCGATGACCGCCGACGACGTGCTCGAGGCGCGGGTGACCCTGTGACCGCCGCCGCGCCGCCCGCCGGTCGCCCGCGGCCTCGCCAGCCGCCGGTCTCCTGGGGCGGCCGCCTGCGGCTTTCCCTCGCCGCCGTCGCCGCCGCCGCCCTCACTCTGTGGTCGGCGCGGGCGGTGGGCTTTTCCGCCCATGAGCTGCTCACCAACCTGGACAAGATCGGACGCCTGCTCGACGACTCCTTCCCCCCCGACTGGAGCTTCTGGCCGCGGCTGGTAGCCCCCTTCGTCGAGACCTTGCAGATCGCCGTCATCGGTACCGTCGCCGGCAGCCTGATCGCCCTGCCGCTGGCGGTGCTGGCGGCGCGTCCGGTATCGCCGGCGCGACCGGTCTACTACGCCGGCCGCAACCTGATGAACGTGCTCCGCACCATGCCCGATCTCTTCTGGGCGATGCTCTTCGCCAGCGCCGTCGGCTTCGGCCCCTTCGCCGGCGCCCTGGCGCTCACCGTCTTCACCGTGGCGGTGGTGTCGAAGCTGCTCTCGGAATCGATCGAGGCGATCGATCTCGGCTTGCTCGAGGCGGTGCGCGCCAGCGGCGGCGGCTGGTGGGAGACGGTGCGCTTCTCCGTCCTGCCGCAGGTGCTGCCGCAGTACGTCTCCTACGCGCTCTACGCCTTCGAGATCAACGTCCGCGCCTCGACCGTCCTCGGCCTGGTCGGCGCCGGCGGCATCGGCATGGTGCTCAACACCCAGCGGACCACCTTCGAATACTCCCGGGTGACCTTGATCGTGCTGGTGATCTTCGCCATCGTGCTGGTCATCGAGCAGGTCTCCGAAGCGGCGCGCCGGAGGCTGGTATGAGCGCCCGACCGCAGCCGCCGAGCCGCTACGGCGCCGGTTTCTGGCTCACCCTGGTGGTGGCGGCGCTGGTGGTCGCCTCGGTGCTGGCCCTGGAGGTGCCCGGAGCGCGGGTGCGCGCCCTGCCGCTGGAGCTGGCCCGGATGTTCGCTCGCTTCTTCCCGCCGGATCTCGACTACGGCCGCGAGACGGTGATCCGGGCGGTGATCGAGTCGCTGCAGATCGCCTGGGTGGGGACCCTGATCGGCGCCGTCTTGAGCCTCCCCCTGGGGCTTCTCGGGGCGCGCAACCTCTTTCCGCGGGTGGGGCTGATGGTCAAGCCCTTCCTGGTCGCGGTGCGGGCGGTGCCGGAGATCCTGCTGGCGATCTACTTCGTGCCCGCGGTCGGTCTGGGCGCCTTCGCCGGCACGCTGGCGATCGGCCTGCACTCGGTGGGCATGCTCGGCAAGCTGACCGCAGACGTGGTCGAGTCGATGGACGTCGGGCCGGTGGAGGCGGTCACCGCCTGCGGCGGCGGCTCGACGGCGGTGGTGCGCTTCG
Organism: Acidobacteriota bacterium; assembly: GCA_003697015.1. GTDB lineage: Bacteria > Acidobacteriota > Thermoanaerobaculia > Multivoradales > J023 > J023. The sequence continues at coordinate 10,299 of RFGL01000164.1, read as the reverse complement.
CCGTCCTGCCCCAGGTCCTGCCGGAGATCGTCGCCCTGTGGCTCTTCCGCTTCGAGATCAACCTGCGCGCTTCGGCGGTGCTCGGCGTCGTCGGCGCCGGCGGCATCGGCGGCGTGCTGCTCAACACCCTGCGCTATCGTCAATTCGACAAGGCCGGGTCGGTGATTCTCCTCACCGTGCTGGTGGTGCTCGCCGTCGACGCCCTGTCGGGAAGAATCCGCGAGAGGTTGGTGCGTGACTGATCCAGGCTTTCTTCACCTCACCCGCGAAACGCGGGAGGAGGACGAGCGGCGGCGGCTGGCACCCCTCGCCACCCGGGCGGCGGCGAGCCGCGGGCGCGAGCGGCCCGAGGCCGACGATCCGATCCGCACCGCCTTCGAGCGCGATCGCGACCGCATCTACCACTCGAAGGCCTTCCGCCGGCTCAAGCACAAGACCCAGGTCTTCATCAATCCGGAGGGCGACCATTTCGTCACCCGCCTGACCCACACCCTGCAGGTGACTCAGATCGGCCGCTCCCTGGCGGTCGCCCTGGGGCTCAACGAGCCCCTGACCGAAGCCATCTGCCTGGGTCATGAGGTCGGCCATCCGCCCTTCGGCCATACCGGCGAGGTGGCCCTGTCGCCCTACGTCGAGGGGGAGTGGCTGCACTCGGAGCAGAGCGTGCGGGTGCTGTCGGTGCTGGAGCCGTTGAACCTCACCTGGGAGGTGCTCGACGGCATCCGCGCCCACACCTGGAAGGTCGATCCCGGGCCGGCGACGCCGGAGGGCATGCTGTGCCGTTACGCCGACCGCATCGCCTACCTGGTGCACGACATGGAGGACGCCATCCGCGCCGGCGTCCTCGCCCCGTCGGATCTGCCCGCCGGCGCCCTCGAAGCGTTCGGCAAGCCCGGCCGCGAGTGGGTCGGGCGCATGATCCACGCCGTCATCGACGAGTCCCTGCGCCGCGGCGAGGTGGCGATGGAGCCCAGCTGCCTGGCGGCCATGCACCGCTTCCGCGACTTCATGTTCGAGCGCGTCTACCTGCGTCCCGAGGCCCGCCGCCAGTCGCGCAAGGCGGTCAAGCTGCTGCGCGATCTGGTCGACCATTTCCTCGACCATCCGGACCAGCTACCCGACAGCTACCGCCACAAGGCCTCCCCCGTCCGCACCCAGGTACTCGACTTCGTCGCCGGCATGACCGATCGCTACGCCCTCAAGGTCCACGACGAGCTCTTCCGCCCCCTGGGGATGGTGTAGCGCCGGCCGGCTACCGGTCGCGGGTATAAGATCGGCCCATGGACGCGCCCGCATCGGCCATCGTCGAGCTCCGGGTCGGCGGCTTCAAGTCGTTGGCAGAGGACGTCCGCTTGCCGATCCGCCCGCTGACCATCCTCGCCGGCGCCAACAGCTCGGGCAAGTCGAGCGCTCTACAGCCCTTGCTGCTGTTGAAGCAGACCCTCGAAGCGAGTTACGACCCGGGACCGTTGCTGCTCCACGGACCGCACGTCCGGTTCACCACCGTAGATCAGATGCTGTCGAAAATGTACAACAACGTGGTGACTGCTCCTCCTATTCGCGCCGGCATCCGGCTCGAGGGCGAGGACGGTGACGCATTCGTCAGCACCTTCCGCCTACTCGACGTTCACGCTCTCAAGCTCGGCAGCGTCAGGTATCGCCTGGCGGGCATCGAGGGCTGCGTCGACGTAGACTTCGACAAGAGCGCGGCGGACAACCTGCAGGCGAACCGAAAGCTTTTGCAAGATGCCTACGCCGACCACTTTCAGCCGCTGAGGCTCCGCTTCTTCGCCCTGACCAATACCAACTTGGATCGTACGATCCTCGAAACCGTCCAGAAGTTCCGCGCGGCGATCGCCGGCTGCATCCACGTTCCCGGCACTCGCGGCAACCCCGAGCGCTCCTACCCTACGGCAGCCATCGAGAAGGCATTCCCCGGCACGTTTGAGAAATATACCGCGAGCATCGTCCACGGGTGGCAGGAACGCAAGGCGGAGGAGCTCGAGGGGCTGTGCGCTGACCTGAGGAGCTTGAGGCTCACCTGGGCGCTCGAGGCACGGCAGGTCGATGCGGTGCAGATCGAGCTGCGGGTGGCGCGCCACGCCTCGCCGTCGCCACCGCAACGATGGAAGTCCGGCGACCTGGTCAACGTCGCAGACGTCGGATTCGGCGTCTCGCAGGTGCTGCCCGTGCTGGTGGCGCTTCGCGTCGCCGAGCCGGGCCAGCTGGTGTACCTGGAACAGCCCGAGATCCATCTGCACCCCAGAGCTCAGGTCGAGCTGGCGCGCATTCTCGCGACGGCCGCCGATCGCGGCGTCCGGGTGGTCGCCGAGACCCACAGCGATCTCCTGCTGCTGTCGATTCGGTCCCTGGTCGCCAAGGGCGAGCTGGCGCCGGAGTCCGTCATCCTGCATTGGTTCGAACAGAGGCAAGACGGATCGACCGAGGTTACCCGCGCTGAGCTCGACGAGGCGGGAGCGTACGGCGACTGGCCGGAGGACTTCGGCGACGTGAGCCTGCGGGCGGAGCAGGACTACCTCGACGCGGTAGAGGAGCTGGCGCTGCGGGGCGGGCGTGGCCGGTAAGGCCTTGGTGATCGATGCCGACGTCGCCCGGGCGTCGGGAGAGGCCGGGGGGCGTTCGCGCCGGAGCCGAGAGTTTCTTCTGGCCGTTCGCGACCACCGACACCAGCTGGTGATGACCCAACGGCTGCGGGAAGAATGGCGCCGCCATCAATCCCGGTTCAGCCGTAGATGGCAGACGCAGATGTACGGTCGCAAGTTGGTGTGCTTTACCGACCAGGACGAGACCGTGGGTCTGGAGGAGCGGTTGCTCAAGCTCGTCGATCAATCGACCGAACGGGTTGCGATGAGAAAAGACGTCCACCTTGTCGAAGCCGCATGGGTCACCGGCCGGCGCATCGCCTCCTTCGACGAGAAGGCTCGCGATCTCTTCCACCGGGCGGCTGATCGCGCAGCCGAGCTGCGGAAGATCAGCTGGGTGAATCCGGAGCGGCAAGAGGAGAAGCCGATTCGCTGGCTTCAGGAAGGCGCTCCTGACGAGGCCGGGCGTCGCCTCGGCAGAGGCTTGCAGCGGTCGTAATCTGCCGCCTCGGCCCGCCGAGGCGCGGCGCAGCGCCGGCCGGCTACCGGTCGCGGGTGGCGAGGTAGTGGATGAGGGAAGGGAAGAGGCCGCCGGCGCGGGGCAGGCGGGCGGCGAGGGCCAGGGCCTGATCGCGGGTCTCGGCGAGCAGGCGCTTGGCGCCGTCGAGACCGTAGAGGGCCGGATAGGTGAGCTTGCGGTTGGCGGCGTCCTTGCCGGCGGTCTTGCCCAGGGCTTCGTCGGTGCCCTCGACGTCGATGACGTCGTCGGCGATCTGGAAGAGCAAGCCGATGCGGTGGCCGAGCTCGTCGAGCAGGCGGTCTTCGCCGTCGCCGGCGCCGGCGTAGATCCCCGCCAGGCGCAGGCAGGCGGTGAGGAGGTTGCCGGTCTTGCGCCGGTGGATGGCCTCGAGCAGGGCCGCCGCCTGGTCCCGATCCTCGGGCCAGTTGTTCTCCGCTTCGAGGTCGTCGACCTGGCCGCCGATCATGCCGCGGCTGGAGATCGCCTCCCCTACCATCGCCACCGCCCGCTGGCGGGCGGCCGGCGCCGCCCCTTCGGGATGGGCCGCCAGGGTGGTCAGGCCGAGGGTCAGGAGGGCGTCGCCGGCGAGGATCGCCAGCGCTTCGCCGTATTGCCGGTGCAGGGTCGGCCGGCCGCGGCGCAGGTCGTCGTCGTCGAGCGCCGGCAGGTCGTCGTGGATCAGGCTGTAGGTGTGGATCATCTCCAGTGCGCCGCCGCCGGGCAGCACGGCGTCGCGAGCCAGTCCCAGGGTTTCGCCGGCGAGCACCGCCAGCGCCGGACGGATGCGCTTGCCGCCGGCGAAGGTGCTGTAGCGCATCGCCTCGTGCAGGCGCGCCGGGGGCGCGTCCGCCGGCGGCAGCAGACGGTCGAGGGAGCGGTCGATCGCCGGCCGAACGGCGGCGAGGAAGCTCAGGAAGTCGGCCGCCGCCGGCCGCCGGCCGCTGGGGTCGCCGCTCACGATTGCCGCGCCGCCAGGCGGTCGGCGATCCGGTCGACGCGGCGGGCGTCCCGCAGCCGGTGGACGGTGGACAGCAGGCCGCCGAGCAGGATGACGTAGAGGCCGCCCCACACCAGCTGGATGAGCGGCTTGCGGGTGACGTCGAGGGAGAGCTTCGGCGCGGGCAGCGGGGCGTCGACGCCGGCCAGCTCGATGCGGGCGGTGCCTCGGGTCGGGTCGATCGAGGCGAGGGCGGCGAGGGCACCGCCGGGGAGCGCCACCGGCGGCGTGTCGAAACGCCCGCTCGGGTCGAGGACGAAGACCGGCGCCACCTCGGTGGTCTCGCCGTCGCGGCTCACCTCGAGCCGCGCGCCGACGGTGACCGACTGGCCGCTCGCCAGGCGCGCCGTCGCGTCGCCCCCCATGCCCTGGAGATCGAAACCGGCGAAGCGGATGGTCAGATCGCCGGCCCGGGCGCTCTCCCCCGGCTTGAGGTCGAAGGCGTACTCGACCTCGGGCGGCTCGCCGGGATCGTATTGGATCGGCGAGATGTAGAGGTCCATCAGCGGCAGGGTCTTGACGTCGGGATGGGCCATCAACTGGCGGGTGCGGTCGTTGACGAAGAGCTTCGGGTAGGCGACGTGGCGGAAGCCGTCGGCCCGCGTCACCTCGACCTCGAGGCGCTCTTTCTCCCGTCCCTGGCGCGGGATGTAGCGTTTGAAGGTGATCGTCAGGTCGTCGATCTGGGTCGGCTTGCCCTGCTCGATGGTGAGCTTGGCGCTCTTGTCGTAGGCCGAGGAGGCGAGGATGCCGATCAGCATCACCCCGACGCCGACGTGGGCGAGGTAGCCGCCCCCCGCCCCCATCCCCCGGTTGCGCCAGCGCGCGACGGTCTTCTGCAGGTTGGTGGTCAGCGCCAGCACCGCCAGGAAGACGAAGAAGAGATGGAAGAGATCGTCGACCCCCGCCGCCGCCGCCACCCCCGTCGCCGTCGCCGCCACCACCGCCGCCGGCAGGAGCTTGCGCAGCAGCTCCCGCAGGGTGGTGCCTTTCCAGGTCAGGAACGGCACCACGGAGAGCAGGAAGCCGAGCAGCAGGGCCAGGGGCAGGTTGGTGCGGTTGTAGAACGACGGCCCCACCTGGCCGGGATGCTCGCGCCAGGCGGTGAGGAGCGGTGCCGAGGTGCCGGCGGCGATGACCACCGCGCACACCGTCACGGTGATGGTGGAGAAGACCAGGAAGGCGCCGCGGGACAGGAAGACGTCCTCGTTGGGCCGGGTCTCGATCTGCTTCCAGCGGCTGGCGATCAGGTAGACCGACATGCCGAGGAAGGCGACCTGCATCAGCACCAGCCACTCGGAGATGCCGAGCTCGACGAAGCTGTGGACGGAGAAGTCGGCGAGCACGCCGGAGCGGGTGAGGTAGGTGCTGTAGAGCACCGACAGGAAGACCGCGCTGGCCAGCACCAGGTTGATCCGCCGGTAGCGGCCGCGGGTGCGTTCGAGGTAGAGGCCGTGGATCAGCACGACGCCGAAGAGCCAGGGGATGAGGGAGGCGTTCTCCACCGGATCCCATCCCCAGTAGCCGCCCCAGCCGAGGGTCTTGTAGGCCCAGTAGCCACCCATCAGGATGGCGGTGCCGAGGATCATGAAACCGGCCAGAGCCCACGGGAAGGCGCGGGTCGCCCAGCGCGAGACGTCGCGCTGCCACAGGGCGGCGATGGCGAAGGAGAAGGGCACCGCGCCGAGGGCGTAGCCGACGAACATGATCGGCGGATGGATGACCATCCAGTCGTCCTGCAAGAGGGGGTTCAACCCGGCGCCGTCGAGGGGCGTCTCGTCGAGCATGACGAAGGGGTTCTCGCGCACCAGGATGAAGAGCAGGCCGAAGAGGGTGAGGACGTAGACGCTCATCACCCGCGCCTCGTCGCGGCCGGCGCTCTTCATCAGCGGCAGGCCGATCAGCGCCCCCCAGAAGAGCCACACCAGGAAGCTTCCCTTCTGGCCCGCCCAGAAGGCGGCGAGCTGGTAGTGCACCGGCAGCTCGAGGCCGGAGAACTGGTAGACGTACTCGATGCGGAAGTCGCGCCGCACCAGGGCGAGCCACAGGACGAAGGCGCAAAGCACCACCGAGATGGTGAAGAAGAAGTACCCGCGGCGGGCGAAGGTGCGGGCGCCGGCGTCGCCGTGCAGGCTCTGGGCATAGCCCCAGAGGGTGGCGAGGCCGAAGAAGACGGCGCACCACAAGGTGAGAGCACCGGGAAGGTAGAGGTGATCGAGGGCTTGCAGCATGGTTTCCCTTTCGCCGTTACTCGCCGGCGGTCCCGACAACCGGCTTCCAGCCGCCGCTCCGGGGACGGAAGCCTCCGGCCATCGTAGTACGGCCCGGCGGCGGTCCCGGAGCTCCGCCGGTCCGTAGGGACGGAGCGGCGGAGCCCGGCAGCGCGTTCCCGGACGCCGGTCGCCCGTCGCCGAGCGCCGATGGGCGGCTAGTCGTAGGTCTTCTCCTCCAGCCCCTGGTACTTGCTCGGGCACTTGACCAGCAGCTTGTCTGCGACCAGCTCGTCGGTCGCCGGGTCATAGAGACCGATGGCGACGATCGATACCGCCTCTTCGAAATTGGCCGGCTTGAGGCCCTGGTAGCGCACCCGCATGGTGTCGCCGGTCTCTTCGTCGACCAGGGTGAACCGCAACGAGCCGCTCGCCTCGTCGTAGGACGAGCTGCCGGCCTCGAGGCCGCCGGCGACCTGCACCGTGTGGGTGCGCTCGCGCGCCTCGGCGTAGGGCACGTACGGGGTCAGGGTGTCGCGGAAGGCGGAGTAGGAAAACCCTGCGAAGAGCAGCAACAGAACGATGCCGATCAGGTAGTGGGGTTTGCTCATCATCGGTCGTTCTCCTTGTCGCCGATCTTGCGATCGAGGCGCAAGAGATAGAGGAAGAGGCCGGTCCAGATCAGCAGGTTGACCACCGCCAGCCACACGATTCCACCGTCGTTCACGGCTCGTCCTCCTCGGGTCGCGCGCCGCGCCGTTCGTCGAGGGCCAGCTGGCGGCAGCGCAGGTTGTGGATCCAGGCGAAGAGCGCCACCTGGCCGGCGGTGCCGGCGAGCACCAGGCCGAGGATCGGCGACGCCATCTCCGCCGACGCCGGCTTGGGGTGGAGCGAGAAGCTCGCCATGCGCGGCATGACGAAGTACAGGAAGGGTGCCACGATCAAGCCCAGGGCGCCGTAGGCGGCGGCGATGCGCGCCCGCGTCTCCGGATCCTCGATGGCGTCGCGGAGGGTGAGGTAGGCCCCGTAGTAGACCAGCGCCAGGACGATGCTGGTCTGGCGCGGATCCCAATTCCAGTAGGCTCCCCATTGCACCTTGGCCCACACCGCACCGGTGACCGTCGCCAGCACGCCGAAGAGCAGCCCGAGCTCGATCGCCGCCCGGCTCGAGCGATCGAAGCGCGGCTCGCGGCGGCGCAGGTAGCGCACGCTGGTCACCCCCGCCGCCACGAAGGCGATGAAGGAGGCGATCGCCACCGGCACGTGGAAGTAGACGATGCGGCTCGACAGCGGGCTGTCGCCCTGGAGGCCGGCGAAGCCCTGGGCGAGGGGGGAGAAGCCGGCGCCGATCACCGTCACCGCGGCGATCCACAGCCAGAGAAACCACAGCAGCGCTTTGCGGGTCGTGCTCACGTCGATCTCGTCCTCGCCGGCAGTACGGTGGCTCACGGGTTCCAGATCACCGGGAAGAGCATCAGCCCGGCCACCAGCAGGGTTCCATCATACAGGATCAGGAGCTCGACCAGCCCGTTCTTCGGGTCGCCGGCCACCGCCCCCAGGGTGAGCTGGACGGCGAAGACCAGGAGCGGCAGGAGGACGGGGAAGGCGAGGACGGCGAAGAGGGTCGCCTTGATCCGCGCCTGGGCGACCATGGCGGCGATCAGGGTGCTGCCGGCGGCGAGGCCGAAGCCGCCGGCAGCGAGCGCCGCGACGAAGGTGACGGGCTCCGCCACCGCCAGCTCGAGCAGCATCAGGTACAGCGGTGCGACCAGCAGCTCGAGCAGGTAGATCAGGCTCAGGTTGTAGAGCATCTTGCCGCAGTAGAGCGCCGACGGCGTCGCCGCCAGCCGCAGGGCGGCGGCGGTGTGGATCTCCTCCTCGTGGACGAAGCTGCGCGGCAGGCCGGCGCTGGCGGCGAAGAGCAGGATCAGCCACAGCACCACCGGCAGCACCGGCAGCGCCGCCCGCGACACGCCGAGGGGGCCGAGATTGATGCTCACCACCACCAGGGTGGTGACGGCGAAGAGCGCCACGGTGTTCAGGGCGTAGCGCGTGCGCAGCTCGCCGCGCCACTCCTTGAGCAGGATCGCCAGGGTCTCAGCGACCCAGCTCGAGACGGGACGCGACACGGGGAAGCTCCAGGGAATCGGGGCTGGCGACCACCGCCAACCCGCGTTCGAGGTGCTGCTCGAACAGCTCCAGGACGTCGCGCCGGCCGGGCGCGTCGAGATTCTGCAACGGTTCGTCGAGGAGCAGGATCGGCGGCCGGTGCAGCAGCGCCCAGGCCCAACGGAGGCGCTGCAGCATGCCCGAGGACAGCGCCCCGGCGAGGCGCTTCGGCGGCAGGCCGAGGCGGTCGAGCAAGGCCGCGCCCCGCGCCGGCGGCAGGCCCCGCAGGCGGCCGAAGAAGGTCAGGTTCTCGATGCAGGTCAGCTCCGGATAGAGCCCGAGGTCGGGGGCGACGTAGCCGATCGCCCGGCGCCGCGCGGCGACGTCCAACCGGCGGCCGGCGACGGTACAGGCGATGGTGCCGGCCTGCGGCGCCATCAGCCCGGCGAGACACCGCAGCAGGGTCGACTTGCCGCTGCCGTTGGTACCGGTGATGAGCAGCACCTGACCCGCCGCCACCGCGCCGCTCGCCTCCCGCACCACCATCAGCCGTCCGTAGCCGCGGGTCAGGCGGTCGAAGGCGAGGCTGGTTTGGGGGAGGGTCGGGTCCATGGCTCGACGGCGCTCGACGGGAGGCGCCGGATCGCGCCCCGGGCGGATTATAGGCCCTGGCCCGGAACCTTGAGCCGGCCGCCGCGAGATCGTAGGATCCGGCCATGACGACCCGCGGGCGAGCGACCGCCGCCGGCCGGCTGCTCGTCGCCGCCGTCCTCCTGTCCCTGGCGGTGGCCTGCGCCGGCCGCTCGCCGGTGCGTCCGGCGCCGTCGCCGCCCACCGTGCGGCCGGCGGCGGCGACGGCGAGCGACGACCTCGAGCTGCGCGCCCTCCTGCTCCTGCTCAGCGACCGCCGCACCTTCGAGGCGCTGACCGTCGACCGGGCCCTCGTCGCCGGCGCCGGCGTGCGGCGCGAGCTCGCTCTCGCCCTCGGGCGCATCGGCGATCCCCGGGGGCGGGAGGCGCTGGCCGTCCTGCTGAGCGACGTCGAGCCGGCGGTGCGTCAGGCGGCGGCCTTCGCTCTCGGCCGACTGGGGACGGCGGGGGACGCCGCCACCGCCGCTCTCCTGCTGCGCGCGGTGGGCGACGCCGACCGCGAGACCGGCCGGCGGGCGATCGAGGGCCTGGGTCGCATGGGGGTGGCGCTCGACAGCCTGCGGGGGGCGCTCGAGGCGTTGCCGGAGGACGAGGCCCTGGCTCGGCTCCTGCCCTCCCTCTTCCGTTTCCCCGAGCCCGCCGCCCTGCCCTACGCCGAGCGCGGCCTGGCCCTGGTCGAGCCGCAGCTGCGGGCCGCCGCCGCCTACGGCCTGGCGCGCGAGCCGCAGCCGGCGGCCGCCCCCCTCCTGCGCCCTCTTCTCGCCGACCCCGATCCGTGGATCGCCGGCTGGGCGGCCCGCGCCCTGGGGCGGATCGGCGGGCGCGACGACCTGCCGCGTCTCGCGCCCCTGCTCGAGGGGCCGGAGGCGGGACCGATCATCCAGGCCCTGCGCGCCGCCCGCGCGCTGATCGAACGCGGCGCGGCGCCGCCGCCGGAGGATTGGCGGCCGCGTCTTCTGGCGCTCTTCGACGATCCGCGGCCCGGGGTGAGCCTGACCGCCATCGAGGCCGCGTCCGCCTGGCTTCTCGACCGCCGGCTCGGCGACGCGCTGGCGGCCATCGCCCGCGACCGGGGCGGCCGGGCGGGGGAGCTGGCGATCCTCGCCCTGGCGGAAGCGAGGGATCCACGCGCCCTGCCGCTGGTGGTCGATCTGGCCCGCGACGGCGACGGCGCCCGGCGGGCGAGCGCCGCGCGCGCCGCCGGCGCCC
>RFGL01000163.1 GCA_003697015.1 Acidobacteriota bacterium | reverse complement strand
TGTTGACCAGGTCCTCGGCCAATGGGCCGGTGTCGACCTGCAGCTCGCCGTAGACGCTCGCCGCGGTCTTGATGAAGACCGTCCCCGGGCCACCGTAGGTCAGATCGTGACCGTGGCCGTTGCGCTCGCCGCCGCGGGCGCGGGCCTGGAGCATGGGATCGAAGCCGTCGAAGGCCCCGGCGTAGAGGGCCACCCGGCCGCCGCCGCCGGCACCGGCGTCGGCGCCGCAGATAAAGCGGTTGTCGCTGCCGGCCTGTCTGCCGCCGGAAGCATCGATGATGCCGCCGCCGCGCACCACGCCGGCGACGAGCAGAATGCTGCCGCCGGCGCCACTGGGCCTTGAGGAGTTGTTACCGAAGTTGCAAAAATCCCTAGCGCCCAGCGCGGCGACAGTGCCGCTCACCACCACCTCCTGCGCCCGCAGCTCGAGCACCCCGCCCCCCGGCAAGCCGTCTCCCATGAAGGTGAGCGGGCCGCCGCTGCCGGCCTGCTGCGGCCAGTAGACGCTGCCGTAGACCTCGCCGGCGGTATCGGGATTGCGCCACGCCACCCCCGGGCCGCCGTGGCTGCCGCCGGCATCGTAGCGCGAGCCGGCGAAGCCCGGCGGCGCAAAGCCCTCGGGATGGGTGACCGCATCGCCGCCGGGGAAGCCGCGGCCGGTGACGTCGATGCTGGCGTCGCACTGCACCCGCAGGGTGCCGGCGACGGTGAGCTGCATGCGGTCGCCGGCGCCGTCGGCGAGCACCACCTTGGCGCCGGGCAGCAGGGTGAGGGCGGCGAGCTCGAGGGGCGCGGCCACGGTGTAGGTGCCGGCGTCGAGCACCAGGTCCGCCCCGGCGTGCGGATCGAGGGGTTGATCGCGGCGCAGCACCAGCCCGGTCGGCGCTTCGACCGTGGCCTCGTAGGCGCCGACGTTGCCGGCGTGATCGCGCGCCTCCACCCGCAGCAGGAAGCGGTCCCCCGGCACCGTGGTCACCGGCGGCGTCCAGCGGAAGACGCCTTCCACCCGCGGCGTGTTGAGCAGGGTGGCGCCGTCGACCTCGACGCCGTCGACGAGGAAGGCATAGCTCAGCAGGGCCTCGTCGTCGGTGAGCACGAAGGGGAGCTCGATGGTGGTCGCGCGCAGCACCCGATCCCCCTCCTCCAGGCAGCGGACCTCGACCCGGGGCGGCACCTCGTTGGGCCGCGGCTCGACCGTGATCGGCCGGCTGGCCGTGGCCTCGTTGCCGCCGGCGTCGAAGACCGTGGCCTGCAGCTCGAAGGGGGTGGCGACGGCGACCGGCGGCGCCGGCAGGGTGACGCTCCACGGCGGCTCGGTGGCGGTGAGCAGGCGCTCGCCGACCCGGTACTCGACCCGCGCCAGCTGCTGGTTGTCGCGCACCTCGACCACCAGCTCCAGGGCATCCCCGGAGCGGAAGACGGCGCCGGCGGCGGGCGCCAGCCAGGCGATCTCCGGCGGCGTGACGTCGACGGTGAAGAAGTCGGCGACCACGGGCTCGGCCATGGCATTGCCGACCCGGTCGAGCACCCCCTGGACGGTGATGCGGTAGTGGCTCTCCGGCTCCAGGGCGGCGATCGGGTTGAGGATCACCTCGCGCTCGTTGGGGCGCAGCTGGAAGGTGGTGGTGACGCCGGCGCCGCGGCCTACGTCGGTGAGCTGGAGCGCCGGGCCGGAGAGGGACAGCTCCTGTACCGGCTCGGAGAACTTGAGGAAGATCTGGCTGTCCACCGGCACCTGGGAGGCGCCGGGGGCGGGCTGCACGTCGATCACCGCCGGCGGCACCACGTCGGCGGTGAAGTAGGTGGCGCGCATCGCCTCCTGCAGGGTGCGGCCGGCGCGGTCGCGCACCTCGCGGGTGACGAGCAACTCGTAGCCGGTGTCGCTGGCCAGGGGCTGGCGCGGCGCCACCGTCAGCACCGTGCCGTCCGCGCTCAGCAGGTAGTCGCTGCCCTGCACCCGCAGATCGCCGAGGGAGCGCAGCACGACGCTCCGATCCGGGCGCAGGCGGGCGGCGTCGATCGGCTCGCTGAAGGTGATCGACGGCCGCAGGGAGAGGGGCAGGTCGCGGCTGCCCGGCGGCGGGGTGATCGCCACCACCTGCGGTTCCTCGTCGTCGAGGACGACGACGCCGAGGTCGTCCACCTGGCCGTTGGCGAGGATCCGGCCGCTGGCGTTGAACTGGCCCGGGCCGTCCGCCTGCTGGACGTCGAGCTCGTAGTCCGTCAGGCGCACCGTGTCGAAGGCGAAGCTGCCGTCGGCCGCGGCGGTGGCGAAGCGGAAGGCACCCGATTGGCTGAGGACGACCAGGGCGCCGGCCGCCGGCGTCACCCCGTCGGCGAGGAGCGCCCGGCCGCGGACGAAGCCGGTGGCCTCGAGGCTGACGTCGACCACCAGCTCCTGGCCCTCGACGCTCAGGGTGCCGGAGCCCCAGCCCCGCAGGCCGGTGACGGGATCGGTCGCCACCGCCGACACGCTGCCGGCGTGGACCCCGGTGAAGACCACTTCGTGGTCCGCGCCGGTGCTGGCGCTGCGCCCGTCGAACCCCAAGGGACCCCGGAGGCTGAGGCTGACGTTGGCGCCGCTCTTGGGATTGCCGAAGCTGTCGAAGACCCGCACCCGCACCGCGCCGATGGCCACCATCTCGAGGTCGATGACCACCTCGCCGCCCTCCTCCACCAGCCGGCCGCTGCCCACCGCCCGATGCTTGCCGCCGACCTCCTCGGCGAAGATCGTCAGCGGCTCGTTCTTCAGCACGCCGCCGAAGTCGAAGGGATTGTCGAAGCCGCCGCCGAGCAGAAAGCCCCGCGCGCCGACGGCGCGCACGTTGACCGGCGAGAAGAGCCCGGCGCCGGTACCCGGCGGATTGAACACCGAGCCGCGCACGCTGCCCAGCCGCTCGAGCACCAGGTCCGCCGTCACCACCTGGTCCTCCATCACGATCTCGCCCGTCGTCGCCGCCGTGCGGCGGCCCATGGGCTCGCGGGTGGAGAGGCTGAACCCCCCCTCCGGGATGCCGCCGAAGGTGAAGAAGCCGTCGCGGTCGGTGCTGCTGTAAGTGCGCAGGCGGAAGAAGGGGTTGTGGCTCGACAGGGTGATGGTGGCGCCGGGCATCGGCAGGAAGGACAACGATTCGCGCAGATGGCCCTGAACCGTCCCCCGCGCCTGCAGCACCACGTCCGCCGTCTGCACCTGGCGGTTGAACTCCAGCCGCACCAGCTCGCTCTGGCCGAAACGGCCGCTCGCCGGATCGAAGGCCACCACCCGGTAGGTGCCCAGGGGCAGCAGGCGGAAGCGGAAGCGCCCCTCGGCGTCGCTGTTGGTGGTCTCCACCAGGCCGACGCGACTCAGCTTCACCTCCGCCGACGCCACCGGCCGGCCGTCGACCGGCGACAGCACCCGGCCGGCCACCTCGCCGACCTCCTCCAGGGTGATCACCGCCGGCGCTTCCTGGCCCTCGAAGTCGATGGTGGCGGTGGTGCGGCCGCCGAGGCCGCCGAGGGAGGGGGCCTGGGCGCGCACCGAGACGGTGCCGGCGAAGATGTTGTCGAAGGCGAAATTGCCCTGCTGATCGGCGTTGATCTCCAGCCGGCGATGGGGGAAGGCATTCTCGCTCAGGGTGACCACCGCCCCGGGCACCCGGCCGCCGTCGGCGTCCTCGACCCAGCCGAAGACCGAGCCCTGCTGCGGCAGGACGATCTCGATGCCCTCGATCACCTGGCCGAGGCGCGCCAGGCTGCCGCGCACCTTGGCCTGGCGGAAGACCACCCCGTGGTAGAAGGCCTCGATGGCGAAGGAACCCGCCGGCACCAGCTCGAAGGCGAAGCGGCCTTCGGCGTCGCTGAAGACGCTGAAGGTGGAGAAGTTGCCGTGGCGCAGGAAGAGCTCCACCCCGGCCACCGGCGTCGCCCCGTCGTGATCGAGGACGATGCCGCGGATGGCGCCGGTGGGCTCGAAGATCACCTCGTGCTCGTCGACGTCGCCGGCCTCGACCAGCTGGCCCTGGAGGCGCTGCTCGCCGTGGAAGGAGTTGAAGACGAAGAGCTCGTAGTCGCCGACCAGGACGTCGGGAAACTCGATGAAGCCGTCGGCGTCGGTCTCGTAGGTGGTGGGGGAGGTGGCGGTGCCGACCAGGCCGAAGCGCACCGTCGTCGGCCGGAACTGGACCTGGGAGCGCACGCCGAAGGGCTCGCCGCCGAGATTGCGCGCCAGGGTGCGCAGGCGCACCGTGCCGCGCTTGAAGCGGATGGTGACGAAGTCCGAATCGCCGGGGAAGCGGATCTCGGCGAAACCGATGCCGCCGGAGGAGCCGGAGATGGCGTGTACCG
>RFGL01000162.1 GCA_003697015.1 Acidobacteriota bacterium | reverse complement strand
GCGCCGCCCCGGTTGCCGGTCCGACCCTGGCCGACGCCATCGCCCGCTACCGCGCCCGCGACCTCGAGGGGGCCAACGAGCTGCTCGAGCGGATCGTCTCGGCGGCGCCGGAGGACGCCCGGGCGTGGAGCTTCCTCGGCCAGATCCGCCGCCTGCGCGGCGACCTCGACGGCGCCCTCGCCGCCTACCAGCGGGCCCTCGCCGCCGATCCCGAACGCTATCCCGCGGTCTACGGCAGCGCCGTCGTCCACGCCCAGCGCGGCGACGCCGACCGCGCCTTCGAGCTGCTCCGGCAGCTCAAGCGCAGCGGTCGCTACGACCTCAGCCAGATCACCCTCGACGCCGATCTCGCCGGCCTGCGGCAGGATCCGCGCTTCGCCGACCTGCTGATGAAGCCGGAGGACTTCCTCCACCCCTTCGTCGAGCCGGTGCGGGTGATCCACGAATGGCGCGGCGAGGCTCCGGGGGACGAGTTCGGCTGGGTGGCGCGCAACGCCGGCGACGTCGACGGCGACGGCGTGGCCGACGTCGCCACCTCGGCACCGAGCAAGGATCTGGGGGGGGCGCAGGCGGGCCGAATCTACGTCTACTCGGGCGCGGGCGGCACGCTCTTGTGGAGCGCGTCGGGCGCGCCCGGCGATCGCCTCGGGCTCGCCGTCGAAGCCGCCGGCGACGTCGACGGCGACGGCGGGCCGGACGTCGTCGCCAGCGCCCCGGGGGCGGATCGGATCTACGTCTACCGCGGTCGCGACGGCGCGCCGATCCTGACCCTCGAGGCGGCGCAGGCGGGGGAGAGCTTCGGCCGCGACGTGGTCGGCGTCGGCGACGTCGACGGCGACGGCCGCGGCGATCTCCTGGTCGGGGCGCCGCAGAACGACGCGGCGGGGGAGGACGCCGGCCGGGCGGCGCTCTACTCGGGGGCCGACGGCGCGGTGCTCTACGAGTGGCGCGGCGAAGAGGCCGGGGATCGCCTGGGCGCGGCGGTGGCCGGCCGGGCGGCGGACGGCACCGCCCTCTTCGCCCTCGGCGCCCCCGACGCCGGCGCCGGCGACCGCGGCCGGGTCTACGTCTACGACGGACCGGTGGCGACGCCGCGCTTCGTCATCGGCTCGGACGACGCCGGCGCCGAGCTCGGCGGCATGTTCCTCTCCCTGGTCGGCGACGTCGACGGCGACGGCGTCCCCGACGTCTACGCCTCGGATTGGTCGCACGGCGCCAAGGGGCCGACCACCGGCCGCATCGTCGTCCACTCGGGGGCCGACGGCCGGCGCCTGCTCGCCATGACCGGCGAAGCCGCCGGCGACGGCTTCGGCATCGGGGTGGCCGATGCCGGCGACGTCGACCGCGACGGCCACGACGACCTGGTGATCGGCGCCTGGCAGCACGCCGGCGCCGCGCCCGCCGGCGGCAAGGTCTACCTGGTCTCGGGCGGCGACGGCTCCCTGCTGCGCGCCATCACCTGCCGGGTGATGGGCGACACCTTCGGCTTCGACGCCACCGGTCTGGGGGACGTCGACGGCGACGGCCGGATCGACCTGTTGCTGACCTCCGCCTGGAGCGCGGTCAACGGCGCCAAGTCGGGGCGCGTCTTCGTCGTCGCCGGGGAGTAGGTCGGCGGTGTGGTAGAACCGCACCGATGACCCGCGCCACCCCCGCCAGCTCGGCTCCGACCGTCGGCCGCCAGGCCTATGCCCGGCCGCGGCTGGTGGTGCCGCTGGCCAAGTTCCTGGTCTGGGTCTTCTTCCGCCGGGTGGAGGTGGTGGGCCGCGAGCGCGTGCCGCGCAGCGGCGGCGTGGTCTTCGCCGCCAACCACACCAACGCCCTGGTCGACGGCGCCGTGCTCCTCGCCACCCTGCCCCGGGCGCCGCGCTTCCTCGGCAAGAGCACCCTGTGGCAGATCGCGATCCTGCGTCCTTTCCTCGAGCTGGCGGCGGCGATCCCGGTCTACCGGCGGCAGGATCCCGGGGTCGATCCGCGGCGCAACGAAGAGACCTTCAGCCGTTGTCACGAGGTGTTGGCGGCGGGCGGTGCGATCGCCATCTTCCCCGAGGGTACGAGCCACAGCGAGCCGGCCCTGGTGCCGCTCAAGACCGGCATCAGCCGCATCGTGCTGGAGGCGGCGGCGCGCTTTCCCGGCAGCGAGCTCCACGTGGTGCCGGTGGGTTTGACCTTCGAGGAGAAGAACCGCTTCCGCTCCCGCGTGCTGGTGGTGATCGGCGAGCCGATCGACCCGGCGTCGGAGCTCGAGGGCTACCGGGCGGCGCCGCGCCAGGCGGTGCAGCGGCTGACCGAGCGGGTGCGTGAGGCGCTCAAGTCGGTGACCCTGAACTACCCGTCGTGGCGCGAGGCGCGGCTGATCGAGCGGGCGGTCGAGCTGTGGGCCCGGCCGCAGGCGGAGCTGCCGTCGGATCTCAGCCTGGAGCGCCGTTTCGAGCTCGCCCGCGCCTTCATCGCCGCCTACCGGGAGCTGGCGCGGCGGGCGCCGCAACGGGTGGCGGCGGTGGCGGCGGCGGTGGCGGCCTACGACGAGTTGCTGGCGCTCTACCGCCTGCGCGACGCCCAGGTGGCGGCGAGCTATCCGCTGCACGGGGTATGGCGCTTCGTCGCCAAGAGCCTGGGGCTCATGCTGGTGCGCCTGCCCTTGGCCCTCTTGGGCACGGCGATCCACGCCGCGCCCTACTTCGCCGCCGACCGGGTGGCGCGGCGGCCGGGGCGCTCGGCCGACGTCGAGGCGACGTACAAGATCCTCGCCGGGATGATCTTCTATCCCCTCACCTGGTTGCTGTGGGCGGTTCTCGGCGGCTGGCTGGGGGGGGCGTGGGTCGCCCTGGCCGCCGCCCTCGTCGGGCCGCTCAGCGGTTTCGTCGCCCTGCGCTTCCACCAGCGCCGGGAGTACTTCGGCCGCGAGGTGAGGGCCTACCTGCTGCTGCGCAGCGGCAAGCGGGCGATGGCGGAGCTGCGCCAGCGGCGCCGGGCGGTGCTGGCCCAGGTGCAGGCCCTGGCCGCCGACTACCGCGAGATTCTCGAGCCGTCGTGGCGCACCGGCGGGCAGCCGCGGGCGTCGAAGCCGGGATCGCAGTAGAGATCGCGGCGCCGCGTCAGGTCGGCGACCACCGCCCGGCGGTAGGCCCGCGGCCCCGGGGCCGCGGCCCGGAGACGCTCGCGGTAGCGCCGCACGTCGATCACCTCGAGACGCACGCGGATGGTCTTGAAGAGCCGCGGGAAGGGCTCCCCGGGAGCCTGGATGTGGTGCAGGCCCTCGCTGTAGACCAGCAGCATGTCCCCCTCCTGGATCGCCTCCAGGATGTCGACGATGCCGCTGCGCACGGTCATCTCCTTGCCGTCTTTGTCGAGACCGTTGGCCCGCTTCATGCGCCCTTCGGGCAGGATCACCACCATCGACTCGGGATCGATCGACGCCAGCACCTGCTGCCAGGTCTCGTCGCGCTCGCGGCTGATCGACAGCACGTTGCCGGCCACCAGCCGCCACAGCCGGCCGACGATCGGCCGGCGCATGGTCTTGGCGGCGATCGGCACCACCCCGTGGCGGGCGATGCGCCAGATCAGCCGGCGCGGAGCGCCGCCGGCGAGGAGGAATTCGAACAGGCTGGTGTGGTTGAGGATGGCGATCAGGCGGAAGTCGCGCCACGGGTCGGGGGGCACGTCGCCTACCCAATGCCAGTCGTAGCGATAGAAGAGGCGGCAGAGCCACTTGAGCAGCAGCAGCAGCAGGTAGATGATGCGATGGCGCATGAAAGCCGATCGTATCGTCCCGGAGGCCGACGGGAAAGCCCGTTTTACAGCGCTTTTACACCCTCCATCGAGGGTGTAGGCTACCCTGAGCGCGGTGAGGTGCGCGCCGTGAGAATCCTGGTGGTCGAAGACGAGCCGATGTTGCGCGACGGCATCGTCGACCTCTTGACCGGCGCCGGTCACGAGGTCGAAGCGGTGGCCGACGGCATGAGCGCGGTGGAGAAGGGCCGCGCCGAGTCCTTCGACCTGGTGCTGCTCGATCTGATGCTGCCCCGCCTGGGAGGCATCGAGGTCTGCCGCCGCCTGCGCACCGCCCGCCCCGGCCTGCCGATCCTGATGCTGACCGCGCGCGGCGCCGAGGACGACAAGGTCGCCGGCCTGCGCGCCGGCGCCGACGACTACGTCACCAAGCCGTTCGGGGTGCGCGAGCTCCTGGCCCGCATCGATGCCCTGGCGCGGCGGGTGGCGGCGGCGCCGGCGGAACCGGAGGTGATCGAGGAGGACGGTTGCCGCTTCGACCTCGGGCGCTGCGTCGCCACCCGCAACGGCGAGAGCATCCACCTGACGGCGCGCGAGGTCGGGGTGCTGCGTTGGCTCTACCGTCACCGCAACCGCGGCGTCACCCGCGCCGAGCTGCTGGAGCAGGTCTGGGGCACCCTCGGTACCCTGCAGACGCGCACCGTCGACATGACCATCGCCAAGCTGCGGCAGAAAATCGAGCGCGATCCCTCCAATCCGCGCATCATCGTCACCGTCACCGGAGTGGGCTACGCATGGTCCGAAGCCTCCGACTGACCGCCGGTCGAACCACCCTGGCGGCGCTGTTGACGGTGGTCGCCGTCGCCTTGCCGAGCGGCACCTGGCTGATCGTCGGCGGCCGGCAGGTGGAGCGCGAGGCCGCCCTCGAGGTCGACCGGGTCTACACCAAGGCCTACAAGATGGGGGTCAAGCTGGCGAGTCACCTCTCCGCTCGCCTGGCGGTGCTGCGGGAGCAGGAGGCGAGGCGCCCGTTCTATCACTACGAGGCGGTGTACCACGATCCGCACGGCGCTTCCGGTACCGCCACCGTCGCCCTCTCGCCCCTCGCGCAGGGGCCCTCCCATCCCTACGTGCTGAGTTATTTCCAGGTCGACGAGCAGGGGCGGCTGAGCCTGCCGCGCCACCGCGACCGAGCCGGCGGCCTGGGCTGGGAGGACGACGGCGAGGCCTTCGCCACCCTGCGCCAGCAACTGGCCGACGTCGCCACCTTCTGCATCCGCGGCTACGATCCTTCGACCGCCTGCCCGGCCGGCGCGACGCCGGCCGCCGTCGGCGAGGGCCACGCCGAGCGCGGCGAGCGCAGCTTGCAGCTCTACGTGGAAGAGCTCGAGGCGTCGGCCTGGCGCCGTCACCGGCGGGCGAGCAGCCGCAACGGCGATCAGCGGCCGGCGCGACCGGCGCACGCCGGCAACGGCCACCCCGGCGGCGAGGAGCCGAAGGTGCTGATCGTCATCGGCGACCTCGATTGGTACACCCTGCCGGTGGGCGGCGAGCCGAACCTGGTCGCCCTGCGCAGCGTCGACACCCCGGACGGTACCTGGACCCAGGGGTTCGCCATCTCCCGCCAGGCGATCGGCGACTACCTGCGGGACGCCTACTACCCGGCCCGCTTCCTGCCCATCGATCCGGCGCGGGAGAAGCGGCCGGGGGAGATCGTGGTGCCGGTGGAGGGCACCGCCTGGGGCATCTCCCTCGACCTGTCGTCGGCCCTCGACGAGGTGGCCTCGAAGGCGGCGGTCGACCGGCGGCGTTTCCTCCAGACCGTGCTCTTCATCACCCTGACCGCCGCCCTCGCCGGGGTGATGGTGGTCGCTCTGGTGTACCAATCGGAGCGCCTGGCGGCGCAGCGTGCCCAGTTCGCCGCCTCGGCGGCGCACGAGCTGCGCACCCCTCTGGCCGGCTTGCGGCTCTACAGCGAGATGCTGGCCGAGGGGCTGGGCGATCCGTCCCGGGCACGCCAGTACGCCAGCCGCCTGGCGGGGGAGTCGGAGCGCCTCGGCCGGGTGGTGACCAACGTGCTCTCCTTCACCCGTCTGGAGCGGCGCATGCTGACCGTCGATCCGCGGCCCGGCGATCTCGGAGCGGCGGTGCGCGAGGTCGTGGCGCGCAACCGTCCGGCGCTGGAGGAGGCCGGTGCCGCGATCGATCTGCAGCTGCCCGACGAGCCGGTGACCGCCCGCTTCGACCGCGACGCTCTCGGCCACGTGCTGCAGAATCTGCTCGACAACGCCGAGAAGTACACCCGCGAAGCCGCCGATCGCACCATCCGGGTGGCGGTGGAAGCGCGGCCGGAGACCGCCGTTCTGCGCGTCGCCGACCGCGGCCCCGGCATCCCCCCCGCCCTCGAGCGCAAGCTCTTCCGTCCGTTCGCCCGCGGCGAGAGCCAGGGCGGTCCGGAGGGCCTGGGCCTCGGCCTGGTGCTGGTGCGCGCGCTGGTCACCGCTCAGGGGGGCGACATCCGCTACGCCGGCGCCGCCGGCGGCGGTGCCGTTTTCACCGTCACCTTGCCGCGCTAGCGCGACAGGAGCTCCGGCCGCGGGGGGAAGGGCCGGCCGTCGCGCGGCAGCCAGAGGATGAAGATCTCCCCCAGACCCCCGTCGTAGGCGACCCGGTGGCGGCCGGCGGCGAGGTCGAAGATCGGCCCGCCGGCCGGCCGGCCGTCGAGCAGCAGGTCGGCGGCGGCGGCCGGCGGCCAGACGAAGTGGCGGCCGTCGCGCCGGGCGACGAAGTCGCCTTCGACGGCGGCCGACGGCCCGGCGGCGTAGCGCCGCCCCCACACCCAGATGGTCTCGTCGTAGGGCAGGAAATGGCCCAGCAGGTAGGCCTGCAGCTCCGGCACCAGGCGCGGGAAGAGATCCCGGTCGTGGAGGTAGACGGTGACCCGGTGCTCGATCATCGCCGGCACCAGCTCGCGGCGCAGGCGCTCTTCCTCCAGCAGCCTGGTGGCGGGCTCGAGGAAGTAGAAGTAGTGCACCGCCGGCCGGCTGATCTGGCCGCCGAAGGGATGGAAGACCGCGTCCTCCGGATCGGTCATCGCACCGAGTCGGCCGAGGACGCGGATCTGCTGCGAGTTGTCGGGCACCAGCAGCCGGCGCAGGCCGTCGCCGGCGCGCCGCAGCTCGCCGGCGAAGAGCAGCGCCAGGGCGACCGCGACGAAGACCCCGCCGCGCTGCCTTCGAGCGGTGGCGAGGGACCAGTCGGTGGCCGCCACCAGGCCGCGGGCGGCGAAGATGCCGAGCACCAGGGTGAAGGGCACCAGGCTGTAGAGATAGGCGGCGGTCTGCCAGGCGAAGGAGACGAAGGTCGCGGGCAGGCTGGCGAGGAGCAGCAGGTCGGGGTGGCGGCCGGCGTCCGCCCGGCCCGCCAGCCGGCGGACGGTGGCGGCGACGCCGACGGCGGCGGCGGGCAGCAGCCAGAAGGAGTGGCGCACCAGCTGGCCGAAGTTCCTCTGCCAGGGAAATCCCGGATAGTGCTCCTGGTGACGAAAGGCGAAGGCGATGCACCAGCGGTACCAATCGTCCCAGGTGCCGGTAGCGCTCAGGTAGAGGGCGATCGGCACCAGCCCGAGGGCGGTGCCGAGGAGGAAGAAGGCCGGCGAGCCGAGCAGGCCGCCCCGCTCCTCGCGGCGCCCGGCCTGCAGGTCGGCGAGCAGGGCGGCGGGAAAGGCGAGGCCGTAGTAGACCACCTTGAGGGTGCCCCAGAAGGTCGCGACCAGCAGCGTGCCGGCGAGCAGGCCGCGGCCCGCCGGCGCCAGCCGGCGGCCGTAGAGGACGGCGAGCGCGGCGAGGAAGAGGGCCGCCGCCAGAGGGTCCTGCCGCAGCTGGGTGGCCATCGACGACAGGGTCGGGATCATCAGCAGCACGACGGCGGTGACGGCGCTCCAGCCGCGGCAGAAGCGGCGGTTGATGACGCAGGCCGCAGCGATCGCCAGGGCGAGCACCGGCAGCATCAGAAAGCGCAGGGTGCCGAGGTGGACGGGCTGGTCGTCGAGCCCCAGCCAGAGCAGGGCGGCGAGCTGCATGAGGAGGGGATGGTGGGCCTCGAAGAAGTCGCGGTAGATGACGTCGCCGCGGGCGATGCGCCAGCCGGCGTGAGCGTACTCGAATTCGTCCAGCGCGAAGGGGGCGAAGAGGGTGAGCCGCAGGTGGCCCAGGGCCAGCCAGGCGACGGCGGCGGCGAGCAGGCCGAGGACGGCGAGCCGCAGCAGACGCGCGCGGTCGGTTGGCGGGTGGCTGGTCATCGCGGGTCGACGGGGACGGCGGGGCTCGGCTGGCCGGAGTATAGCGGAGGCCGGGGATCGGGTATGCTGGCGCGTCGATGATCGAGATCCACGACCGCGAAGCCCTCCACGCGCACCTCAGGCTGGCCGGCAATCTGCGCGGCGTGGTCTGCCAGGGCCTCGATCTCGCCGCCGACTCGGCGCGCCTGATGGCCGCCGACTGCGCCGGCGCCGTCTTCCTGGGCTGCGTCCTCGAGGCGGCGGTGCAGGCTCACGTGGTGGGCTGCGGCGGCCTGGTCTTCCCGCGCATTCCCGATCTTCCCTACCGCCCGTTCCGCCCTCGGCTCTACGACCTGGAGGAGCTGATGGAGGGCTACGTGCGCGGCCGTCCGGGCAGCTTCGCCGGCGCCCGCGACAGCCTCATCTACCGCCACGTCCAGCGCCACCGGCGCACCGGCGGCGCCTCGATCCTCGAGGCCCTGGCCCAGCGCCTGCACGACCATGCCATCGACGACGCCCTGGCCGAGTGGCTGGCGGGCAAGGAGGTGGCGGCGATCATGGGCGGCCACGCCATGGAGCGCGGCACCGAGCCCTACCGGGCGGTGGCGGAGATCGGCCGCGCTCTGAGCCGCGCCGGGCTCTACGTCGCCACCGGCGGCGGCCCGGGGGCGATGGAGGCGGGCAACCTCGGCGCCTGGCTCGCCCCCTACCCGGACGAGGCCCTCGACGCCGCCCTCGCCGTCCTCGCCCGCCAGCCCTCCTACCGTGCCGCCGGCTACCTCGACTGCGGCTTCGAGGTCCGCGACCGCTTTCCCCACGGCGGCCTGAGCCTGGCCGTCCCGACCTGGTTCTACGGTCACGAGCCGACCAATGTCTTCGCCAGCCACATCGCCAAGTACTTCGCCAATTCCCTGCGTGAAGACGGCTTGCTGGCGATCGCCACCCGCGGCGTGATCTACGCCCCGGGCAGCGCCGGGACGGTGCAGGAGATCTTCATGGACGCCTGCCAGAACCACTACGGCACCTTCGAGCTGGTCAGCCCGATGATCTTCTACGGGGTGCGCTATTGGACCGAGGTCCAGCCGGTCTACCCGGTGCTCAAGCGCCTCGCCGGCGAGCGCCAGTATGCGCGCCTGATCGCCATCTCCGACGATCCGGCGGAGATCGCCGGCCGGCTGCTGGAGCTGGAGCCGGTGCCCTATCTCGAGACCCTGCCGT
Organism: Acidobacteriota bacterium; assembly: GCA_003697015.1. Lineage (GTDB taxonomy): Bacteria > Acidobacteriota > Thermoanaerobaculia > Multivoradales > J023 > J023. Next base: position 15,537 of record RFGL01000162.1, on the reverse strand, counting down.
AAGCGGCCGGCGCTCAGGCCAGGGAGTCGAGCAGCCGCCGGTAGTCGGCGGCGCGCATCGGCCGGGGGTTGGAGGGGTTGGAGCCGTTGGCCGCCGCCAGCTCGGCGATCCGCCGGTGGTCGCGGCGCGGGATGCCGAGGTGGGAGAACGGGGGCACCGCGAGCTCGGCCAGCAGCGCCTCGAGACGCTCGAGGAAGGCCTCGGCGCGGGCGGCGACGTCGCCGGCCGCCGGCGCCGCCGGCACCACCACCGCCAGCAGCTGCGCCAACCGGGCGTCGACGTGGGGTCGGTTGTAGCGCATGGCGGCGGGCAGCAGGATGGCATTGGTCAGTCCGTGGGGCACGTCGTAGAGGCCGCCGAGAGACTCCGACAAGCAGTGGACGGCGGCGACGTCGGCGTTGCCGAAGGCGATGCCGGCGAGGGTGGAGGCGAGCATCACCGCCCGCCGCGCCTCGTCGTCGCCGGCGACGTCCGCCGCCGCCCGCGGTAGGAAGGCGAAGAGCAGGCGCACGGCCTCGGCGGCGACCGCGTCGGAGATCGGGTTGGCCGCGGTGCAGGTGGTGGCCTCGAGGGCGTGGGTCAGGGCATCGGCGCCGGTGGCGGCGACCAGGGGAGGCGGCAGGGTGCGCAGCAGGTCGGCGTCGACCAGGGCCTGATCGGGGAACATGCCGTCGCCCTTGATGCTGACCTTGGTGCCCGCCTCGCGGTCGGACAGCACCGATACCCAGGTCACCTCCGAGCCGGTGCCGCAGGTGGTGGGCAGGGCGACGAAGGGCAGGGGCGCGGCGCGGAAGCGATTGCGGCCGACGTAGTCGAGGGCGCGGCCGCCGTTGGTGGCCAGCATCGCCGCCGCCTTGGCGGCGTCGAGGGCGCTGCCGCCCCCCAGCGCCACCACCGCCTCGAGGCGGCCGTCGCGGATCTTGTCGGCGGCGGCCTCGGCGGTCTCGGTGCGCGGATTGGGCTCCAGCCGGTCGAAGACCTCGACCTCGACCCCGGCGTCGGCCGCCAGCCCCCGCAGCTCCTCCGGCCACGGGGTGGCGGCGAGCCCCGGATCGCAGACCAGGAGCACCCTCGTTGAGCCCAGGGCGTCGAGCACCGCGGGCAGGCGCCGGCGCGCCCCGGGGGCGACGTGGACGCGGGTCGGGAGGCGGAATCCGATCATCCCCGTGCGCGCCTGGCCTTGAGCTCGCGACGGGCGGCCATCTTGCGGATGTAGGGGATGGCGGCGGGGGTCTTGCAGCCGGTCTCGCCGTGGTCCACCTCCACCTTGCCGATGCGGCGGGCGGCGGCGATGGCCTCCCCCTCGAGGGCGGCCCGGCTGCCGCCGATGGCGATCAGGGCGCCGTTCATCGCGTGTTTGACCCGGTTCTTGGCGCCGTCGATGCCGGCCTCGATGCGCTCCAGCTGGCGGCGGAAGAAGCCGTCGTCCGGCTCGTCCCCCATCGCCAGGTGGGCGACCAGGTTCCACCCGGCCTGGGCGACGTACTCGCGGCGGCTCGCGGTCCAGCGCTCGGCCTTCCGGCGCGCGAAGCGGGTCTTGGCCACCAGGGCGGAGAAGAGGTCGGCGACGACGTAGTAGTCGAGGTCCCGCGCCCAGGCGTCGAGCTGGCGCGAGCCGAAGGCCGTCGGGTCGGCGATCATCGTCGCCAGACAGCGGGCGTCGGCGTTGCCGCTGGCCCACAGGGCCTCGGCCAGCTGCTGGTCCCGTTTGATCTTCCCGGCCAGCTTGCGCAGGTCGGCGAAGCTGACGCCGAAGAGCTCGTCGCCGGCGCCGTGGCGGCGGTAGATCTTGCGGTTCTGGGCCGTGCCGCGGGCCTCGAGCTCTGCCATCACCTGGTCGAAGGTCATGGTCGGATCATACCCCACCCCAGCGCCGCGGGGCGCCGCCGGCCGTCGCAGCTGTCGTAGACTGAGGCCGGCCATGATCCACCCCGACGTCGAGAAGCGCATCCGCGAGGAGCTCCCCGACCGGCCGGGAATCTACGTCTTCCGCGACGCCCGCCGCAAGCCGCTCTACGTCGGCAAGGCCAAGGCGCTCAAGAAGCGCGCCGCGAGCTACCTGCGCGGGCCGCAGGACGAGCGCCTGGCGCAGATGCTGGCGGAGGCGCGGGAGCTCGACTTCGTGGTCACAGATACCGAAGCCGAGGCCCTGTCGCTGGAGAACGCCTGGATCAAGAACAAGCGGCCGCGCTACAACATCCGCTTGCGGGACGACAAGACCTATCCCTACCTCAAGCTGACCGGGGAGCCCTACCCGCGCATCGTCTTCACCCGCCGGATCAAGAACGACGGCGCCGATTACTTCGGGCCCTACCTCCCCGCCGGCCTGGCGCGCAAGGCGATCAAGCTGGTGCAGAAGCTCTTCCAGGTGCGGGTCTGCCGCATTCCGATCGACGGCGGTCTGCCGCGCCCCTGCCTCTACCACGACATGCGGCGCTGCCTCGGGCCGTGCGTCGCCGGCCTGACCAGCGACGAGGCCTACGCCGACGCCGTCGGCCAGGCGCGGCTCTTCCTCGCCGGCCGCAACCAGCTGCTGCTGCGGCGGCTCAAGCGGGCGATGCAGGCCGCCTCCCGGCGGCTGGAGTTCGAGGAAGCGGCGCGCCTGCGCGATCTGATCCGCGAGATCGAGGAGATCGGCCAGCGCCGCAAGCTGTCGTCGGTTCACGGCGAGGACGTCGACGTCTACGGCGTCCACGTCGCCGGCGATCAGGCGGCGGTGCTGGTGCTGGTGATGCGCGGCGGCCAGGTGCTCGACCGCCGCGAGCTCTTCTTCGAGGGCCAGCGCGGCGTCGCGGCCGGCGCCCTGCTCTCCGCCGTGCTGCCGCAGATCTACGACCGCACCACCTTCATCCCCAAGGAGATCCACCTGCCGGTGCCGATCGAGGGCGAGGAGGCGCTGGTCGATTGGCTGTCGCAGAAGAAGGGCGAGCGGGTCTACCTGCGCTTGCCGTCGCGCGGTCCCAAGGCCGAACGGGTTGCCCTCGCCGCACGCAACGCCGAGCTCGCCTTCCGCCGCCGCTTCCGCAGCGGCAAGGTGCTGGCGCGCGGCAGCGAGGCGGCCCGCGCCCTGGCCCGCCACCTGGGGCTGGCCGAGCCGCCGCAGCGCATCGAGGGCTTCGACGTCTCGACCTTCCAGGGCAGCGATACGGTCGCCTCCCTGGTGGTGTGGGAGGGGGGAAGGATGCGCAAGAGCGACTACCGGTCGTTCAACGTCCGCGGCGTCGAGGGGCCGGACGACTTCGCCGCCATGCGCCAGGCGGTCGGGCGGCGCTACCGCCGGCTGCTCGACGAGGTCGGGGCGATGCCCGATCTGATCCTGGTCGACGGCGGCCGCGGTCAGCTCAACGCCGCCCTCGAGGCGTTGAGCGAGCTGGGGGTGGAGGAGACGCCGCTGGTCGGCCTGGCCAAGCGCGAGGAGGAGCTCTACCTGGTCGCCCGCCCCGAGCCCCTGCGCCTGCCGCGCGACGACCCGGGGCTCCAGGCCCTGCAGGCGATCCGCGACGAAGCGCACCGCTTCGCCGTCAGCCGCCACCGCCGGCGGCGTCACAAGCGCACGCTCCGGAGCCGCCTCGACGCCCTGCGCGGCGTCGGCCCCAAGCGCCGCCGGCTGCTGATGCGGCGCTTCGGCAGCGCCCGCGGCGTCGCCCTGGCGAGCCGCGAGGAGCTGCAGCAGGTGCTCGGCGAGCGCCTCGGCGCCTCGGTCTACGAGCAGCTGCGGGCCGAGGTGCGATAATCTCTCGCTCCGGACGCAACGCCGCGCCGTCGAGCGCGATCGGATCGGCGTCGTACAACCTGCGAGGGATTCGTCTGTGGCGCTATTGGGACGTCTTCGATCACTCTACCTGGGCCGCGGCAACGGCGTCATCGACGTCGCCACCACCGCGCTTTACGTGCGCGACGGCGAGCTGATGCTCGACCGCGCCGATCCGCGGGCCATCGGCCTGGCGGACCTGCTGCCGGCGGACGGCTCCTTCGCCGGCGATCGTCCGGCGGTCAAACAGCGCATGATCGAGCTGGCGCAGGCCCTGGCGCCGGACGAGGCGCGGGCGCGGGAGGGCAGGGTGCGCGGCGCCGTCGAGCTGGTCGGGCCGCTGCCGACGGTCTATCTGCTGCTCGAGCTGGCGGTCTGCGGCCGCGACGAAGAGCAGCTGCTCGAAGGCCTGGGGGGTGCCAGCGCCACCTACCAGTCGAGCGCCCAGAGCCCGGCCCTCGAGCAGCTGCCCGGCCTCGACCCGGAGATGGGCCAGGTGCTGATGTGCCTCGAGCAGCCGATGCCGATCGCCAGCCTGCTCAAGGCCACCGGCCTGGAACGCGATCTGGCCCTGCGCGGCCTGGCCCGGCTGTGGGCGGTGGGGCTGGTCAGCTCGGAGGCGGAGGCGGCGGTGGAGTCGATGGCCACGCGCCTGCTGTCGGCCCGCGGCCTCGAGCACTTCCGGGAGACCATCGAAGAGAGCCTGGCGTCGATGCCGGTGGATCTGCCGCCGGCGGAGCACCGCTTGACCATCGTCGAGAAGTGGCGCAGCCTGGGGGAGGCGACCCATTACGATCTGCTGGAGCTCGGCCGGCGGGCGGACGAGAAGGCGGTCCACGCAGCCTACGGCCGCATCGCCCGGCTGGTGCATCCGGTCCACGCCGCCCGCCTCGGCATGGAGGGGCGGGACGAGATCCTGAAGGTGCTCTTCGAGCGCGTCACCGAAGCCTATCTGACCCTCGCCGACCCCGGCCGGCGGGTGGCCTACAACCAGCTGCTCGGCCTGGCGGCGCCGGTCGAAGAGGTGCCGCCGGACCAGCGCGCCAGCGAGAAGGTGAAGCTCGCCGAGCTCTACTACCGCCGCGGCGTCGAGCGCCTGGCGTCCCTCGAGCCGTCGGTGGCGATCGACCTGCTGAAGGAGGCGGTGCGTCTCGATCCCAAGCCCGAGTACTTCGCCACCCTCGGCCTCGCTCAGGCCAAGAACCCGGCCTGGCGCCGGCAGGCGGCGACGAGCTATGAGCGGGCGGTGGAGCTGGCGCCGGGGAGCGCCAAGTTCCGCGTCGGCTTGGCGATGGTGCTGGAGAAGATGAAACGGCGCAAGGAGGCGCGGCAGCACTACCGGAAGGCCCTCGAGCTGGAGCCGAGCAACGCCCAGGCGCAGGCCGGGCTCGATCGCCTGAGCGGCAAGGCGCCCCCCGCCGTCGCCGACGACGCCGCGGCGGGGTAAGATCCTCCGGGGACCGTCGTAGGAGCGCGATGCAAGGCATGGACTACATCGCCCTGGCGATCCCGGTCTTCTTCCTCCTGATCGGGATCGAGATCCTGGCGGCGCGCCGCCAGCACAGGAAGCTCTACCGCCTGAACGACGCCCTGAACGATCTCTCCTGCGGCATCCTGCAGCAGGTGCTCGGGGCGTTCACCAAGGTGATCGTCTTCGGCGTCTACGTGGCGCTCTACGAGTACCGTCACCTGCTGGAGATCGGCCACGGCTCGGCCGCCGCCTGGGTGGCCTGTTTTCTCGGCGTCGACCTGGCGTACTACTGGTTCCACCGCATCAGCCACGAGTCCAATCTGCCGTGGGGGGCGCACATCGTCCACCACCAGAGCGAGGAGTACAACCTGGCGGTCGCCCTGCGCCAGGGGGCGTTCCAGCCCCTCTTCAGCTGGATCTTCTACCTGCCCCTGGCCTGGCTCGGCTTTCCCCCCCTGATGTTCCTTACCTGCTCGAGCTTCAACACCCTCTACCAGTTCTGGATCCACACCCGCACCATCGGCAAGCTCGGCGTTCTCGAGTGGTTCCTGAACACCCCCTCGCACCACCGGGTACACCACGGCTGTAACGACAAGTACCTGGACAAGAACTACGCCGGCGTCTTCATCATCTGGGACCGCATGTTCGGCAGCTTCCAGGCCGAGGAGGAAGAGCCCACCTACGGCATCACCAAGCCCCTGCGCAGCTGGAATCCGCTGTGGGCCAACGTCCACTACTACGCCGATCTGTGGCGTCTCGCCAGGCGGGCGCCGAGCTGGCGTGAGAAGCTCAAGGTCTGGCTCATGCCACCGGCCTGGAAGCCCGAGTGGGCGCCGGAGGGCCCGGGCGCAAGGCCGCCGGTGAGCCCCCTCTCCCACGGCGAGGCGGGCAAGTACGACGCCGTCGCACCGCCCGGCCTGGTGGCCTATGCCGTCGTCCACTTCGCGTCGCTGATCGCCGCCACCGTCCTGCTCCTCTTCCTCGGCGACGCCCTGGCGACCTGGGCGAAAGCGGCGATCGCCGTCTGGATCGCCTGGACCGCCGCCGGCGTCGGTGCGGTCTTCGAGCGCCGGCCCTGGCTGCTCCTCTCCGAGCTCGCCCGCCTCGCCGCTACCGCCCTCCTCGCCGTCGCCCTCCTCCGTCACGGCGGTCCCCGCACCGTCGTCCTCGCCACCCTCGCCGGCGCCGCCTTCTTCAGCCTCTGCGCCACCTGGCTGCTGCGTCACCGCCAGGCCTTCACCGCGCCGGCGGAGCGGTCGTAACCCAGTAGCCGCAAAGGGCTTGCGAAGACCCTGGCACCGTACCGGCGGCTTAGCGACCGGCGGCGGCGTCGTCGGTGACGGCGCCGGTGGAACCGATGCGGATCAGACCGCGGCCGGTGCGGACGAGGAAGGCGCCGGAGACGGCGCCGACGCCGTAGACCGTGCCGTCGACCGGCAGGGCGTTCTCCGCCACCACCTGCGGGCCGCTCGCCAGCGGCCGCAGGACGACCGTCGTACCCGACTTGGTGAAGAAGTAGACCAGGCCGTCGCTGGCGATCGGCGATGCCCAGCAGGCATCGCCGAGGCGGTGCCGCCAGCGGACGGCGCCGCTTCTCCGGTCGACGCAGGCGACGGTGCCGGCCTTGTTGACCAGCAGGACGCAGGGGCCTTGGACCACCGGCGAGCCGAAGCCGGAGGCGACGGCGTCGGCCCGCCACAGCACGTCCTCTTCCTCCAGCACGCCGCGGGCGCCGCGCCGCAGCGCCAGATTCTGGCCCGCCGCCGAGCTCGGGATGATCAGCGCCTCGCCGTCGACCAGCGGCGACGCGACGGCGTTTCTCTCCACGCCGGAGAAGAGCCACCGGCGTTCACCGGAGGCGGCGGCGAGCGCTTCGACCCGGTTGGGGACGCTGATCACGATTTCCGTTTCGCCCTCCGCTCCGGCGGCGGCGACCACCGGCGTCGTCCAGGCGACTTTCGCCGGCCGCTCGACCCGCCACCGGGTCTCGCCGCTGGCACGGTCGACGGCGATCACGTAGGACGGTCCGTCGTGGGTCACCTGGACGATCAGGGCGTCGCCGGCCAGCACCGGTGAGCTGGCGATGCCGTGGTTGCCTCGCGCCGGCCCGTAGTCCGCGGTCAGGGATCGCTGCCAGATCGTCCGCCCGCGGTGATCGAGGGCCACCAGATCGCCGCTTTCCCAGAAGGCGTAGATCCGTTCCTCGTCGACCGCCGGCGTCGGAGCGGCGCGGGATGCGGTGTCGCGATTGGCGATGCGCTGGGTAGCGGCGAAACGGCGGCGCCACAGGAGGGTCCCGTCTTCGAGGTCGAAGGCGCTGAGCAGGAGGATCTCCTTCTGCTCCCCAGCGACCGAGGTGACGAAGGCGCGGTCGTTCCACGCCACCGGCGACGACTGGCCGAATCCCTCGACGTCGATCCACCACGCTACGTTGCGGTCGGCCGACCACTCGCGGGGTAGATCGACGGCGGCGGTGCGCCCCTGGGCGAGGCCGCGGAACCCCGGCCAGGCCCGGCTCCCTGCCGCCTCGGGCAGGGCGGGCCGGCGGGGCGTCTCGGACGCCGTCAGATCGTCGAGGTCGATGCTCTCGATGCCGGCGAGGTGACCGCCGGCGGCGGCCCCGGCGACGAAGAGCAGCCGGTCGCGGTAGGGCAGCAGGCGGTGGAAGAATCGCGGCGTCTCGAGCTCGGCGAGGCGTTCCAGCCAGCGGTCGCCGAGGAGGGCGTGCACCACCCCGTCGCTGCCCGAGAGGTAGATGCGATCGCCGATGCCGAAGGCGGCGAGCCCGAAGCCCTTCAAGCGCTCGTCCATCTCCGGCAGGTCCGGCCCGCGGCTCCAGGTCTCCGAGTCGAGATCGAAGACGTCGACGCGCCGGCTGGTGCCGTCCTCTCCCAGGCCACCGAAGGCGACCACGTTGCCGCCGGCCGCCGCCACCGCCAGGGCGCGACGAGCGAACGGCTGGGGGACGGATCTCCAGGCCGGGGCGGCGGCCTGGAGATCGAGGATCTCGGTGGTGTGGTGCCAGACCGGATCTTCGCCGGCGCCGCGCAGCCGCCATCCGCCGGCGACGATCAGCTTGCCGCCGGCAAAGACCGCGTCGTGGGACGAGCGCGGCGCCGGCAGCGGCGGCAGGTCCTGCCAGGTACCGCGGGCGACGTCGTAGCAGGAGACCTCGGCGACCGACCACAGATCCTCCTCGTCGCCCCGGTGGTTGTGGGCTTCGAGGCCGCCGATGCGGCAGACCCGGTCGCCGGCGGCGACCAGCGGCAGACCCTGCAAGCCCCGCACCTCGCCGAGGTCCTGCCAGCCGGCGGCCGGGTCGGTGAGATCCAGGCGGATGAAGCGGTGGAAGAGGTTCTCGATCGAGTGGGCGTGGGTCTTGCCGACGTGCCCGCCGTAGACGTACAGCGAATCCCCCGCGATCGCCGCGCCGAAGCTGGCGACCGCCTCCGGCAGCGGCGGCCAGGAGATGGCGGCCTCGTTCGTCTCGTGCTTGTGCTCCACGGCTTCCCCCGGAATCGCGGTCGAAAGTACCACGGCGCAGAGCAGGAGGCGCGCCGTCCTCAGCCGTCGTAGGGCGTACTGCATCAGCTCACCTCCTCAGAAGCGGTAGCGGGCTTGCAGGCCGAAGCTGCGCCCGGGGCTGGTGTAACGATCGAGATCCGGCGCGCCCTCTCTCCGACCGCGGGCGTAGGACCACTGCCAGTAGGTTTCGTCGCTGAGGTTCCACCCCGAGAGCTGGAGCGTCAGGCGGTCGCTCAGCGACCACCAGGCCGCTACGTCGACGGTGGCGTAGCCCGGCGTACGGAATTGGGACGAGCCCGGCGGCAGGTCCTCGGCCTTCTTCGCCGCGGTGAGCTGCACGGTGGTCTCGAGCCCCCACCGCCAGCCCGGCCGCTGAAAGCGGAAGCCGGCGACGAGGTTGGGCGGCTGGATGGAATCGAGCGGCTCGTCCCGCAGCTGGTCGCGACCCTCGGCGAAGGCGTAGGCCGCGCGCAGGCGCCAGGCTCGTCCGAGGTGGAGGTCGCCCGCCAGCTCGAAGCCCCGGATGGTGACGTCCTCGACGTTGCGCGGCTGGAACTCGATCAGGAAATCGATGGGATTGAAGCCGAGGAAGACGGTGTCGATGAAGCCGTCGTAGGCGTTGTCGAAGGCGGTGATGCTGAAGCTGCCGCGGCGATAGGCGGCGCGCAGACCGAGCTCGAAGTTGTCGCTGGTTTCCGGTTCCAGCTCGGAATTGGCCAGCGTCCGGTAGCCGCCGGCGGGATTGGTGAAGCCGTTGTTCACCGCGCTCATCGGCGGCGCGCGGAAGCCGCGCGCATAGTTGGCGAAGAGGGAGATGGCATCGCTCGCCGCGACCACCAGGCCGAGCCGCGGCGACAACGCTGCGTCGGCGAGGTCGGCGGGCTCGGGGGTGCCGGGATTGCCGCTGAGGAAGATCGGGTCGCGGGCCTCGGCATCGAGCGCATAGCGGTCGAAACGCACGCCGGGGATCAGCCGCAGGCGGCCGCCGGCGAAGAGCAGCTCGCCCTGGAGATAGGCGCCGAGCTCGCTGACGTCGCTCTGCGGGAAGTACTTGGTCGGAAAGATGAGGGTGGTGGGGACCGCTTCGCCGGTCTCGAGCACCGCCTCCGAGCGGTCGCGCAGCTGATCGAAGCGGTCGATGCGGTAGAGCAGGCCGTAGGTGAGGTGGGAGTCGCCCCGGCTGCCGAGGGCGGCGCGCACCTCGAGCTCGACGCCGGCGGTCCGCTGATCGAAGACCAGCAGCCCATGGCGCAGGGATCGACCCTGAGGCGGGGTGCGGATCTCGCGCGTGGTCTGCTCGGTGTCGGCGTCCTGCCAGTAGGCCCGCCACAGCACGGTGGCGGCGGCGGCGCGGTCGAGGACCAGGCTGTGCTCGACGCTCAGGCGGAGGCGGTTCTGGACGTCGAATGCGTCGGCGTCGAGGACGCCGGAAGCGAACGGCGATCCGGGCCGGCGGGCGCTCAACGCCTCGGTATCCGTGCGCCCGCGGAAATACTCGGCGGTCGCTTCGATGAGGGCGCCGCCGCCGGCGCTGCGGCTGAGCTTGGCGAGGGCGTTGTCCTGGCGCCGGTCCATCGGATTCGGCAGGGTTCGGGTGTGGTCCCGGCTGTCGATGGTGCCCTGATTGCCGAGCGCGCCGCCGTCGCGATGGGCGACGAGGAGGGAGCCCTGCCAGCGCTCGGTGCCGCGGGCATAGACCAGGGTCTCGGAGTGCTCGCCGGCGCGATCGTCGTAGCCCAACCGCAGGCCCAGGGCCTGCGAGCGATCGCCGAGGTAGCTGCGCGGGCTGCGGGTCTCGAGGGCTACCACGCCGCCGAGGGCGTCGCTGCCGTAGAGCGCCGAGCCGGCGCTGCGCATGATCTCGACCGACTCGAGGGCGTCGACGTCGAGGCTGTACTGGGTGACGCTCAGGGGGCCGAAGTCGAACTGCTCGGCGATCGGAATGCCGTCGATCTGGGTGAGGACGCGGTTGCCGCCGATGCCGCGGACGTTGAAGCCGCTGGTGCCGAGGCGGGTCGGGTCGCCCTCGACGTAGACGCCGGGGACGTAGCGCACCAGATCCGCCACGTTGGCGTAACCGAGCTCTTCGATCTCGTCGCGGCCGACGACGTCGACCTGGCCCGGCGTGTCGCGGATGGCTTGCCGCGAACGGGTGGCGGTGACGGTGACGGTTTCGGCGTAGGTCGCCGGCGGAGTGGAAGCGGCGCCGGCGGCGGCCGGCGCCGGGGCGCCGTCATGCTTCGCCGCCGGCGGGTCGTCCGCCGTGGCGGCGGGAACGGTCAGGAGCAGGGACAGGAGGACGGCGGCCAGCGCCGCCCGCGCCGCCGTGGTCGAGCGGATCGATTCACGGCCGCGCCTCGCCAACCTTGTGACGTGCATGCAATACTACCTCGTTTGGACGTGGGCGCCGGCACCCGCCGGCGCCCGGGTTCAACGCCTGGCGGTGGCCCGACTCTCGGCCAGAGTCGTTCGGGCCACCGCTTCTTCAATCCGCCCTCGCCGTATGCCGCCCTGCAGGCCGTCAGCGTACGCAGTCCGCCGCCGCCCGCCGGGTGGCCGCAGCTTGTTGAGACTTAGTCTCAACAGGGCTTCAACAATACTGGACCACGGAGGTCCTCTTTGTCAAGACCGGAGACGGCGCAATCCACCGCCGGCGATCGCCGGCGCCGCTCAGGGGGCGCCGCGGTGCGGGGCGCCGCGGCCGAGGTAGCGGATGGTCACCGGCCGGTCGTCGATGATGGTGCCGCTGGCGTCGCGTTCGCCGGTCAGGGTGTAGCGCCGCTCACCCGCCGCGGTGCTCAGGTGGAAGGCGGCGAGGAGAGCGAGGAGGGTGGCGAGTACCGGCCGGTAGGCGCGCTTCAGCAGGGGGTGCAGGGCGGCGAGCTGGAGGGCGACGACGAAGGGGGAGACGATCAGCACGCTGCGCACGAAGGGGAAGAAGAGGGCGTCGATCGCCAGGCGGTAGGCCAGGAGGCCGAAGCCGACGGCGAGCAGGGCCCGCTGCCGGCGCAGGGACCAGGCGCCGGCGGCGAGGAGGCCGAGGCAGAGCGCGAGGTAGGCGCCGCCGGCGCCCCGCGCCACGTCGACCGGCGCGCGCAGCCACTCGCCGCGCTTGGGCAGGTCGCGCCACGTCCAACCGTAGGCGAGGCCGCCGGAAGCGTAGGCCACCTTGGCCGCGGCGCGGCGCAGGAAGCGGCCGGGTTGCCGGCGGATCAGGCGCAGGCCGCGGCCGTAGCCGTGCACCAGGTAGTCGTAGTGCAGGGGATCGGTGGGCTCCAGGCGGTTGACGCTCTCGCCGGCCGGCGGCGGCACGGTCCAGCGGAAGAAGATCTCCTCCGCCTCCTGCGCCATGGCGAAGTTGATCGGGCCGTTGATCGCCACCGGCACCACCGCCGGCAGGGGGGCGGCCAGCTCGTCGCGGTGTGCGCGGTTGTAGTCGCGCAGGCGCTGGGAGGTGGTGAGGGTGTGGGGCAGGAGCACCAGCGCCGCCGCCAGGCCGGCGCGCAGGGCGTAGCCGCGCCGGGCGGGGACGAACATCGCCAGGGCGAAGAGTCCGAGGGCGAGGATCAGGTGCTCGGCGCGGGTGAGGGCGGCGAGGCCGTGGAGGGCGCCGGCGATCCACGGCCGGCGCCAGCCGGCGAGCAGGATCAGCAGCCACAGGAGGCGGTAGGGCACCTCGCTGCTCACCGCCGAAGCGAGGACGATTTCGCCGAAGCTCAAGGGCAAGAGGAGGGCGATCAGGAAGGCCCCCGGCAGGCGCCGGCGCACCAGCAGGTAGAAGAGGGCGTAGGTCACGCCGCAGAGCAAGGCCATCGACAGCTTGGCGGCGACCGAGACCCGACCGACGTCGTCGAAGATCCACCACCAGGGGGTGATCAGCCAGCCGGTCAGGGGCGGGCGGAAGGGCAGGCCCTCGTTGAGCGGCGGCAGGTCGAGCACCCGCCGCCGGGCCCCTTCGACGAAGCGCATGCTGTCGCCGTAGAAGAAGGCGCTGATCGGCGTCTCCCGCACCAGGCTGCCGGCGAGGAAGGCGCCGTCGACCGCCAGCGGCCAGAGGACGATCGCCAGCAGCGGCGCCAGCCGCCGCCAGCGCGGCGCCGCGGCCGCCTCGCCGGCGGGCGGACGCGCCGCGGGCGGACGCGCCCCGGGCGGGCGCCGTTTCGCTCTCCGCTGGCGCTTGCGACGGGCCATCCGACCTCCGGCGAGGCGCCGCGCCTCAGGTCCCGATCGAGCGCAGCTCGTCGATCATGCCGCGCACCACCTCGAAGCCGCTCTGCCAGAAGGCCGGATCGGTGACGTCGATGCCCATCTCGCCGAGCAGCTCCTCGGGCCGCGCCGCGCCGCCGTGGGAGAGCAGCCGCAGATAGCGCGGCTTGAAGGCTTCTCCCTCCTGCTGGTAGCGGCGGTAGAGGGCGAGAACGAGCAGCTGGCCGAAGCTGTAGGAGTAGCAATAAAACGGCGTCTGAAAGATGTGGGGGATGGACACCCATTCGAAGCGGAAGGCGGGGTCGATCTCCATCTCGTCGCCGAACTGCTGGCGCAGGTTCTGCAGGTAGAGCCGCTCCAGATCCTCGCCGGAGGCGTCGTCGAGGATCGCCCGGTGGGCGTCGAGCTCGAAGAGCACGAAGTAGGTCTGGCGCAGGATGGTGGCGTAGACGTCGTCGATCGCCGCCGCCAGCAGCTCGCGCCGCGCCACCGGATCCGATTCGTCGGCCAGCAGGCGGTCGGTCATCAGCATCTCGGCGAAGACCGAGGCGGTCTCGGCCAGCGGCAGGCTGGGATGCTGGGTGAGCACCGAGTGGTGGCTGGCGAGCATGCTGTGCACCGCGTGGCCGAGCTCGTGGGCGAGGGTGGCGACGTCGCGCACGCGCTGGTTGTAGTTGATCAGCACCCAGGGCGTCAGCCGCGGCAGGATGGTGGAGCAGAAGGCTCCGCCCTTCTTGCCCAGGCGGATCTCGCTGTCGATGTGGTTTCTTGCGAAGACCCGTTCGGCGAGCTCGGCGAAGCGGGGGTCGAAGCGGCGGAAGGTGGCGAGCACCGCCTCGACGGCGTCGGCGAAGGGGATCTTGCGGTCGGAGCTGGCCAGCGGCGCGTAGACGTCGAAGCGGCGCAGGCGGTCGAGCCCGAGCAAGCGGGACTTGAGGCGGAAGTAGTCCTGGAAGAGAGGAGCGTTCTGCTTCACCACCTCGAGCAGCACCTCGACCGCCCGGTCGGGGATGTCGTTGGCGACGTTGCGCACCGCGATCGGCGAGGCGAAGCCGCGCAGCTCGACGTGCTCGGTGTACCAATCGCGTACCCGGTTGGCGTAGATCTGAGCGAGGATCTTCGACTCCTGCTCGTAGACCCGGAAGGATTCCAGGTAGCTGGCGCGACGGATCTCGGGATCGGGGGAGAAGTAGAGGCTGCGGATCTCGCCGTCGGTGAGCAGGCGGGTCTCGCCCTCGAGCTCGAGCTCGAAGGTCAGCCGGTTGGTGAGCATCGAGTAGAGGGTGAGGATGGCCGAGGCACCGTTCATGTCCTTGAGGTTGATCACCTGCTCGGTGCGCTCGTCGAGGGTGTAGGGCCGGGTGCGCCGCAGGTCGAGGAGGTAGTGGCGCAGATCGGGCTCGCGCTCGGCGTCGGGCAGCAGGCGTTCGGCCTGCTCGTCCTCCAACCCCTTCCACCACAGGCGGAAGAAGAGGATGCGGTTCTCGTGGCCGGTCAAGACCCGCTGCAGGCGATTGCGCAGGGAGAGGGCGGCGGTCGACTGGGTGTCGGAGGCGAACCGCAGGCTGGCGTAGCCGTCGAGGACGTCCATCTTCTCGACCAGGGCTTCGTACTGCTTGAGCAGGGCGAGGAAGCGTTGCGGATCCATGTCGGGACGGAGCTCGCCGCGCGCACCGGCGAACGCCTCGACGTCCGCCGCCAGGTCCTCGAGCCGGCGCGCGATCACCTCCTCGTCCGGCGCGCTCAGCAGGTCGCTCAAGTCCCAGGCTCTGACTTCATAGGCGGTTGCCGGCGGCGCTGGGGTAACGCTCATCGATGTCGATCTCCTAGGCTGCAAAGGGCTTCCGGGCGCGAGAAGCACCACGCTCCTGCGGCGTTGGGCATTGTAGCCGATTTCTCCGTCAGGCGCGCCGGCGGCTCGCCGGTGGGTGGCAGCGGTCGCGGCTCGCCGGCGGCTGACCCCGGCCGCGGGGTGCTAGGGTCGGGGGGTGAGCGGGACGACGTGGACGCGCCGGCCGGCGGTCGCCGCCGCCTTGCTGGCCCTGGTGATGCTGGTGCTGGTGGGCCTCGAGCTGGGCCGCGCCACCCTCCGCGCCCGCCGCCACGACCTCGGCGGTGCGCGCTGGATCTGGGCGCCCGGGGTCTCCCTGGCCAAGTCGCCGCCGCCGGTGGCCTTCTACGCCAGCGCCCGGCTGTGGCTGCCGGCGCCGCCGCGGCAGGCGAGGCTGGCGATCGTCGCCGACGAGGAGTACGCGGCGTGGCTCGGCGACGGCTGGATCGGCGCCGGCGCCTACCGGCCGCACGGCGGCGTCGACGTCTACGAGGTGGCCGACCGGCTGGTGGCGGGGGAGAACCGGATCGTCGTCGAGCTGCGCTCGTCGCGCGGTGCCGGCGGCTTGCTGGCGGTCCTCGAAGCCGACGGCCGGCCGCTCGTCGCCAGCGGCGCCGAATGGCGCATCCACCGGCGCTGGAGCGCCGATCTGTGGCGCCCGGCCTCCCCCCGGCCGACGGGGGAGGCGCCGCGGCTCTGGGGACGGCCGCCGACCGGTCGCTGGCGACCGGGGGCGGCGTCGCCGCCGCGAGG
>RFGL01000161.1 GCA_003697015.1 Acidobacteriota bacterium | reverse complement strand
GTGCTGCGCGCCGCCGTCCTCGCCGGCGGCCGCGGCAACGGCGAGCAGCCCGCGCCGGCGCCGGCGAAGGCGCCGGCGCCGTCCGAGGCGGCGGATTCCTGGCTGCTCGCCACCCTCGCCCGCCTGATCCGCCGCCGGCCGGAGGAGCTGCGCGCCGGCGATCGTCTGGTGGATCTCGGCGTCGACTCCCTGACCCGGATGGAGCTCCTCGGCGCTCTCGAAGCGCGCTCCGGCCGGCGTCTCGACCCGGCGACCATCGCCGGCCTCGTCCGGGTCCAGGACCTGATCGAGTTGGGGTGAGGGTCGACCATGGACCGCGATCGCCTGACGCCCCTCGACCGCTTCGCCGTCGCCTGGACCGGGCGCGTGATCCGCCGGCCGGGGTGGGTGATCGCCGCCGCGCTGGCGGCGGTGCTGGCCGCGGCCACGGGCATCCCGCAGCTGCGCTTCTCGAACGACTATCGCATCTACTTCGGGCCGCAGAATCCGGAGCTCCTGGCCTTCGAGGCCTTGCAGGCGACCTACGCCAAGAGCGACAACGTCCTCTTCGTCGTCATGCCGAAGGAGGGCGAGGTCTTCACCCCGCGGGTGCTGGCGGCGATCGAGGAGCTGACCGCGGCCGCCTGGCAGCTGCCCTATGCCTCGCGGGTCGACTCCCTGACCAACTTCCAGCACAGCTCGGCCGAGGGCGACGAGCTGACGGTCGCCGACCTGGTGCGCGGCGCCCGCGACCTCGGCCGAGACGAGCTCGCCGAGAAGCGCCGCATCGCCCTTGCCGAGCCGGCTCTGGCGGGCCTCCTGCTGTCCCCCGACGCCGGCGCGGCGGGGGTCAATGCGGTCTTCCAATTCCCCCAGGAGAGCCTCGCCGAGGTGCCGGAGACGGCGGCCGCGGCGCGTGCCCTCGCCCGTCGCATCGCGGCGGAGTACCCGGAGGTGGAGCTGGCGCTCTCCGGCGTGGCGATGCTCAACAACGCCTTCAGCGAGGCCGGGCGACGGGATGCCGCGACCCTGATGCCGCTGATGCTCGGGGTGCTGATCCTCTTCATGCTGATCACCCTCCGCAGCTTCTGGGCGTCGGTCGCCACCCTCTCGCTGGTCGCCCTGTCGGCCACCGCCGCCGTCGGGCTCGCCGGACGTCTGGGAATCCTGCTCAACCCGGTGGCGGTGACCGCGCCGACCATCGTCATGACCCTCGCCATCGCCGACGCCGTCCACCTGCTGACCTCGATGCTCGCCGCCCTGCGCGAGGGGGCCGGCAAGGCGGCGGCGGTGGTCGAGAGCGTGCGGCTGAATTTCGTCGCGGTGGTGGTCACCAGCCTGTCGACGATGGCCGGCTTTCTGAGCTTGAGATTCTCCGACGCGCCGCCCTTCCACGACCTGGGGACCATCGTCGCCCTGGGGATCGCCGCCGCCCTGGTCCTCTCCCTGACCTTCCTGCCGGCGCTGCTGATCCTGCTGCCGATCCGCGCCCCGGCGCGCGGCGCCGGCGCCCTCCCCGAGCGCCTCGACCGCTTCGGCGGCTGGATCGCCCGCCACCACCGCCGGGTGCTGGCGGCGGCGGCGGCGACGGCGGCGGCGGCGATCGGCTGCATGCCGCTCCTGGAGCTCAACGACCAGTGGGTCGAGTACTTCGACCGCCGGGTCGAATTCCGCCGCCACGCCGAGCTCACCGATCGCTACCTGACCGGCCTCTACCTGGTCGAGTGGTCGCTGCCGGCGGGGGAGGTGGACGGGGTGAGCGACCCGGCCTACCTGCGGGTTCTCGAAGCCTTCACCGGCTGGCTGCGGGCCCAGCCCGAGGTGCGCCACGTCGCCAGCTACGCCGACGTCGTCAAGCGCCTCAACCGCAATCTGCACGGCGACGACGAGGCCTACGACCGCATCCCCGACGAGCGCCGGGCGGCGGCCCAGTACCTGCTGCTCTACGAGCTCTCCCTGCCCTACGGCCTCGACCTCACCGACCGCGTCGCGGTCGACCGCTCCGCCACCCGGGTGACCGCCACCCTCGACGGCGACGTCACCACCCGCGAGACCCGCGCCCTGCTGCACCGCGCCAAGGACGTTCTCGCCCGCCAGGCGCCGCCGGCGATGCGCGCCGAAGCCTCCGGACCGGGGGTGATGTTCGCCCGCATCTCCCAGCGCAACGTCGACAGCATGCTGCGCGGCAACGTGCTGGCGGTGATCCTGATCGCCGCCGTCATGGTGCTCGCCCTGCGCAGCCTCGGCCTCGGCCTGCTGAGCCTGGTGCCCAATACGATCCCGATCCTGATGACCTTCGGCTTCTGGGCGCTGGTCGCCGGCCGGGTCGGCATGGCCGGGGCGATGGTGTCGGTGTCGGCCCTCGGCATCGTGGTCGACGACACCGTCCACTTCCTGACCAAGTACGCCCGGGCGCGGCGCGAGCGCGGCCTGGGGCGGCCGGCGGCCGTGCGCCATGCCTTCCGCACCGTCGGCAGCGCCATCGTCTCGACCACGGCGATCCTCAGCGCCGGCTTCCTGGCGTTGGCGCTGTCGACCTTCCGCATCAATTTCGAGCTCGGCTTGTTGACCGCCATCGCCCTGCTGCTGGCGCTGGCGGCGGACTTCACCCTGCTGCCGGCCCTGCTGCTGTGGGGCCGGCGCGCCGACGAATCGACCGAGAAGGAGATCGCGAGCCATGAAACCGCCCTCGCCCGCAGCTGATCGACCCGCCGCCGCCGTCCTCGCGATCGCCGTCCTCGCCGCCGCGGCCTTCCTCCCGCCGCTCGCCGCCGAGACCCCCGAAGAGAAGGGGTACGCCGTCGCCGCCCGCGCGGAGCGCAGCGACCGCGGCTTCGGCAGCAGCGAGGTGAGCCTCGAGATGGTGCTGCGCAACCGCGCCGGCAAGGAGGCGCGGCGGAGTCTGACCATCCGCACCCTCGAGGTGCCGGACGAGGACGCGGGCGACGTCTCCCTGGTGGTCTTCAACAGCCCGCCCGACGTCGCCGGCACCGGTCTGCTCTCCCACGCCAAGATCCTCGAGCCCGACGACCAGTGGCTCTATCTGCCGGCGCTCAAACGGGTGAAACGGATCTCCTCGGTCAACAAGTCCGGCCCCTTCGTCGGCAGCGAATTCGCCTTCGAGGACTTCACCGCCTCCGAGCTCGGCAAGTTCACCTACCGCTACCTGGGGGAGGAGCCCTGCGGCGAGCTCCGCTGCGACGTCGTCGAACGCCTGCCGCGCTACCAGCATTCGGGCTACAGCCGCCAGCGGGCGTGGATCGACCGCGAGGTCTACCAGGTGCGCAAGGTCGAGTTCTACGACCGCAAAGGCGCGCTGCTCAAGACCCTCACCCTCGACGACTACCGCCGCTACGACGGCGGCTTCTGGCGCCCCCATCGCCTGTCGATGACCAACCACGTCAGCGGCAAGAGCACCGAGCTCCTCTACGGCGATTATGCCTTCGACCGCGGTCTCGGCCCGGCCGACTTCAGCCGCGCAGCCCTGGAGCGCCTGCGCTGACCTCCGACCCGACGATGAGACGCCGACGAGCCCCCGCCGATCTCGCGCCATGCCCGGCG
>RFGL01000160.1 GCA_003697015.1 Acidobacteriota bacterium | reverse complement strand
GCACCCCGCCGGCCTCCCCCGCGCCCTCGTACCGCCGGTGCTCGACCGCGGTGCCGCCGGCCCGCGAGGTCGCCACCGCCAGGGCCACGCCCCCCTCGCCGGCGGCGGCGCGGGCGATCCAACGCGCCGTCCCCGGCAGGGGCAGCAGGTGGACGTCGACCGCCGCGGCCAGCGCCGGCCGCTCGCCGGCCAGAACGGCCAGCCGATCGCTGGCGAAGACCTCGAGCCGCCGCGGCGCCAGCCGCGCCTCGGCCTCGCGCAGCAGGGACCAGAGGTCGGCGGGCGGAAGGTCGCCGGCCACCCCGCCGCCGTCCGCGGCCCCGAGACGCGGCAAGGACGGCGCCAGCAGGCGCAGGCGGCCGGCGGCGGCGACCGCATCGAGGCGGGCGTAGAGCTGCGGGTCGAGGGCCTCGAGCTGGCGGCGCTGGGCGACGAGCAGCGCCTCGACCAGGCCCCACTCCGCCGCCGTCGCCGGCGGCAGCCGCGGGCCGGCGAGGGCGAGGACGACGGCGGCGACCAGCAGGCAACGCAGGGCGAGGAGCAGCGCGTCGGTGAGCCGCAGGCGGCGGGCGCGGCGACTCGCCGCCGGAGCGAAGAGCGCCACGCTCCCCACCCGCAGCCGCCGCGCCGCCGCCCGGCTCCACAGGTGAACGGCGATCGGCACCGCCAGCGCGGCCAGCCCCCACCACCAGAATCCCGCCTGCCAGGTCATCGCATCATCCCCGATCGGCGGCGCCGGAGGACGGCGGCGCGGGAACGGCGACGCGGGCCGGCAGGCCTCGGGCGAGCCTCTTGTCTGCGGCCATCTCCGCGCGCTCCCCGCCGCCCTCGAGCCGGTCGGCCTAGCGCAACGCCCGGCGGCGCAGGAGGAGCGCACGCAGGGCGTGGTCGAGGGGTTGGTCGGTGGGGATCAGCCGGTAGTCGACCCGGCGCTCGAGCAGCCGCCGGCGCCAGCCTTCGAGGAAGCGTTCGAGGCGCCGGCGGTAGGCCGGCCGCAGGGCGTCGGCGTGGCCGCGGACGGCGTCGCCGGTCTCCAGGTCCTCGAACAGCAGATCCCCGTCGAAGGTGAAATCGAGCTCGTCGCGCGCCATCAGGTGGAGCACCAGCACCCCGTGACCGCGCGCCGCCAGCCGCCCCAGGGCGGTCTCCAATTCCCTCCCCTGCTGGTAGAGGTCGCTCACCACCACCACCAGCTGGCGGCTGCGGGCGGCGGCGAGACGCGGTGCCAGCTCGCTCCACGCCGGCCACGTGCCGGCCGGCTCGAGGGCCTCGAGGCGCGCCAGGAGCTCGGGCAGGACGCCGCGCCGGCCGCGCGGCGCCAGGTCGACCGCAGCGCCCCCGGCCAGGGCGTGAAAGGCGAGGTGATCGCCCCCGAGATCGGCCAGGTAGGCGAGGGCGGCGATCAGCCGGCGGGCGTAGTCGAATTTGCTCCCGCGGCCCTCGCCGTGGGCCATCGAACGGCTGGCGTCGAGCAGCAGGCGCACCACCACGTCGCGCTCCACCTCCGCCTGGCGGACGTAGAAGCGGTCGCTGCGGGCGTAGAGCCGCCAGTCGAGGTGGCGCGGATCGTCTCCGGGCTCGAAGCTGCGGTACTGGCTGAAGTCGATGCCGGCGCCGGGACGGAGGTCGGGATGGAGGCCGCTCAGGAAGCCCTCCACCACCGCCCGCGCCACCAGCCGCAGGTCGCGCACCCGCGCCAGGACGGCGGGATCGAGGAAGCGGCTGCGGCGCACCGGCCGATCTCCTAGGCATCCGCCAGCGGGCTGCGCGGCTCGGCCACCTCCGCCAGCAGGGCGCCGGCGACGTCGTCGGGCCGGACGCCGTCGGCCTGGCCGCGGAAGCTGAGCACCAGGCGGTGGCGCAGCACCGGCAGGGCGACGGCGCGCAGGTCGTCGAGGGCGACGGCGAAGCGGCCGGCGATGAGCGCCCGCGCCTTGGCGGCGAGGAGCATGGCCTGGGCGGCCCGCGGCCCGGCCCCCCACTCCACCGCTCGCCGCACCGCGTCGATCGCGGTCTCGGCGGGGCGGCTGGCGCGCACCAGGCGTACCGCGTAGCGCACCAGGGCGGAGGAGACGTGCACCTGACGCACCAGGGCCTGGGCGGCGAGGAGCTCGGCGCCGTCGAGCACCGCCGTCACCTCGGGCCGCCAATCGCCGGTGGTGGCGCCGGCCATCGCCTCCTCCTCCTCGGCGCTGGGGTAGTCGATCAGCAGGTGGAGGAGAAAGCGGTCGCGCTGCGCCTCGGGCAGGGGGTAGGTGCCGGTCTGCTCGATCGGGTTCTGGGTGGCGAGGACGAAGAACGGCCGCGGCAAGGGAAAGGTCTCGCCGCCGTAGGTCACCGCCTGTTCCTGCATCGCTTCGAGCAGCGCCGATTGGGTCTTGGGCGGGCTGCGGTTGACCTCGTCGGCGAGCACCAGGTTGGCGAAGATCGGCCCGCGCTGGAAGCGGAAGCGGCGGCGGGCGTCCGCTCCGCGTTCCAGGATCTCGGTGCCGACGACGTCGGAGGGCATCAGGTCGGGGGTCATCTGGATGCGCTTGAAGGACAGCTCGAGGGCCTGGGCGAGGGTGCGCACCATCAGGGTCTTGGCCAGGCCGGGAACCCCCTCGAGCAGCACGTGGCCGCCGGCCAGCAGAGCCAGCACCAGGTGCCGCACCGCCTCCTTCTGGCCGACGATGACGCCGGCGATCTCCTCTTCCAAGCGACCGAGCTTGGCCAGCAGGGCGTCGACGTCGGCGTCGTTCACGGTGGTGGTCATCGGCGATCGGCCTCGGCGCGGCATGCTAGCACCCGACCGCGGAGGTGCTGCCTGCAGCGGACTGGGATAGTGTACGGAGCGCGCCGCCGCAGGTTTGCGGCGG
>RFGL01000159.1 GCA_003697015.1 Acidobacteriota bacterium | reverse complement strand
GTGGCGGTGGCGGTGGCGGCGGTGGCGGCGGCAGCTGCTTGCCCAGGTAGTGGCTGGGGTCGTCGTCCCGCACCTCGGTGCCGCAGCCGGCGGTGCGCGCGGTGACGGTGCCGACGTTCTTGTAGGGTCCGGCCGCCGCCTTGCCGGTGGCGGTGCAGGTCATCGACTCGCCGGGGGCGAGGGCGGTCTTGCCGCAGATCAGCTCGAGGGCCGGGTCGTCGTCGCTGACCGCCACCCCTTCGACC
The DNA here is from genome assembly GCA_003697015.1 of Acidobacteriota bacterium. GTDB lineage: Bacteria > Acidobacteriota > Thermoanaerobaculia > Multivoradales > J023 > J023. The sequence goes on along the minus strand of RFGL01000159.1, from coordinate 15,161 downwards.
GCCACCTGGCCGGTGTTGGTGACCACGTAGGTCCAGGTGATCGCCTTGCCGACCTCGATCTCCGGCCCGGGGCCGACGTCGGCGTCGGCGCCGTTGGTCGCTTTCTCGAGCTCGATGGACGCCTCCTCCTTGCCGAAGAAGTGGCTGGCGTCGGTATCCGCCACCTCGACGCCGTCGGACGTGAAGCCGCGGGCGGTGCCGACGTTCCTGTACTGGCAGGCGGTCTGGACGAAGCCGGTGGCGGTGCAGGTCATCGACTCGCCCGGCTCGAGGTCGAATTGCGGGCAGCTGACGGTGAGTGACGGGTCGTCGTCGGTGACCTGGACGTCCTCGAAGGGCAGATCGCCGACGTTGGTCACCTGGTAGGTCCAGGTGACGGCGTCGCCCAGGGCCAGTTGCGGCCCGGGGGCGAGGTCGGCGTCGAAGCCGTTGGTCCGCTTCTCGACCAGGATGCCGGGCCCGGGGGCGCGTTGGGCCGTCAGGCAGGTGCTCTGCAGGCTGACGCTGAAGCGGTTCAGCGCCGTGAAGCGCACGCCGATGAAGGCTTCCTCGTCGGTGTTGATGCGCACCCAGCCGAAGGGGTTGGAGAGCCCCAGCTGGCGTACGGTCAGGGTGCCGGCGGGCGGCAGACCCTCGGCGCGGGTGCCCAAGGACAGGCCGCGCTGGTTGTAGGACTCGACCCGCGTCGTCACCTCGCCGCCGCGCGGCAGGCCCGGGTCGGGGGAGGGCTCGAGCACCTTGCCGGTCCACACCACCAGCTCGGTGCCGCCGTCGAAGGCGCCGCCCTCGAGGAAGCGCAGACCGTGGGTATTGCACAGGCCGAGGCACCGGCTCTGGCGGTTGACGTCGACCAGGGCGTCGCCCTGGGCGAAGTCCTGGCTCGGCAGGACGACGAAGTAGTCGCCCCACAGGGACTGGGGACGATCGCCGCCGGCGGGCACCCGGATGGTGACGTACCCCACCGCCCGGCCGATCACCGTCGCCGAGGAGTAGAAGAGCTCGTCGCGAGGGGAGCGCTCGCCGCTCAGGGCGGCTTGCAGGTGGTCGAGCTCGGCGCGCTTGAGGTTGCGGTCGGGCAGCCGCCCGTTGACGATCCAGTCGCGCAGGTTGACGCTCAGCACCTCATCCGGCTCCAGGGTCACCCGCACCTTGAGCAGGGTGATCCCCCAGTTGCTGTGAACGCGGACGGTGACCGGCACCTTCTCGGCGGCGCTGTTGCTGACCGCGAAGAGGGTGGTGAGGTCGTTGCCTTCCAGGTCGACCTCGAAGTACGGGACCAGGAGGTCCGACGAAGGGTGGAGCTGGGCCCGAGCCGCCGGCGCGGCCATCAAGGCCAGCACCAGGGTCATCAGGGCCAGGGCTACGGGTGGTCGGCTGGTGCGCATGGTGGGGCTCCTTGCGTCGGTCGATCGATTACGGCTCGACCACCGCAAGCGCAAGCCCCATACCAGGCTACGCGAAATGATCTATGTGGCTAAGAATAAACGACTTGCGTCGATCTCATCGATCGCTGACAAAGCTGCTGACAGGGGCCCGCCGGGTGTCAGGAAGCGTCCTGACACGTCAGCCCCGGCCGCCCCGCGGCCCGCGACCCTCGCCGCGAAACTTCCGCCGCAGCTTCTCCACCTTTCGCCGCAGCTCGTCGTCCGGGTCGTAGGGGCGCCCCGGCTCGGCGACGTAGGACGCCTCGGCGCGGGGCGGGGGGTAGGCGCCGCGCCGCAGGCGGGCGAGGGCCTCCTCGACGCGCTGCACGTCGCGCCAGCGGCGCATCTTCCGATCGGCGTCGAGCTGCGCCTCCAGGGAGCGGATCGCCTCCGTGATCCGTCCCTGGCGCTCGTAGAGCTCGGCCAGGATCTTGTGGGAGATGCTGCGCTGCTTGAGACTCTCGCCGCCGAGCTCGAGGCTGCGCCGGGCGTGCTCTTCGGCCTGGGGGTACTGCGCCTCGAGCTTCAGCTTGAGGATGGCGTTGGCCCAGGAGGCCAGTACCTGGGCCTGGTCCGCGGGTCTGGTGAGTAGCTCGAGGCTCTTTCGGAGTGCGTCCTCGGCTTCGTTCCAGCGCCGGCGGTTCTTGGCCAGGAGCAGTCCGAGGGAGTGGTAGACCTGGGCCTGGTCCGCGGGTCTGGTGAGTAGCTCGAGGCTCTTTCGGAGTGCGTCCTCGGCTTCGTTCCAGCGCCCTTGGTCCTTGGCCAGGAGCAGTCCGAGGGAGTGGTAGACCTGGGCCTGGTCCGCGGGTCTGGTGAGTAGCTCGAGGCTCTTTCGGAGTGCGTTCTCGGCTTCGTTCCAGCGCCGGCGGTCCTCGGCCAGGAGCTGTCCGAGGGAGTGGTAGACCTGGGCCTGGTGGAAGGGGTCGGCGTACCACGCGATGCTATCTCGATAGGCCTTCTCGGCCTTCTTCCGGTCGCGGGTCAGGCGACCGTAGAGGTGAGCGGCGATGGCGTAGATCTCGCCCGCTTTCCCCTGGCGCCACACCGCCTCGAATTTCTGGCGTGCGACGTTCTTCGAGCCCCGGCGGTAGGCGGCAATGCCCTGGAAGAAGGCGATCTCGACCGCCAGTCCGCCGGCGTGACGCTCGATCTCCGGCGCCAGGTGATCGACGGCCTCGGCGGTCGCCGCCCTCCCCGGCGGCGCCTCCCGCCGCCAGGCGTCGACGAAGGCCCGCGCCCCCTCGGCGCCGCGCTCGCCGATCAGGCTGGTCTGGTAGGCCGCCTCGATACGGGCAGCCCGTGCCCGCCAGCGGCCGAGCTGGCCGTCGCTCTCCGCTGTCCCGAGCTGCCGGCGCGCGCGCTCGGCGAGGAGCGACCGCAGTCGATCGTGCACCTCGGGTGAGACCTCTTGCCGCAGGCGCTCGACCAGGTAACCGCGGACCTCGTCCGCCAGGTACCAGGTGCCGTCCCACTGCCGCCCGACGCAGCCCAGATCCTTGATCCGCCGTACCAGGGCGGCGCTGGTGCCGTTGGTCCCCGCCACCAGCTCGACCGCGGCGCAGGCGGTCTCGTCGTCGAGACGGAGCGGCGCGGCGCAGGCGAGAAGCGCCCGGCGGTGCACGTCGCCGCCGCCGAGCGCGTCGATATAGAGCTCCGCCGTGGGCGCGGCTTGCGGATCACGGTTCATCGGTCTTCCAGCTCGTACAATGCGTCGCCAGGTAATCATACAACACGCCGGGCCGCTCGAGCAGCTGCGCTGCTTCGACCCTCTCGAGCACCGCCGTGCTCCCGCGCGGATCATAGCCCCAGCTCTGCTGCAGGTGACGTCGCACGTCCTCCGCCCCCAGGGGCCCGGCCGGCAGGCGATAGACCTCGCCGTCGGCGATCTCCGACGGGCCTGCGCCCTGAGGCGTGAGCAGGACGCAGATCTCGGGCCGCCCCGCCGCCGGCGGGGCGGCGAAGAGGGCGCCGAGGATCGGCTCGAAGAGAGCCTCGTCGTAGGGGTCGGCGGCGATCAGGACGACGAAGCCGGCGGTCGCCTTCTCGACGATGACGCGGCGCAGCTCGGCCAGGGCCTCCTCCTCATCCATGGCCGGCAGGTGGACGCCGAGCTGCTCGCTGAGGATCGCCACCAGGGTCGCCGTCTCCTTGGCCTCGGCCGGCCCGCGATCGAGGCGTGCGGTGCGCGGGGCGCGCCGCCTGCGCGCCTGGCACTCGCACCAGTCAGCCATTTTCTGGCCATCGAGCTTGGGATCGGAATCGATGCGGAAGAGGATCCGCCCGCCGCCGTCCAGCACCTGGAGAAACCTCTCCGCCAGCTCATCGCGGTCGATCCGCCGCTGCTCGCGGCGCTCCGCCGCGAGCACCAGCATGGCCTCGTCGGATAAGGTCTCCTGCGGGCCTCGGGCGGGCGCGAAGACGACCTCGGCCCAGGGCTCCGCCCAGCGGATGGCGCCGCTGGAATCCTCCTTCAGGGGCTCCGCCAGGAGCCGCCACTGGCTGGTGAGCCAGTGCAGGAGCCAATCGGAGAGCCCCCGAACCTGCTCATCCGCCCGCCGCCATGTCAGCACCAGCCGGAGCTCCGAGGGTACTTGCCGCCGCGGCCGGATCTCGAAGCCCTTGACGGCCAAGTGCATCTTCTGATGCAGCTCGCCGAGCGCATCGAGGCGGTAGAGGCGGTGCGGCGTGCGGTAGTAGCGGGCCCGCACCGGCGATACGTCGAGCAGGTCGGCCATCGCCAGGAGCAAGCCGAGGAGACGCAAGCGCCCTTTCTCGTTGCCGGCGATGAAGTCTTCGCCCGCGAGAGCGAGGGCGTACTGGACCCAGTGGGCTCGGGCGACCTGGGCGATGGCCTCGCGGGCGTTCGGATCGCGGATCGGGAGGTGGATCGCTCGCGAGGCACCGGCGTGGTCGCGAAATCGTTGAGGATCAGGTCGTAGACGTGCTGGGCGTGCTCTAGGCGGGCGTTTTCGACGTCGAGCTGCATGCCGGCGTCGTGCAGATGACAGGCCGCCAGCAGGACGAAGATCTCCTGCGGCGACAGCGGCGCGCCGGCAGGCGCCAGGGGTTCTGCCAGGTGATCGAGGTTGGCTTCCACCTGGCGGATGTGGGGCTCGCCGTGCTCGGTGAAGGCGTAGAGCCGCGGCCCATCGCCCCAGATCTCGCGCGCCACCTCGATGATCGCGTCGAGCTCGCCGGCGAGCCCCGAATCCTCCTCCCGTAGCCTCCGGTAGAGCGCTCGGTCGCCCATGGTCCGCGCTCCGTCCTTATCCTCCGGCGGCGGCGATGGCTTCCAGGCGGGCGGCTTCGAATTCGTCGCCGGGGTTCCAGGCCGGCATCTGCTCGGCGTTGGCGATGGCGAGGCCGCAGTAGAAGCCGATCTGGGCGTCGGCGATGAGGCCGTCGAAGTTCCAGTCGTCGGTGAGCTCGTCGCTCGGCTGGTGGTAGTGGGTCCGGGTCCACTCCTCGATCATCTCGCGCGCTTTGCCCGGCGGCTGGCCGATGAGCTCGGTGCCGCCGTCGAGGTAGATCGCCGGCACGCCGATCTTGGCCAGGCTGAACTGGTCGGAGCGGTAGAAGAAGCCCTTGTCGGGGAATTGGTCGCCGACGACGTGACGGCCTTGCTTGGCCGCCGCCGCCTCGACCACCGCGTCGAGGGAGGACTTGCCGTAGCCGATGTAGACCAGGTCGGCGGTGCGGCCCCAGATGCCGCCGGCGTCGAAGTTGACGTTGGCGGCGATTTTGCCCGGCGGGAAGGTGGGGTGGGCGGCGTAGTACTTGGAGCCCAGGAGCCCCTGCTCCTCGGCCGCCACCAGGAGGAAGAGCACGGAGCGCCGCGGCGGCTGCTCGAGGGCCTTGAAGGCGCGGGCGATGGCCAGCACCTGGGCGACGCCGGAGGCATTGTCGAGGGCGCCGTTGTAGATGTCGTCGCCGCTGGCGTCGGGCTTGCCGCGGCCGAGGTGGTCGTGGTGGGCGGTGTAGACCACCACCTCGTCGGCGAGCTCGCTGTCGCCGCCGCGGATCAGCCCCAGGACGTTGGCGGTCTCGACGTCGCGGTTGACCTCGACGTCGAGGGCGAGGGAGGTGCGTACGCCGAGGGGGATGGGCTTGAAGTCGGTGGTCTTGGCCGCCTCGAGGTCGGCCGCCAGGTCGCGGCCGGCGAGCTGCCACAGGCGTTCGGTCGCCTCGTAGGTGGCCCAGGCCGGGATCTCCAGACGCGGCTCGTCCCCCGCCGGCAGCTCGAATTGGGGCCCGCTCCACGACGACTGGACGACGTTCCAGCCATAGCCCGCCGACTCGTCGGTGTGGATGATGATCGCCCCTACCGCCCCCTGGCGGGCGGCGCTCTCGTATTTGTAGGTCCAGCGGCCGTAGTAGAGGCGGCGGGTGCCGGCGAAGAGCTCGTCGTCCCAGTCGGGGTCGTTGTTGAGCATCACCAGCACCTTGCCGTTGAGGTCGGCGCCCTTGTAGTCGTCCCAACCGTACTCCGGCGCCTCGATGCCGTAGCCGACGAAGACCAGCTCGGCGCCGTCGATCGACGCCTTCTCGCGCTGCACGCCGCTGGCGGCGATGAAGTCGTCCCACCAGCGCAGCTCGAGGCGCTCGCCGTCGTGCTGGAAGGCCCAGGTCTCGGGCACCTCGGCGGTCAAGGAGACGATCGGGAAGGGCTGCTCCCAACCGCCGTCCGGGCCGCCGGGCTCGACCCCGGCGGCGGCCAGCTGCTCGGCGACGTAGCGCCGCGCGGCGACGTCGCCGGCGGTGCCCGGAGCGCGGCCCTCGAGCTCGTCGGAGGCGAGGTAGGCGATCGCCTGGCGCAGGTAGGCTTCGTCGATGGTGGCGGCGGCGTCGTCGGCGCCGGGCGGCAGGTCGAGGCCGGCGGCCGGCGTCGTCTCGCCGGCCGGAGCCTCGGCTTCCGGCTGCGCGCAGCCCGCGGCGAGCAGCACGCAGGCGAGAAGCGCGGCGAGGGCGATCGAGGGGAGGCGGAGCTTCGGGTTGACCTTTGACGTGGACATGAATCCTCCTGTCGGGCGAGATTTCGGCGCGGACTGTATCAGAGGATCGGCCTCTCCCCCGGAGCTTCGGAGCGCCTGTAGAATCGTCGCCGATGCACCTCCGGACCCTGGCTCGGGACTGTCTCTATCTCAACTGGGCGCTGCCCCGCGACGCAGCGCCGGCGGTGGCGCCGCCCCTGCGCCCTGAGGTCCACTCCTGCGGCGGCGAGGACTGGGTCTTCGTTTCGCTCCTGATCTTCCGTCTCGACGGGCTTCACCTGACCAGTCTGCCGCGCCTCAAGCTGTCCTATCCGCAGGCCAATCTGCGGCTCTACGTGCTCGACCAGGACGACGTGCCGTCGGTGCTCTTCCTGCGCAGCTGGGTGCCGTTCTGGGTGCTGCCGGCGGTGCGGCTGGTCGGCCGCCAGCCGGCGCGGGCGGCGTGGCTGGTGCTGCCGCCGCCGTCGGCGGGCAAACCCGCCGGCCGCTGGCGCTGGAGCATCCGCCGTCGCGGCGCCGTCCAAATCGAGGCCGAGCTCAAGTCGCCGGTCGTCGGCCCGGGGCCGAAGCTCGGCAGCTGGGAGGAGACCGTCGCCCACTTCCGCCAGCGGCCGCGCGGCTACGTTCAACGCGCCGCCGGCGTGCAGGCGGTCACTACCGCCCATCCGCCGGTGCCGGCGTGGCCGCTCAAGGCGCGGGTGGACGCCGCCGCTCTGGTGGCGTCGCTGGCACCGGCGGTACCGGAGGAGCACTGGCTGACGCCACATTCCGCCTGGCTGTGCCCCGAGATCCCCTTCCGCTTCGAGCTCGGCAAGCTCCCCCACCAGCGCCTGGCGCGACGCGGCGTGCCGGCGACGGAGGGGGCGTGAGCCTGTGCTAGGATCGCGCGCCCATGACGGACCCGCGCCACATGTCCCCCCAGCGCATCGCCGTCCTGCCGGGCGACGGCATCGGCAAGGACGTCACCCGCGAGGCGATGAAGGTGCTGGCGGCCGCCGCCGAGACTTTCGGCCTCGAGTTGGTGCTCGACGAGCTGCCGTGGGATGCCGACCGCTACCTCGAAACCGGCGAGAGCTTGCCGGAAGGAGCGCTCGACGACTTCCGCCGGCGCTACGCTGCGATCTTCATCGGCGCCTACGGCGATCCGCGGGTGCCGGACATGAAACACGCCGCCGACATCCTGCTCGGCATCCGCTTCGGCCTCGATCTCTACATCAACCTGCGGCCGATCAAGCTCTTCGACGAACGCCACTGCCCGCTCAAAGGCAAGGGGCTGGACGACGTCGACCTGGTGGTATTCCGCGAAAATACCGAAGGGGCTTACGTCGGCGCCGGCGGCGTGTTCAAGAAGGGCACCGCCGACGAGATCGCGGTGCAGGAGGAGATCCACACCCGCAAGGGGGTGGAGCGCATCGTCCGCGCCGCCTTCGACTACGCCCGCTCCCACCGTCGCCGGCGGGTGTGCATGTGCGACAAGTCGAACGTCATGCGCCATGCCCACGACCTGTGGCAGCGCTGTTTCGCCGAGGTCGCCGCCGAGTACCCGGAGATCGAGACCCAGCATCTCTACGTCGACGCCCTGGCGATGCAGCTGGTGAAGTCGCCGGAGCGTTTCGACGTCGTCGTCACCAACAACATGTTCGGCGACATCCTCACCGACCTCGGGGCGGCGATCCAGGGGGGCTTGGGGCTGGCGGCGTCGGCCAATCTCCACCCCGGCCGGGTTTCGATGTTCGAGCCGGTGCACGGCTCGGCCCCGAAGTACGCCGGCACCGGCCGCGCCAACCCGATGGGCGCCATCCTGTCGGCGGCGCTGATGCTCGACTTCCTCGGCCATGGCGACGCCGCGGCGGCGATCGAGGCGGCGGTCGCCGCGGCGATGCGCGCCGACCGCACCACCCCCGACCTGGGGGGCGGGCTGAGCACCGGCGAAGTGGGCGACGCGGTCGCTGCAGCGGTGCGCGGCTAGGCGCCGTACCGTAGCCTCCAGCGGGGCAAGCCATGGACCTGGTCATCGTCTTCATCATTCTCGCCGCGGCCTTGGTGTTGTTCACCACCGAGGTGATCGCCGTCGACCTGACGGCGATCCTGATCCTGGCGGCGCTGGTGGCGACCGGGGTGCTGACGGCGCAGGAGGGGGTGGCGGGGTTCAGCAATCCGGCGCCGATCACGGTGGCGGCGGTGCTGGTGCTCTCCGCCGGCCTGATCAAGACCGGGGCGGTGGTGCGCCTCGGCTCGCGCTTGTCGCGGTTGGGCGGTTCGGGCGAGATCGGCCAGATGACGGTGGTGCTGCTTACCGTCGGGGTGCTGTCGGCCTTCATCAACAACACCGCCGCCGTCGCCATGTTCATCCCGATGGTGGTCGGTCTGGCCAAGGATCGTCACATCAGCCCGTCGAAGCTGCTGATGCCGATGTCCTTCGCCGGCATCCTGGGAGGGCTGTGCACCTACATCGGCACCTCGACCAACATCATCGTCGGCTCGATTCTCGAGGAGCACGGCTACGCTCCCTTCCGCATGTTCGAGTTCAGCCGCCTGGGGATTTTGCTGTTGGCCTTCGGCGTGGTCTATCTGCTGGTACTCGGCCGCAAGCTGCTGCCCGCCCGGCGCACCGAGGACGCCTTGACCGACGACTACCGATTGCGCGACTACCTGACCGAGCTGGTGGTGCGACCCAATTCGCGGCTGATCGGCAAGACCCTCAAGCAGTCGAATCTGAGCACCGCGCAGGACGTCGAGGTGCTCGACATCCGCCGCGCCGGCCACCGCCTGAGCTCGATCCTGCTCGACATCAAGCTCGCTGCGGGGGACGTGCTGATCGTCAAGGGCAACATCGAGAACATCCTGCGCACGCGGGAGATCGAGGGGCTCGACATCCACCCCGAGGTCAAGCTCGGCGATCAGGATCTCAAGTCGGCCGACGTCGGCCTGGCTGAAGGGGTGATCTCGCCGCGCTCGAGCCTGGTGGGCAAGACCCTGGTCGAGGCGGACTTCCGCAAGCGCTTCCAGGCCACGGTGCTCGCCATCCGCCGCCACGGCGGGCAGATCCGCGAGAAGCTCGGCCGGGTCGTGCTCCACGTCGGCGACACCCTGTTGATCCAGGGACGGCGCGATCGCCTGCAGAGCCTGAAGGAGAGTCCCGACTTCCTGCTGATCATGGAGGATCTGCCGACGCCGCGCTACCGCAAGCGCAAGATGACCGCGGCGGTGCTGATCTTCCTGACGGTGATCGTCGTCGCGGCGCTGAACGTGATGCCGATCATGGTGGCGGCGGTGCTCGGGGCGGTGGCGATGATCGTCACCCGCTGTCTGACCATCCAGGAGGCCTACGCCGCGATCGACTGGCGCATCATCATGCTGATCGCCGGCACCCTCTCGCTCGGCAAGGCGCTGGAGAAGACCGGCGGCGCCACCCTGATCGCCGAACGGCTGATCGATCTGGTCGGCCCGCACGGTCCGGTGGCGGTGCTGGCGGCGCTCTTCCTGCTCACCGTGCTGATGACCGAGATGATGTCGAACAGCGCCACCGCCGCTCTGCTCACCCCGATCGCCCTGTCGATCGGGCATACCCTGGAGGCCGATCCGCGCCCCTTCGCGGTCTGCGTCGCCTTCGCCGCCTCGGCCAGCTTTCTGTCGCCGATCGGCTACCAGACCAACACCCTGGTCTATGGCCCCGGCGGCTACAGGTTCACCGACTACGCCCGCGTCGGTCTGCCGATCACCCTGGTCACCTGGCTGCTGGCGACGCTCTTGATCCCGGCCTTCTGGCCTTTCGAGGCGTCTCAGGTGCCGTAGGCCGCCAGGTAGGACGCGACGTCCAACTTGCGGCGGGCGTTCTTCGAGCTCATGTAGCGCACCTTGCCGAAGACCGGCCGCTCGGGCCCCCAGGCGCGGTCGTAACGCCCCAGGCACCAGAAGATGCCGCTGGCGGAATTGGGGTTGCGGCCGTCGACGGCGTACTTGTTGTTGAGCTCGATCATCACCGCCAGGGCGTCCTCTGGGGTGGCGGTCCAATGGAGGATCTTCTTGCCCCACAGCATGCGCAGGTAGTTGTGGATGCGGCCGTCGCGCAGCAGCTCGCGCTGGGCGGCATTCCACAGCTCGTCGTGGGTGGCGGCGCGCTCGAAATCCTCCAGCTCGTAGAGGTAGGGGCGGCGGTCGGCGAGGTGCGCCTCGAGGGTGGCGCGGGCCCAGGGGGGGAGGGATTCGTAGCGCTCGCAGCCGTCGTCCCTGGCGCTCATGTTGTACCCCAGCTCGCGCCAGGTGACGAGCTGGTCGAGAAAGCTCTCGGCGCTCGCCGACATGCCCCACCAGCCCGACCTGGCGCCGCGGGCGCCGCCGCCGGCGGCCCCCGGATCCCAGTTCTCCCGCGCCGCCAGCCGGTGGAAGATCTGGTGGCTCGAGAGGTGGCCGAAGTGAAGGTAGGGCGAGAGCCCGCTGGTCGCTCGCCGGCGCAGCGCATTGCGTTCGCCGGCGTAGCGCGGCAGGCGCCGGTCGAGGAAGCGCCGCAGCTGCGCCTCCGCCGCCACCGCGCCGCCGGCGTAGGCCACCGGCGGAACCCGGTGATCGATCGGCAGGCGCGCCAGGCCGCCGGCGAGCAGGAGGTCGAGGCGGGCCGGCCGCCAGCGACGGACGATCGCCGGCGGCAGGCGGTCGAGGCGGGGCAGGCGGGCGCGCAGCAGGGGATTGCGCCGCGGCAGGCTGCCGAGGTGCCCGGGCAGGGTGCGCTGGAGGAAACGCCGGAAGTCGACGGCGCGTTTGAAGATCCGGTCGGCAGCGGCGACGGGCAGGAGGCCGTTCGAGTCGACCGCTTCGAGGCGCACCGCCAACTCCTCGGCCGCTGCGCCCAGCATGCGGGGCAGGAAGAAGGACGGAAAGTCGTCGCTCACCACCACCGCCGCGCGCCGACCGAGGGCGGCGAGCAGGCCCTTGCCGTGGCCCGGCCGGGGCTCGACGTAGGGGAAATAGGCCGCCGGCGTGCGGCTCAGCCGGCGGGCGTTGTCCGCCATGCCCTCGATGACGAAGCGGTGCAGCCGGTCGCTCGCCCAGCGGTAGTCCGCGCGCAGCGCCTCGAAGACCACCAGCGGCCTGGCCAGCGCCCGCGCGTAGTCGGCGGCGCGCTCGAGGGCGAAGTTCCAGCGCGTGCGCCGGCTGGCGGTCATCCAGTAGAGGACGTACTCCGCCGCCGGCTCGACGGGGGCGCGGTTGAGCCGGCGGACGCGGAGGGCGGGGACGGTCGAGGGCATGGTCATGGTGGGGAATGCTAGCGCGCCGGCACCGGTAACGTTTGCGCCGCCGCCGGCCCTATGTCTACAGATTTCGACGCTGAGATTTCCGGTGGCCGTCGTCGCACGGCCGGCGGCGTTGCGCCCCACGTCACCGGCGGCGCACCGAGGGGAGGACGGGGAGGCGACCGTTCAGGAGATGGGAATGAGCATCGAACATGCGAACGAGCGGCTGTTGGCCGCGGTCGGGGACGATCCTGCCGCCGCCCGAACTTTCACCCGGGGGCTGCGCCGTTTCGAAGTCTTCCTGCTGCAGGAAATGCCGTGCAACCCCCAGGCCGTCGACGCGGCGGTGGGGCTGACCGAGGCGCTGGGACGGGCCCTGACGGCGCGGTCGCGCGCCGCGACGGCCGGTTGATCAGTTGTCGATCAGATCGTCGAGCACCATCCGCAGGCGCTCGGCGTTGCGCCCGCCGGCCGCGGTCGGCGCCCCGTCGAGCGAGCGGATGTCCGCCTGGGTGAGGTCCACCCGCGGCGCGAAGGCCTGGGCGTGCAGCTCCGCCGCCAGCCGCCGGGCGAGGTCGGCGGCGTTCTCTCCGGCCCGCGCCCGCACCTGGGCCTGGGCCAGCACCGAGCCCTGCGGCCCGAGCAGCCAGGCCTGGGCGCGGTCGTTGCCGGTGGCCGCCACCCGCACGGCGTAGGCGCCGTCGCCGCGGGTGAAGCGCGGCGACCGGCGCAGCAGGCGCAGGGCGGACTGCGCCAGGGCCTCCGGCCCGGCCTCGAAGCGCGCCGGCAGGGCGAGCTCGAAGCGGCGGACGATCGCCGGATCGAGCTGCAGGGCGCGGTCGAGGAAGCTCAGGGCGCGGCCCTGGGCGCCGAGCGCCAGGGCCGCCCGGGCGCCGATCCCCGCCACCCGGGCGCGCAGCAGCAGCTCCGCCGACGGCAGGTTCTGGTCGGCCAGCTCGGCGAGGTCGATCGCCGCCCGGTAGCGCCCCTGGTGAAGGGCGATCTCGGCCTCGAAGACGTCGAGGTAGCCCCCCGCCTGGGGCAAGCTCTCCAGCCGCCGGGCGCGTTTGACCACTTCCTGCATCAACCCCGGACCGAGGATCTCCACCAGCTCGGGCTCGAGCCACTCCGGCAGCTCCACCGAGCCCGCCAGGTAGGGACGGACGGTGGCGGTCAGCATGCGTTCCTGGGCCATCTGGGCCGCCGCCCGGCGGGCGGAAAGGAAAGCGCGCCAGCGCCGGCGACCGGCGTCGAGACGGGCGGCGACGGCCTGCCAGAAGGGCAGCCACGACGCCTCCTCACGGCGGTAGGTGGCGAGCTGGCGGTTGGCCAGGCTGTCGAGCACCGCCGCCGCCGCCACCATCTGCTCCTCCTCCGAGCTGGTGAAGCCGGTGCGGTCGGGCCGGTCGAGGATGCGGGCGGTCAGCTGAGCGGCCTTCTCCAGCCGGCCGGCGGCGAGCAGGAAGGTGACCGCCGCCATGTCGATCTCGGAGCGGTTCTGGACGCCGACGAAGGGCGGCTGCCGGTTGCGCCAGACGAACATGTCGCGCATCGCCTCGAGGGCTTCGGGGAAACGACCCTCGCCGAGGTAGAGCAGCATCAGGTCCATCCACGGATTGGAGACGGTGCCGTACCAGAAATGCTCGCTGCCCTCGAGGATCAGCCGCTCGGCCTCGTCCAGCCGCAGCATGCCGAGGGCCGCTTCGGCGGCGTTGGTGAAGGTGGTCGGGCCCTGCGGCCCGAGCTCGCGGGCGTGCTCCGCCGCCTTGGCGCAGGCCTGGTAGGCCGCCTCGCGCCGCTGCTGCTCCGCCTCGATGGCGCACATCGCGGTGTAGGCCGTCGCCTGCTGGTTGGGGTCGTTGGTCAACAGGCCCTCGAATGCGGCCCGCCGCGCCTCGTCGTAACGCCGCAGGCGCATCAAGGGCCAGCCGCGATCGGCCGGCCACGGCGGGCTGTAGAGCTCGTCGTGGAGCGCCAGGTAGCGCAGCTTCTCTTCGTGCCGTCCCATGCTGCCGGCCACCACCGCCAGCTCGCCGACCACCAGGGCGTGCCAGCGCCACGGAGTGCCCCGTCCCGGCTGCTCGCCGTAGCGCGCCTCGAAGAGCTCGCGGCTCCGCTTCAGGTGGTAGAGCGCCCGCGGCAGGTTGCCCTCGCTCTGGTGCAGCACCGTGCCGAGGACGAAGTGGGCGGCGTAGGAGTCCGGGTCTTGGCTCAGGATCTCCTGCGCCAGCTCGCGGGCGCGGATCGGACGGTTGAGGGAGATCAGCTGCAGGGCGTGGTAGGCGGCGACCTCGTCGCCGTAGCCCTCCGGCACGTCGGAGGCGTCCATCTCCCACGCGAAGTCGATGCCCTGGCCGGCGACGAGGGCCGGCAGGAGCAGGGGGAGCAGCAGGAGCAACGCCGCCGGACGCCGCACCTCAACGCCTCCGCAGGGTCGATCGGGCCAGGGTTTCGAGGGGCTTGGCCATCGCTTCCGCCAGCACCTCGTCGAAGTTGCTGATCCCCGGCGCCAGCTCGACCCGGTGGCCGAGGACCCGCGGCGCCAGGGTCTCGACGTCGTCGCTCGACACGTGGTCGCGGCCGCGCACGGCCGCCAAGGCTTGCAGCGCCGGCAGCATCAGCACCAGGCTGCGGGTGGAGTTGCCCTGCAGCACCCGTTCGTCGGCCCGCAGGGCACGGGAGACGTCGACCAGGCAGGTCTTGACCTCGGCAGCGATCGCCACGCCGCGCTCGATCGCCCGCCGCGCCGCCAGCACCTCGTCGCGGCTGACCCGGGCCAGGTCGTGGCGCTCGAGGTCGCGGCGTTCGCGGTAGGTGTCGAGCACTTCGAGCTCGGATTGGCGGTCGATGTGCTCCATGCGGATCTTGAACAGGAAGCGATCGAGCTGCGGCGCCGGCAACGGATAGGTGCCGGCGAGGTCCAGGGGATTCTGGGTGGCGATGACGAAGAAGAGCTCGTCGAGGGGGTAGGTGACGTTGTCGACCGTCACCTGCTTCTCGGCCATCGCCTCGAGCATCGCCGCCTGCACCTTGGGCGAGGTGCGGTTGATCTCGTCCGCCAGCACGACGTGGGCGAAGAGGGGCCCGTGGCGGAAGTGGAAGCGGCCGGTGCCGGCGTCGAAGACCGACACCCCGGTGACGTCCGAGGGCAGCAGGTCGGGGGTGAACTGGATGCGGCGGAAGGGCACGATGGCGCCGCGTTCGCGCTCCTCGCGGTCGTCGACGATCGACAGGCCGAGGCTCTTGGCCAGGGTGGTCTTGCCCGACCCCGGGTAGTCCTCGAGCAGCACGTGGCCGTCGGAGAGCAGCGCCACCAGCACCAGCTCGATGACGTCGTCGCGGCCGAGGATCTGTACCTTGAGGCGGCGCTCGAGCCGCGACGCCACGTCGAGGGCGTGGGCCAGGGCGCGCTCGGCGGCGGCGTCGGTGGTGGTGGCGACGGCCGGCGCCGCCGGCGGGGCGGCGGCCGCCTCGGGCTCGGCGGCGAGGCTCACCGCCAGGTCGGCGGCCGAGCC
>RFGL01000158.1 GCA_003697015.1 Acidobacteriota bacterium | reverse complement strand
TGGCGTCGCGTCGGCCCCGTCGCCGGCGGGGAGGGGGCGGCGCGTCGGTGGTTCTTGGGATTGAGTCGGCTGACGTATTTGTCACTTGCGAAGACAGTGTCACCTAAAGAGACGTCGCACCTGAAGAGGCGGCGCGCGGGTGGTGGCGTCGCGTCGGCTGCGGCGCCGGCGGGGAGGGGGCGGCGCGTCGGTGGTTCTTGGGATTGAGTCGGTCGACGTATTCGTCTGTGAATAAACGACTTGCGAAGACAGTGGCACCTGAAGAGGGGGGCGGGCAAGAAGCTGCCCGTACGCGCGAACGTACGGGCAGCCGGCTCGTCCCGCCGACGCGGGCCGAGGATCCTACGGGCTGATCAGCTGCCCTGGAACTCGTCGAAGGCGCGGCGGGCGCTGTCGCGCAACCGCTTGCGCTCGTCGCCGTCGATGATGCCCTCGTCCTCGTACTCGTCGAGCGCCTTCTGGACGCAATTGTTGTACTGGCCGCGGTTCTTCCACACGCCGTCGAAGCTGCACGGGATGTGCGGCAGGACGACGGTCTCCTCCGACGCCACGTCGTAGAGACGGTTGCGCACCCCGCCCGGCCACAGCACCTCGACCGTGCCGGCGGCGGCGCTGCCGAGACCGAAGTTGGCGGTCAGGCTGTCCTGGGAGGCGTAGCTCGAACCGCCGGTGATCGGCCGGATGCTGGTCGGGCCGCCGTCGGGGGTGAAGAAGACCACCGCCCCGATGCCGTCGCGGTTGACCACCCGCACGTTTCCGCTGTCGCTGTCGCCGCTGTCGCTGTCGCCGCTGTCGCTGTCGCTGTCGCCGCTGTCGCTGTCGCTGTCGCCGTCGAGAATGCCGGCCGAGCCGACCAGATCGAAGGCGACCCAGCCATTGCCGTTGCCACCGCTGTTGAGCTCCACCGACAAGGTGCCGTTGGGCTGCGGCAGGGGGTTGCCGTCGGCGTCGCGCCGGCCGATGTAGGTGAAGTTGCCCGGCACCGGCCGGGTCGAGAAATTGAGCTCGAAGACCGCGATGGGATCGAACGGCGAACCGGTCGGCGGAGTGATGAAGCCGGGCACCGGCAAGACGAATAGCGGCGCCACGTCGTGGGACGACACCGAGACGATGTCCTCAAATCCATTGCCGTCGAGGTCGCCGGCCGCGACCCCCTCGACCTGACGGAATCGGTGGTCCTTGAGCAGGGCCCCGGCGTCGTAATCGAAGTCGGCCGAACAAAGCCCCTTGTTCTGCAGCAACGCACCCGGGTTGTCGGCCATGGTGAAGAACAGCAGATCGACGCCGCCGTGATAGATGACGTCGGCATCGGCATCGTTGTCGTAATCGATCACCGAGACGCCCCAGCCGAAGGGGGTGCGGGCCAGGGCGCCGACCCCCGGGTCGACGAAGCCGCCGTTGCCGTCGCTCAACCACCAGCGCGAGTTGTTGAACAGGTAACCGAGATCGGTGGCGAAGAAATCGATGCCGCCGTCGCAATTGAAATCGCCGAAATCGATCCCCATCCAGGCGCCGAGGACGTTCAGGCCGGCGGCGGCGGTGACCTCGACGAAGTGGCCCGTGCCGTCGTTCTGGTACAAGCGGATGGCGCCGCGGTTCTGGGTCGGATCGAGGGGCGCCCCCCCCTGGTTGTCGAGAGAGAAGATGTCGGCATCGCCGTCGAGATCGTAATCGGCAGCGGCGATCGCCCAGGTGTAGGCGCCACCGGAGAGACCGGGGAAGCCCATGTTGGAGACGTTCTCGATGCCCGACGCCGCGCTGACGTCTTCGAAAACGTTGCCGCCGGTGTTGCGGAACAGCTGATTGTGCTCCATGAAGGGATAGGTGGGACCGGAAATGAAGGTCGGCAGGCGGTGCTCCCAACCGTCGTAGGTATTGCCGACCACCACGTCGAGCAGGCCATCGCCATCGAAGTCGGCGAAGGAGCAACCCACCGAATGGCGGTCGCCGCCGCCGACGCCGGCGGTGGCGGTGACGTCGAGGAAGGTGCCGTCGCCCTGATTCTCGAACAGCCGCCCGGGCTCGCCGGTGCCGAGGACGTAGAGATCCTCGTCGCCGTCGTTGTCGATGTCGCCGAAGCACACGCCGGAGCTGTCCTGGTCGAAGGCGCCGACGCCGGCAGAGGCACCGCGATCGATGAAGGTCACGCTGCCGGTCTCGACCAACTGATTCTGATAGAGCGAATTGTCGGCGCCGGGGCCGTTGGTGACGTAGATGTCGAGATCGCCGTCGCCGTCATAGTCCAGGATCGCCACGCCCGGCGCTCCGCGCGGTTTTTGCGGCGTGTTCGGCCGGATCTGCGGAAAGAAGATCGGGATCGGATACGGGCTGTTGGCCAGCACGCTCTGCTGCAACGCCAGCCGGTCCGGCGACGGCACGCGGCGGTAGGTGATGCCGGCCCCGTCGCCGTCGGCGACGTCGGTGAAGGTCACGCCGCCGTCGGCAAAGGCACCGACCGCCAGACCCAGGGTCATCAGCACGCCGAGCGCACCGATGGTGAAAGACTCACCTCTCCTTTTGTGATGCATGTGTTCCCCCTCGTGGGAAAGTTGTGGGATTCCCCTCTACGAACGCACACTCCCGGTCGTGGGAACCGCTACGCTCGCCGATCCACCGGCGTCACAGCCGCGCAGGTGCGGCCGGGCCAAGACGCCTCGCGAACGTCCAGACGGAACGATCTGGCAGGTCGACGGGGCACGATCCCCAGACCCCATGAGCCTATCAACATCGATCTCTGCTCGACAAGGCGCTATTCTTCACAGGTCTTTGGAGCTATCGGCCACTCCCCTCGCAAACCCGCCCTCGTCGCGCCACGTCCTCAGGCATCGCCGGCCTCGCCGTCGAGCTCCGCCAGCACCTCCGCCACGGTCTCGTCGTCGGCCTCGGCGAGCAACGCGCGGGCGATGGCCTCGGCGAGGCCGGCGATGGTCGGCGACTCGAGCAGCGCCCGCACCGGCAGCTCGACGCCGAGCTCCTCCCGCAGCCGCGACAGCACCCGCATCGCCAGCAGGGAGTGACCGCCGAGGGCGAAGAAGTCGTCGTGGATTCCCACCTCCTCGATCTCCAGCACCTGCTGCCAGATCGCTGCCAGCAGCTGCTCGATCTCGGTCGACGGCGCCGGCGAAGCGGCGGCGGTCGCCGGCCGCTTCGGCGGCGCCGGCAAGGCCCGGCGATCGATCTTGCCGCTCGGGGTTCGCGGCAGCCGTTCCAGGACGACGAAGGCCTGCGGCACCATCGGCGACGGCAGCCGCCGCTCGACGGCGGCGCGCAAGGCCGTCGCCTCGGCGGCGGCACCGCGGCGCGGGCAGACGTAGGCCACCAGGCGGCCGTCGCCGCCGGCATCGCGGTCGACCACCACCGCCGCCTCCCCCACCGCCGGCTGGGCGAGGAGGATCGCCTCGATCTCCCCCAACTCGAGGCGGAAGCCGCGCAGCTTGACCTGCTGGTCGAGGCGGCCGAGGAAGACCAGCTCGCCGCTCTCAC
The DNA here is from genome assembly GCA_003697015.1 of Acidobacteriota bacterium. Taxonomy (GTDB): domain Bacteria; phylum Acidobacteriota; class Thermoanaerobaculia; order Multivoradales; family J023; genus J023. The sequence goes on along the minus strand of RFGL01000158.1, from coordinate 2,043 downwards.
GCCAGCGCACCCGGTCGCCGGTGCGGTAGAGGCGGTCCCCCGGTCGAGCCGCCGACGGATCGGGGACGAAGCGCTCGGCGGTCAGCGCCGGCCGGCCGAGATAGCCCCGCGCCAGTCCGGCGCCGCCGATCAGCAATTCCCCCGCCACGCCCACCGGCACCGGCCGCAGCGCCGGGTCCACCACCTGCACCCGATTGCCGGCGATCGGCCGGCCGATCGGCACCGAGGGACCGGCGACCGGCAGATCAGCGACGGCGAAAGCTGCATCGATGGTGCACTCGGTGGGGCCGTAGAGATTGACCAGCTGCGCCTGCGGCAGGCGCTCGGCGAGGCGTTCGGCGAGGGCCGCGGTCAGGGTCTCCCCGCCGGCGCAAATGCGACGCAGGGCGTTGGCCGACGCCAGGGCCGGCTCCTCGACCAGCAGCTGCCACAATGCCGGTACCGCCTGCATTACCGTCACCCGGTGGGCGGCGACGGCCCGGGCCAGGTAAGCCGGATCGCCGTGGCCGCCGGCGCGGGCGAGCACCAGCCGCGCACCGGCCATCAACGGTGCGAAAAGCTCCCACACCGATGCGTCGAAGCTGATCGGCGTGCGCTGCAAGACCGCGTCCTCGGTGCTCAGAGGCAGGTCGGCGAGCATCCACGCCATGTGATTGGCGAGTGCACGGCGACTGACCACCACCCCCTTGGGACGGCCGGTGGAGCCGGAGGTATAGAGCACGTAGGCGGCGTGATCGGGATCGATCTCCGTCGGCACGATCGGCTCCCCGGCGACGGCCGGTCCGAGCCGGGAGAGCCGGCCGTCGGCGTCCACGATCCACGCCGGAACCTCAGCCGGGAGACTGTGGCGCAGATGGGATTGGGTGAGGAGCAGGAGCGGCGCCGCGTCCTCCACCTTGAAGGCCAGGCGGGCGGTCGGATAGGACGGATCGAGCGGCAGATAGGCGCCTCCGGCCTCCAGCACGGCGAGGATGGCGATCACCATCTCCGGCGCTCGCTCCATGAAGATGCCGACCCGCGTTTCCGGGCCGACGCCGCTGCGGCGGAGCTCGGCGGCGAGCTCGACCACCCGCCGTCGCAGCTCGCCGTAGCTCAAGTCGAGAAGCGCGCCGTCCGCCGTCTCCCAGCACAGCGCCGGCAGTTCGGGGCCGTCGGCGGCGCGGCGGGCGATCGCCTCCTCGACCGCCACCGCCGGCCGAGCCGGCGGGCCGGTGCTCCACTCCGCCAGGCGCCGCTCGTCCTCCGCACGGGCCAGGGGCAGCTCGTCGATCCGCCGATCCGCATCCTCGGCGATCGCTCCCAACAGAGTCTCCAGCTGGCGCCCCAGGCGCTCGGCAGCGGACGGCGAGAGACGATCGAGACGATATTCCAGGCGCGCTGCCAGGCGCCCGTCGACCTCCCCCATGAAAACGGTGAGGTCGAAGGGGGTGGCGCTTCGGCGCAGAGCGACCGGCGCCAGCTCGAGGGGACCGAGCCGCGCCCGATCGGAGCCGCCGAGGGCCAGACCGACCAGCCCGCGATCCTCCACCCTGCCCTCCCCCAGCCACACGAACGAGGCCTCGAAGAGGGCTCCAGCACCCGGCGCCAGGGCCTCGACCAGCCGCGGGTAGGGCCAGTCCCGGTGGGCGAAGGCATCGCGCACCACCGGCCGCAGCCGACGCAGCAACCGGCTGAAGGACGGCGCCCCGCCGAGGTCGCCCCGCAGCACCACCGGATTGACGAAGAAGCCCACCAGCTCCGCCGACCGCGGGTCCTCGCGACCGGCGGTGGGGGAACCGACGATCACCTCCTCCTGACCGCTCAGGCGATGGAGCAACGTCATGAAAGCCGCCAGGAGGACGGCGTAGAGGGTGACGTCGTGAGCCGCGGCGAGGGCTCGTAACCGGTCGCTGGTCCGCCGGTCGAGGGCCAGCTCGAGATCGGCGCCGCGAAACGATGGGCGCCGCGGTCGCGGCCGGTCGGCGGGCAGGTCGAGGGCGGGCAGGGGGCCGGCGAGCTGGCGCCGCCAATAGGCCTCGAGACGGGCGCCGGCGGCGCCGGCGA
>RFGL01000157.1 GCA_003697015.1 Acidobacteriota bacterium | reverse complement strand
GAAGAAGCCAGCGCTCAGCCCACGAGAGATTCTCAAACAATTCTCTGGGAATCCGTGCCAACTGGGGCTTCTCTTGCCGTAGCGCGCGCCCTGCGACGCCTTGCCATTCCGTCAGGAACAGATTGGCGTCGTGGTGCGTTTCCCCCGCGCGGAAGCCATACGTCCACTCCCATCGGAAATAGCGAAAAAGCGGGAAAAACCAGGGTCTTCGGGCATAGAGAACGGAGATTCGGATCTGCTCTCCCAGATGCTTTTTCCACTTCTTGGCTTCCAAGTCGAGATATTGCTTGCGGAAATCTTTGCGCTGCAGCTGCGGCAAGTACAGATCGAATATGTCGAAGACGAAGATCCCGGCGATCGCCAGACCCACCAGGCTGATTCTCAGCCACAGCTGGACGTCGCTTGCCGGGCCTTCGAAGGAGGTGAATCCCAGATGGACCCGTACGGTGCCGGCGTCGCCGGCTTCGGCCACGAAGCCGAGCAGGTTCATCAAAGGCAGGAAGAACGGCGCCACGATCAGCAGCACCCTGAAGCCATAACGGATCAGCAGTCTGAGCATGCAGCCTCCGATACGGGCGTCGGCGCTTCACCGTCAGTACTCGACCTCCAGCACGTCGACCTCGAGGGCTCCGATGAGGGGGACGATCGAGGCCATCTCGAGGAGGGCGCCCTGGTCGTCGTTCAAGGCGGTGGTGGAGAAGGCGAGGTGGGCGGCGTCGAAGGGCCGGGGGGTGGTGGCGTCGAGGTCGAGCCAGCGGTCGCCGACCAGGGCCTGGCTCCACATGTGGTAGCCGAAGAGCTCGGCGCTGCCGGCGAAGTGGTCGACGTAGACCAGGCCGGTGACGACGCGGGCGGGGATGCCGGCGGCGCGCAGGAGGGCGGTCAAGAGCACGCTGTGCTCGGTGCAGTCGCCGGCGCGGCTCGCCGCCACTTCGGTGGCGGTGGCGAGGAGGGAGTTGAGATTCTTTTCGCTGAGATAGTCGCCGACGAAAGCGCGCAGGGCCTCGGCGCGGGCGGCGTCGCCGGCGTCCGCCGGCAGACCGGCGGTGGCCTGGGCGAGGAGCCGGCGGATCGCCGGCGCCCGATGGTCGATGAAGGTCGAGGCGCGCAGGTACTCCTGAAGCTCCAGCCCCCGGCGATCGACCGGTGGGCTCGAACCGACCGCCACCGTCACCCGCACGCCGTCCTCTCGGGGCTCGGCGCGCTGGCTGCCGGTGGACGGCAGAACGAGGACGCCACCGTTGTTGGACTTCACCCGGTAGACCGCTCGCCGCGCCTCCCGGGGGCGCTCGATCGGCCGGTCGGGATAGACGAAGGACTGCACCAGGAGCTCCGGCGCGCCGGCGGTTTCGAGGGCGGTCTCGCGGTCGGTCAGTACCGCCGTCATCTCGAGGCCCATCAGCGGCGTGGTGGTGCGCACCGGCAGGCCGTCTGCGGTGACGTCGATCGTGGTCTCGAGAGCCGGGGCGTAGCTCAGGCGTTGGAGGAAGCGGTAGACCTCGCGCTCCTCGCCGTTGACCGCCGCGCGTCGCACGCCGGCCTGGCGCTGCCAGGTGACCTCGACCACCTGCAGGCCGAGCTGCGGGTCGAGGGTGCGGATGGTGAAGCGATCGGCGCCGGCGGCCAGCTGGCGGCGGATCTCGCCCTGGGCGGCGAAGGGCGTCAACCACTCGCCGTCGGGCAGGGGACGGCGTTCCTCGCGCCTCTCCCCTCCCTGCTCGGTGACGACGCGCACGCCGTCGGCCAGAAACTCGTAGCGGCGCTCGATCGGCGCCTGGCCGAGGAGCTGGCGGGTCCAGGCGCGCAGCGGTTTGCCGTCCGCCGACTCGACGAAGCGGCTGGCCATCTCCAGGCTGAGCGTCGTGCCGCCGCGTTTGAGCGCAAGCCGCGTGCTGCTTTCGCTGATCCGTCGCCCCGCCTGTTCCGCCTCCCGCGCCACCATCCATCCCGCCGGCGTGCCGCCGAGCTCGATGCGGTACCAGTACTCCTCCGCCCGTGCCGTCCCGCCCCCCAGCAGCAGGAGAGCGACGGCGGCAACGTATGCCGGCCAGGTGGGAGCGAGCTTGAGACGCTGGACGGATCGGTGCATCTTGCGACTCCTCATCGGTCGATGGGACGGCGGGGGAGCGGTGCGCCGTGGTCGAAAGTATAGACGGCGGCGCAACCTTCCCCCGCCGATCCCGTATCGCATGATTGAGCTTCTTCCTCTCTCCGTTTCTCCCCCGAGGGTCTCCCACAGGCCCTCGGGGCTTGCCCTCTGGCGTGCCAGCGCGCCAGCACCTGTGGCGGAAGCGCTCCGCGCTCGGGGGCGGGGCATGTTTCGCCGGATCGAGACGCGACCTTGCATCCCTACCGGGAATGGTTGCAGATTCCCGCCATGCGCAGCCGGCGGGAACGCTCCGCTAGGGGCTGGTCCAGGTGATGCCGGCGCCGAAGGAGCGGCCCGGTGCCAGGGAGGTGCGCCGGTCGGCGGAGTTGAAGTACCGCTCGTCGAGCAGGTTGCGGCCGCTGAGCTGGACGGCGAGGCCGAAGGGCAGGCGATAGCGCACCGAGGCCGCGACCAGGTGGGCCCCGGGGATCGGCTTCTCGCCGCTTCCTGGATCCTCTTTATGCGCCCGCAGCTGGTACTCGAGACGCCCCTGCCAGCGGCCCTCGGTCAGGCGCAGATCGACCTTCAGGCGATGGCTCGGGACGTCGGCCAGGGGCGTTCCGTCGTCGCTCTCGCCGTCGATCAGATGGCCGTTCCACGCCACGTACCAGCGCTCGTCCGGCTGCCAGAAGCCCTCGATCTCGATGCCGTCGAGGGTGCCCGAGGTCAGGTTGACGAAGGTCAGCAGATCCTCCGCCACCTCGATGCGCTCGATGTAGTCGTCGATGTCCTGGTGGAAGACGCTGGCGGCGACGAAGGCCCGGTCGCCGAACCAGCGCATCCCGAGGTCGAGGCTCAGGGAACGCTCGGGCTCGAGCTGCGGGTTGCCGATCACCCCGCCGCGGCCGGTGGTGCCGGAGAAGAAGCGCTCGCTCAGGGTGGGAAACCGCAGGCCGGTGCCGAGGTTGGCGGTGAGCTCGAAGCCGCCGGCCAGGGGATGGACGACGCCGGCGAAGCCGCTCGCCGCGCGATCGCTCCGGCGCTCGAAGCCGGCGTTGTCCTGGCGCTGCAAGGTCATGCGCGCCCCCGCCTGCCAGGTGGTCGCCCCGAGGTGCCAGCGCAGGGAGCCGTAGGCCGCGGCCTCGTCCTCGCTGGCGTCGTCGAGGGCGCGGATTCGATCGACGCCGCCGGCGACGTGCTCGATGCGCTCGAAGCTCGACACTCCGCGGCGGCCGAAGTAATCGACGCCCCAGGCTCCGGCCAGGCGGTGGGAGGTGCGCCGCCATTCGAGGTTGGCGCCGAGGTCGAAGCTGTCGTTCTCCAACCGGCTGAAGCTCTCGCCGACGTCGGTGGTGTCGGTCTCGAGGTCGTGGGGGTGGCCCCAGACGGTGAAGCCGAAGCCGGCGCCGCGCATGCCGAGCTTGACCAGCAGGTGGTTCTCTTCGGGATAGATCGTCACCCGCCCGGGGAAGCGGGTGTTGGGCTTGCCGACGTCGTTGGCGCGGGCCGGGATCAGCAGCAGCTCCCAGGCGCGCTCGCCGCGCTGCCAGGTGCGGTGGACGACCGCCGACAGCTGGGTGAACCGGTCGAAGAGCAAGCCCCCGGCGGCGTCTTCGCCGTCGCCCGCGTCGCGCCGCGCCACGCCCAGGGACCAGCCTCCGCCGTCGCCCCAGCCGATCGCCTGGTAGGTCTCGTCGCCGTGGCTGTCCCAGCCGGCCTCAAGCGACCAGCCGTCGAAGGTCCGCGGGAAGATCTGCAGCACCCCGCCCAGGGCGCCGGAGCCGTAGTAGGTCGACGCCGGACCGCGCACCACGTCGAGGGTGCCCATCAGCAGCGGGTCGAGGAAGGACGTCGCCGCGCCGGCGCGGCGCTCGCTGGTCATGCGCATGCCGGAGATCAGGGTGAGGACCCGATGGCGCGAGATGCCGCGGATCGAGAGCACCTGAAAATGCCCCCCCTGGCCGTTCTCCGACACCCCGGCCACCCCCTCGGCGAGCTCGGTGAGGGTGGCGGGCGGGGCCGGCTTCTCGTCGGCGTGGAGCATGGTCGAGGAGACGCTCTGCGGCGACAGGGCGTCGCCGGCGCCCCGGGCGGCGGAGACCACCAACTGCTCGTAGATGACGTTCTTCGGTTCGAGCACCACCTCGAGGGGACCGGGCTCGCCGGCGGCGACCTCGACGGCCTGCTCGACGAAGCGCGGGTGGCTCAGCAGCAGCATGCACGGCGGTGGACAGTCGTCGAGGGCGAAGACGCCCTCCGCGTCGGTGAAGACGTGCCCGCCGCCGCCGGCGCGCTCCACCCGCACGTGCTCGATCGGCACCCCGCTTTGGGTGGTCACGCGGCCGCCGACGGCCTGCGACCAGGCCGCCGGGCCGCCCGACAGGACGGCCAGCACGATGACGTAGAAGGAAGGCTTCCTCATGGTTTTCGGTCGCGCCCCGCCGGGTTTTTGGGGGCCGGCTTGAGCAGACGGCCGAACGGGCGCAGACTCTCCTCGCGGTGGCGCCTCAGCCGCTGGCCGAACACGACGTCGCCGCCGGCGCAGCTCGCCGTCCTGCTGCCGGCGGTCGAATGGTGACGGATTTGCCCGGTGGCGCGCTGCCGACTGGGCCGAGACGTTCGTTTTCGGTGACGAGTTTCAACCCCGCATGCTTGCCGCGCATCCCCTCACGCCGCGCTGAGGGTAGCGCATCGGGCCGCCGGGCGCCACCGGCGATCATCCTGTACCATCGACGGGGCGCAGCGAGCCGCCTTCGCGGGCCGCTCCCCGACGGCCGCGCCCGCTGCCACGGAGAAGCGCCATGAAGTGGTCCTGGAAGATCGGCACCTTCGCCGGCATCGCGGTCTACGTCCACGCCACCTTCCTGCTGCTCATCGCCTGGCTGGTGTTGAGCCACTGGCTGGCCGGTCAGTCCCTGGCCGCCACCGCCCGCGGCGTCGGCTTCGTGCTGGCGCTCTTCGGCTGCGTGGTGCTGCACGAGTTCGGCCACGCGCTGACCGCCGCCCGCTACGGCATCAAGACCCGCGACATCATCCTGCTGCCGATCGGCGGCCTGGCGCGTCTCGAGCGGATCCCGGAGAACCCGCGCCAGGAGCTGTGGGTGGCCCTCGCCGGCCCGGCGGTCAACGTGGTGATCGCCGGCCTGCTCTTCGCCTGGCTGAAGCTGACCCACGAGCTCACCGCCCCCTTCGGCCTGGGCTTCGTCGAGGGGCCGCTGATCGAGCGGCTGATGGTCGCCAACGTGCTGCTGGTGGTCTTCAACCTCATCCCCGCCTTCCCGATGGACGGCGGGCGCATGCTGCGGGCGCTCCTCGCCATGCAGCTGGAGTACGCCCAGGCGACCCAGATCGCCGCCAACGTCGGCCAGATCCTCGCCCTCTTCTTCGGCTTCGTCGGGCTGTTCACCAACCCCTTCCTGGTCTTCATCGCCCTCTTCGTCTGGATCGGCGCCGACCAGGAGGCCAAGCACGTGCAGATGCGCTCGATGCTCGACGGGGTGAAGGTGGAGCAGGTGATGCTGACCGACTTCCACGTCCTGCGGCCCGACGACGCCCTCAGCCGCGCCATCGCCCTCACCCTCGCCGGCTCGCAGAAGGACTTCCCGGTGGTCGACGACGCCGGCCGGGTGGTCGGCGTCCTCACCCAGGGGGATCTGCTGCGCGGCCTGCAAGACCGCGGCGCCGAGGCGGCGGTGGGGTCGGCGATGCAGCGCGAGATCGAACGGGCGGAGGTGGGGGAGGAGATCGGCCCGGTGCTGCTGCGCCTCCAGCAATGCGCCTGCCGCACCCTGCCGGTGACCCGGGACGGCCGGCTCGCCGGCCTGCTGACGATGGAGAACGTCGGCGAGTTGGTCAGCATCCAGTCGGCGCTCCAGAAACGGCCCCACGCCCGCCCCGGCGTCGCCGTCGCAAAGGACGCTCGCTCCAGCGCCTGACCGCCGCGACCCGACCTCCGCCTACCGGCAGCAGCGGGCGCAGGAGATCTTCGGCGCCGCGCGGGCACCGCGGGCTGGAGGCGGTGAGGAAGGGGAAGCGTAGGGGCGGGTTGGTAGCGCATACGGGATTCGAACCCGTGTTACCGGCGTGAGAGGCCGGCGTCCTGGACCCCTAGACGAATGCGCCACGCTGCCCCCGCTCGGGAGGCAGCGCGATTGTACCCACAGCGCGGGCGGCGGTGCAACCCCCTTACGCCGGAACGGCTGCAACGCCGGAGTGACTCGGCGGCCGGGGCGAGATCACGTTAGCCCTCATCCCTGCAGGGGGCTTCTCGCCCGGCGCCGGGCCTGGGAATCACGGCTCACTCTCGCTCTTGAGCGAGCTCCTGATGTCCGCGAGAGTGTTGTTGATGGAGAAGATCACGACGATCAACTCACAGTATATACGCACGACAATGGGTCCAAGAAAAATCCATAGGACACCTAGCAAGAACGATCCGCCGCCGCTGTATCTCGAGCTGGCCCAACTCCCAATGCTGATGAGCCCAATCGCGATCGAACCGACAACGCCGATCACAAACAGAACCTGGATAATGAATGGGGTAATCATCTTCTTGAAGGTCATGAAATCTTGCACCATCATTCTCCCTGACGTTGTTCACGGTTTCTCTTGAGAGTAGCACACTGTGGCGAGTCGGCTAGCAGAAGGTGCCGGCGGGAATTCCTAGGGTGCGTTGCGGTGCAGATGGCTGGCGGCGACGGGCGTGTCGGAGCGGTTGGGGGCGAGGACCCAGCGCGAGGAAGGTCGGGCGCCGGCGGGGGCAGCGCCGGCAGCGATCCCATGCTGGGTCCTGAACCAGCGCTGGCGGTATGGCCGGCTGGAGGTGGCGAGGAATTCTTCGCCGTCGACGACGCTTGCCATCACGTGGCTTGTTGGGGGCGAAGCCGGATCGGCAGGGGGGCAGCGGGGTGATACATTTGCTGCTACCGGCCGCCGCCGGTGTACTAGAATTCGGTCGGACTTGCCCGCGACGCCCCATGAACCGCCCCATCCGTCCACCGCTCGCCGCCGCCGCCGCCCTCCTCGCGGCGCTGGCGGCGATGCCGGCCGCCGGCCAGGAGGACGTTCCGCCGGTGGTCTATCCGAGCGGCATGGGGATCCTGCGTAGCGCCGCCGGCCAGGAGGCCCTGCCCCTGTCCTTCCCCCCATCCGGGCCGGCCTTTGCCGTCGAGCCGATCGCCCGCCATCTCGGCCTCGATCTGCGCGTCGGTCCGCTGCATGAGAGCCATACCCTCTTCATCGACCAGCAGACCATCATCTTCGGTCCCGACACGCCGCTGGTGGTGATCACCGGCGACGGGGAGAAGCGGATGCTCACCCTCTCCCGCGCACCGCTCAAGACCATCGAAGGCCTCAAGGTGCCGCTCGATTTTCTCGACCGCACCATCGGCGACGCCCTGGGCTACGACTTCCGCTGGGACGGCGCGAGCAAGGTGCTGACCGTCGCCCGCCAGGAGCGCCGGGCACTCACCGGCTCCCTGCTGCGGGTGCACCAGGGGCGCGTCACGACGGTCCAGATCACCTTCTCGGAGAAGCCGCGCTACCGGGTGGAGAGGAAGCCCGGGGTGCTCGACGTCCGCCTGGTGGGCGACCGCCTGACCCTGGAGCGGAGCGACGACGCCGGCGAGGATCCGCTGGTCGAGGCGATCGAGGCGTCGCCGGAGCGCCTGCGCATCGTCCTCGCCGAGGGCGCCGCCGCCGCCGAGCCGCGGCTGCTCGACGCACCGCCGCGGTTGATCGTCGAGGTCTTCCGCGGCACCGGCGCCGCCGTCACCGCCGCGCCGGTCTCCCCGCCGCCGGCCGACTCCGCCGCCGACGGCACCCTGCGCACCATCGTCATCGACCCCGGCCACGGCGGCGAGGAGACCGGCGCGGTCAGCGCCGACGGGGTGGCGGAGAAGGACCTCACCCTGTGGTTCGCCCGCGCCCTGCGCCGCCGATTGCAGGAGCGGCTGCCGGTACGGGTGCTGCTGACCCGCGAGCGCGACGTCGACCAGCCGCTCGACAGCCGCACCGCCTTCGCCAATCAGAACAAGGCCGACCTCTTCATCTCCCTGCACCTGAACTCGTGGTTCGGCAGCGGTGCCAAGGGCGCCGAGACCTACTTCCTGAGCCGCCAGGCATCGGATGAGCGCGCCGCCGAGGCGGCGGCGGCCGAGAACCGCGCCGGCGGTGGCGACAGCGCCGAGCTCGACTTGCAGCTGATCCTCTGGGACCTCGCCCAGAGCTACCACCTGGCGGAGAGCCAGCGTTTCGCCAGCATCGTCCAGGAGGAGCTCAACGACTCCTTAGGCCTGCGCAACCGCGGCGTCAAGCAGGCCCCCTTCCGCGTGCTGCTCGGGGCCAACATGCCGGCGGTGGTGGTCGAGCTCGGTTTCCTGAGCAACCGCGAGGAAGCCGCCAAGCTGCAGGATCCGGCCTATCGCGCCGAGCTGGTGGAGGCGCTGGTGCGCGCCGTGGTGCGTTTCAAGATGCAGCTCGAGGCGCGCGACGAGCTGGCGCGCGAGACCTCGCCATGAAGCGGCGCCGGGCCCTCGCCCTCGGCGCGGTGGTGCTCGTCGCCGTCGCCGTCGCCGTCGCCTGGTCGCTCCTGCGGCCGGAGGATGAGGCGCCGGAGCCCGGCGCCCCGGGCGAAGCGCCGGCGGCGACGCCGGAGGAGCCCGGCGAGACGCGCCGGGTGGAGCTCTTCTTCCCCGGACGCGACGGCCGGCTGCACGGCGAAGAACGCGAGCTCCCGCGCTACGACGAGCCCGAAGCGGAGATCGCAGCCCTGGTCGAGGCGCTTCTCGCCGGTCCCCTCAGCGACGATCTGTGGCCGCCCCTGCCGCGCCTGATGCCGGCGGCCGGCGACGGCGGCGCGACGGCGGCGACCGCCGGCGACCGGCAGCAGGACGGCTTGGGCGATGCGACGGCGGCGGCCGCTCCGCCGCCGCCCGCGACCGGCGTCGGGGTCGGCGAGGTCTACCTGCTCGACGACGTCGCGGTGGTCGATCTCGTCGCCCCGGCCGGACCGCCGGCGGCGGGGGCCAGGCAGGAGGAGATGATGCTCTACAGCCTGGTCAACTCCCTGCTCCTCAACACCTCCCAGGCGTCGCGCGTGATCGTGCTGTGGAACGGTCAGCAGCCGGTGACCTTCGCCGGCCACGTCGACGCCGCCCGGCCGCTGCGCCCCAACTGCGACCTGATCGCTCCGCCCCGCCCCGCGGGCTGTGCCGATGGCGTCGGCTGACGGCGTCGATCCGCGGCCCATCGGGGTCTTCGACTCCGGCGTCGGCGGTCTGACGGTGGCGGCGGCGCTGATGCGCCGCCTGCCGCACGAATCGATCCTCTACCTCGGCGACACCGCGCGTCTGCCCTACGGCACCAAGTCACCGCAGACCGTCCGCCGCTACACCGAGAAGAACGTCTCCTTCCTGCTCCAGCGCGGGGTCAAGGCGGTGGTGGTGGCCTGCAATACCGCCTCCGCCCTGGCCCTCGACGACTTCCCCGCGCCGGTGCCGCTCTGGGGGGTGATCGAGCCCGGGGTCGACGCCGCCATCGCCCGCACCCGCGGGCGGGTGGGGGTGATCGGCACCGAGTCGACCATCCGCTCCGGCGCCTACCCCCGCGCCCTGTGCCGCCGCCGCCCGGAGCTCGAGGTGCGAAGCCAGGCCTGCGGCCTGCTGGTGCCGTTGATCGAGGAGGGCTGGCACGACGACCCGGTCACCGCCGAGGTCGCCGGCCGCTACCTCGCTCCGCTGCACGACGCCGGCGTCGATACCCTGGTGCTCGGTTGCACCCACTACCCGCTGATCAAGCCCCTGCTCCAGCGCCTCGCCGGCGACGGCGTCGCCCTGGTCGACTCCGCCGAGGTGATGGCCGAGACCGTCGCTCGCGCCGTCGCCGACGGCCGCATCCGCCCCGCCCCCGACGCGCGGCCCCAGCACCATCTCTGCGTCACCGACGCCGGCCCTCACTTCCAGCGCATCGCCGGCGCCTTCCTCCACCACCCCGCCAGCCTCGAGCTGGTGGAGGTGTAGTCCGGCGCCGGCGCCGGCGCCTCACCCATCCTCCTCGTCGTCCGCCGCGTCCTCCTCGTCGTCATCGGGGATCGAGCCCCCTTCGGTGGCGAACGGGCGCTCGGAGATCGTCTGGTTGCCGCTGCTCTCCTTGGCGATGACTTCGACCGTGTAGAGGGTGGCGTCCTGCAGGAACTCCGGCGGCACGGTGACGGTGGTGGCGGCTGGGCCGAGATCGGCCTTGAACACCCGCAGCGCGCCCTCGTCCTTCTCCACCACCACCTCGTAGCTGATGATCTTGCTGCCCGGGGGGTCGGCCACCGGCTGCCACTGGATGACCGCGTTGTCGGGGTCGACGTCCTCGTCCCCTTCGACCGGCAGGACGATGACCGGCGCGCCGGGCAGGGCGTGGGTCAGGAGCGCCTTGCCGCGCAGCGGGACGTTGTCGGTGGTGCGGCCGATGAAGCGGTACTCGCCTTCCGGGAAGAGGGCGAGGAGCTCGTCGAGGGGTTGCTCGTCGAAGGACGGCTCGGCGCTCTCGAAGAAGAGCTCGGTGACGCCTTGCATGGCGATGCTGCCGCGGGCGGTGACGGAGAAGATGAGCTTGCCGTCCGGGTCGCGGAGGGACATGAACTCCCAGCCCTCGCCGTCGAGAAAGAGCTGGATGCCGGCGTCGCCGTCGGTGTCGTTGATCTCGATGAAGATCGCTTTGTCGTCGAGCTGGATCGCCCAGGCGGCGGGCATCGTCAGCGCGGCGGCGAGAATCGCGGCCAGCCAGATGCGATGGTTTTTCATGGCTCCTGTCCTCCAAGGTTGCTACGGGAGTTGGTCGCTGCGTGCGGGGCAGGTCCCGTACGCCGCCCCTGTAGCACCTGAGTCCGGCGGCGGCGAAATCCTTCGCGCCGCGGAGCCTGGACGAGCGACGCCGGCGAGGGGAGGCGGCGCGTTGCGGGGATCAGTTGAGGTAGCCGAGGGCGCGGAGCTCGTCTTCGATCTCCTCGGCCTGGCGGGCGCGTTCGCTCTCCGGCACGCCGGCCTCGGTCTGTGCCATCCAACGCTCGAGCTCGCGGCGCAGGTGGCGCAGAGCGGCGCGCTCCTGGCGCAGGAGGTTGCGGCTCTCCGCCGGATCCGCCACCAGGTCGAAGAGCAGGTAGTCGCGGGTATTCAACCGCCAGAGGAGCTTGAAGCGATCGTCGTTGACGCTGCGCCAGCTGCCCATCGAGCTGCGCGCCACCTTGCCGGGCGGGGTGCCGGTCTCGATCAGCGGCCGCAGGCTGACGCCGGCGAAGTCCTCAGCCGGCAGGCCGAGGTAATCGAGCACCGTCGGCACCAGGTCGAGGTTCTCCACCCAGGTGCGGCGCACCAGCGGGCCGTCGATGGCGGGGATGCGCATCATCAGCGGCACCCGGGTGAGGGGCTCGTAGAGCCCCCGGCAGTGCTTGAGCAGATCGTGCTCGAGAAACGCCTCGCCGTGGTCCGAGGCGACGATGACGATGGTCCGCTCCGCCACGCCGCGCTCCTCCAATTGCTGGAGGAAGGCGCCGAGGTGGGCGTCCACCCCCAGGATCTCCTCGTCGTAGCGCGAGATCAGGTACTCCAGGTCCGACGGATCGATCTCCCGGCCGTCGTCCAGCATCTGGCGGAGCGGATTCGGGTCGCCCTTGGCGACGGACGGGTAACGGCCCTCGTAGCCTTCGACGAAGCGGCCGAAGACGCTCGCTTCCGCCCGGTACGGATCGTGGGGCTCCATGTAGTGGAGGTAGAGAAAGAACGGCTCCCCCATGCCCTCGAGCAGCTGTCCGGCCACCCGGTTGACGCAGTTGCCGTAGAGCCACTTGCAGGATTCGTCGAAGTGGTCGAAGCCGCGGCCGAAGCCGCCTTTCAGATTGTGCTCGGAGGGCGTGTTGCGCACGATCGGGCTGGCCGAGACGGCGGCGGTGGCATAGCCGTGCCGGCGCAGGAGGGCGGGCAGGTAGGGGACGTCGTCGGGGATCCCGGGTCGCGTCGATGGATCGAGGAAGTCGAAGATGTGACGCGAGGTGAGCAGCGAGTTGACCGACGGGAAGGTGCAGGCCGACTGGCTGCGGGCGTTGAGGAAGAGGACGTTGGAGCGGGCGAAGGCGTCGAGAAAGGGGGTGGTCTGGCGGTCGTAGCCGTAGCTCGACAGGTGGTCGGCACGCAGGGTGTCGACCAGCAGCAGCACGACGTTGCAGCCCCGGCACGTCACCGGCTGCCGGCCGTCGCAGCCGCTCGCCAGCAGCAAGGCCACGGCGGCCAAGGCGAGTCGGCGCCATGGGCGCAGGGCGGGGACGGCGAATGGCGGTCGAACGGCGAACACGGGGCGGCGATGGCGTCAGGGACGTTGCTAGAATAGCGGGCGTGCTCCACGCCGGCAAGCGCGGGTTGCCACCTTACCATCTCCCGCCCGACCGCGGACGGCCGGCGCTCCGGCGGCCGGCGCTCCGGCGGCCGGCGCTCCGGGCGGTGGGGTGGGGAGCGCTGTGGCTGGCGTTGCTGAATTGCCGCGGCACCGAGACGTCGCCTTGGATGCGGATCGATCTCTGGCAGCAGCCCCTTGCCAGCGGCAGCGACGCGGTCGAAGACGAGGAGCTGCGGGTCGCCGTGCCCCTGGCCGCGGCGACCCGCGGCGGCACGGTGCGGCAGCGCTCGCGCATGCTCCCCGGCACGGTGCGCGCCCTGCGCATCCCGCCGGGGCGGAGCATCCGCTTCCGCCTCACCGCCGGCGCGGAGTCGTTTCTCTCCTTCCGGCCTCTGCTGCCGGGCACTGCCGCCTGCCCGACGGTCTACCGGGTACGAGGGCGGCCCGCTGACGGCCGGTGGCGGCTGCTGGGGGAACGGCGGCCGGAGCCCGGCCGCTGGGAGGCGCCGGCGACGGCCAGCGTCGATCTGACGTCGCTGGCCGCGGGCGGCGTCGAGCTGGAGCTCGCTGCGGCGACGCCGGGCGCGAGGTGCCGGCGGCGGCACGGCCTCTCCCTCTGGGGCAGCCCGGCGGTCTACGTCCGCCGCCCGCCCGCGGCCGGGCAACGGCGACGCCCGCCCCCCGAGCATCCCGACGTCATCCTCCTGACCTTCGACGCCCTGCGGGCGGACGCCCTCGGGGTCTACGGCCGCTCGCCGAGCCTGACCCCGGCCCTCGACGCCCTGGCGTCGGAAAGCGACGTGTGGCTCGACGCCTTCGCCTGCTTCAACGGCACCAATCCCAGTCTCGCCTCGTTGATGACCGGCCTCTACGGCAAACATCACGGGGTCTACGATCTGCACACCCCCCTGCCCGGACGCCACCGGACCCTGGCCGAGCTCTTGCGCCGGCAGGGCTACGCCACCGGCGCGGTGGTCGCCGTCAACCATCTGCGGCCGCGCAAATCGGGCCTCGACCAGGGCTTCGACGCCTTCCACGTCGCGCCGCGCATGTACAGCGCCGAGCTCGCCACCGACCTCGCCCTCGAGTGGCTGGCCGATCAGCGCCGGCCCTACTTTCTCTGGCTCCACGTCTTCGATCCTCACACCCCCCACACCCCGCCCCGTCCCTTCGCTCAGGGCCGGGTGGCGGACGGCACCTGGGGCCTGCGGCCGGTCGGCTCGTGGCTGCAGGTCGGCGATCCGGGGCCGATCGCTTACCGCAAGCCGCTCCTCGGCGCCCACGAGGCGCTCTACGCCGCCGAGGTCGCCTACCTCGATCGCCAGGTGGACCGCCTGCTGGGTTACCTGCGCGCCGCCGGAGCCCTGCGCCGCACGCTCCTGGTGGTGAGCTCCGACCATGGCGAGAATCTGCTCGAGCACGGTTTCCACTTCCGCCACGGCGGCCTGTGGGACGCCACCACCCGGGTGCCGTTGCTGATCCGCTGGCCCGGTCCGCCGCGCCCCGGCCGGCGCCTGAGCGGCTTCGCCCAGTCCGTCGACGTCTTCCCCACCGTCCTCGCCGCCGCCGGGCTGACGCCGCCGCCGTCCGACGGTCGCGACCTGGGGGCCTGGAGCGCCGATCCGTCCGCCGGCCGGCGGCGGATCTGGGCCGAGCACATGAACGGCTACGGCACCATGGTCCGCGACCGGCGCTACCTCTACATGCGGATCGACGGTCATCCCCACCTGGCCGCCGGCGGCTATCTCTACGATCTGCGGCGCGACCCGGCCCAGGAGCACAACCTGGCGACGCGGCGGCCGCGCCTGGCCGCCGCCTTCGACCGGCTGCTCGACGGCTGGCTGGCCGATCGCGTCGAGCCCCCGCCCAGCCGGCGGGACCTCGAGGCGGTGGAACGGGAGCGCCTGCGCGCCCTCGGCTACCTCGACGACGGATGAGCTCGGCGCGGCCCTCCTGCTACGATTCGACGGTGCGCGAGCGAGAGCACGACCGCCGTCGCCGCCTTCGCGGCGCTGCCGGCAGCGCCCTCCGGCGGGCGGCATGGGTGGCGGTGCTGGCGGCGCTGCTCGCCTGCAGCCCGCGGGCGAGGCCGACGCTGCCGCAGCTGGCCGACCTGCAAGGCCAGGTGCTGGCGTCGCGCTCCGGCCTGGGCGTGCCCGACCATCGATGGCGGGTGGACGGCGGGCGCTGGCAGCTCGACGGCCCGGCCGGATTCGCCTTCGTCACCCGCGTCGTCCCGGCGGCCGACGTCGCCGTCTCCTTGACCCTGGCCGAAGGGCAGGCGGAACCCGAGCTCGAGCTCTTTTTCGACGGCCAGCGGCTGCCGCCGCCGGGGCGCGACGCGGGCGACGAGCGGCTGATCGTGGCGCGCCTGCCGCGGGCTTCTCTCACCCCGGGCACGCACGTGCTCGACCTGCTGCCGGCGGCCGGCGAGCAGCCGCTCTTCAGCGAGCTCGCCCTCCACGTCGGCACCTTCCGCGAAGCCTTTCGTCCCAGCGGCCGGTCGTACTACTCCTACCTCGCCGACTTCATCGCCCTGGGGGTGGCGGGCCCGGCCCCGCCGCCGCGCTTCGGCGGTTTTCTGATGCTCGGATCGCAGCGCGTGGCGGTGGAGGTGCCGGCGGCGGCGGAGCGCTTCGTCGCCGAGGTGCTCAACGCTTCCTTCGCCCCGGCTACCATCGCCCTGGCGTCGGGCGACCAGCGGCTGGAGACGGCGGTCGATCCCGGGGCGGAGGTACGGCTCGAGCTGGCGGTCGACCGGGACCGCTCGCCGCAGCTCGAGCTCGCCGCCGCAGGCCTGCCCGAGGGCATCTTCCACTGGCGCGCCGGCCGCTTCGAGTCGCCGAGGGAGCGCCGTCCGCCGCTGATCCTGATCAGCCTCGACACCACCCGCCGCGACGCGGTGCCGCCGTGGAGCGACGATCCTGGATCGACGCCTCACCTGGCCGCCTTCAGCGACGTCGCCACCGCCTTCGACGCCGCCAGCACCACCGCCCCGTGGACCCTGCCGGCCCACGTCTCCATGTTCACCGGCCGCTATCCGTCGCAGCACGGCGCCGGGGTCTTCACCTACGGCCTCGGCCCGGAGCCCGCCGCTCTGGCGCAGCGCCTGGCTGGGCGCGGCTACGTCACCGCCGGCTTCGCCGGCGGCCCCTTCACCTCCTACCTCTTCGGCCTCGGCCGGGGATTCGCCGTCTACGACGAGTCGCCGGTCGCCGAGCTTCAGGCCGACGCGCTCACCGACGCCGCCCTCGCCTTTCTCGACCGGCACGGCGACGATCCCTTCTTTCTCTTCCTCAACTACTTCGATCCCCACTTTCCGTGGCGGGCGCCGCGGCGCTTCGACGGCCCGGCCCTCGCCGCCGCCCGCCGCTCCGCCCCCGCCGGCAGCGTCCTGGCGCGGCTTCTCGACGGCGACGGCGGAGCTTGGTTCGAGCTGGCCGAAGGCCGCCTCGCCCCCGACGCCGCGACCCGGGCCTTGCTGGTCGCGGCCTACCGCGCCGAAGTCGCCTTCATGGACGAGCAGATCGGCCGCCTCTTCGCCGCCCTCGAGCGGCGCGGCATCTTCGACCGGGCGCTGATCGCGGTGCTCGCCGACCACGGCGAGCTGCTGGGGGAGGGCGGATACTTCAATCACGGCTGCCGGCTCGATCCCGAGCTGGTGCGCATCCCGATGCTGCTCAAGCGCCCCGGCCAGCGCCGGCCCCAGCGCCTCGATCATCCGGCGTCGGCGATCGACGTCTTTCCCACCTTCCTGTCCGCCGCCGGTCTGCCGGCGCCGGCGGGGGATGCCCTGGTGCTCGACGCCGGCGTCCTCGCGCGGTCGAAGCGCCGCGCGGTCTACAGCGAGGAGCATGAGCTGCCTCCGTTGCACGGGCTGATCGAGCACATGAGGATCGCCTCGGGGCTGCTGTCGGTCGAAGGCCGCGGGCACCGCCGGGTGCTGTGGCCCGAAGGCGCCTACTGCCAGCGGCTGGCGGACGGCGGCTGGCGCACGGAATCCTGCTCCGGCGACGAGGGGCTGGGCTACGCCGCGCTCGAGCGCCGGCTGGCGATCGGCGGTCCCGCCCGCCAGCAGCTGCCGCGGCTGGCGCGTCTTCAGCGGGACAAGCTGCTGGCGATGGGTTACGTGAAGTGAGCCGGCGCCGCATCGGGCTGTGGCTGTTGCCGGCGGTGGTGGCGGGCACTGCCCTGCGGCTCTATCTGCTGCCCGGCCAGGTCGCCGGCGGGGACGAGCTGCACAGCGTGCGCGCCGCGCTGCGGCTGCCCCTCGGATCG
This sequence comes from Acidobacteriota bacterium, assembly GCA_003697015.1. Lineage (GTDB taxonomy): Bacteria > Acidobacteriota > Thermoanaerobaculia > Multivoradales > J023 > J023. The sequence continues at coordinate 28,969 of RFGL01000157.1, read as the reverse complement.
ATCCTGATCACCTACCTGCCGGCCGATCACTGCCTGCCGTTGACCGCCTTCTACCGCCTGCTGCTCGAGGCCGGCGTCGAGCTGCACGAGATGCACCTGCGGTCGCCGGTCCTGGCCAGCGGCATCGCCCTCTTGATCGCCGCGCCCCTGGCCGCCGCCCGCCGCGCCGGTACGCCGGCCGCCGCGGTCTTCGCCTGGCTCGTGGCGACGTCGCCGGTGCTGGTGCTCTACAGTCGGATCATCCGCTCCTACATGCCGCTTACCCTGTTGAGCAGCGCAGCCGCCTGGTTCTTCTATCGTTTCGTGGAGAGCGGCCGCTGGCGCCACGGGGCGCTCTACGCCCTGTGCGGCGCGGCGGCGGTCTACGTCCACCTGCTCGCCGTGCCCTTCGTCCTCGCCCCCTTCGCCTTCCTCGCCGGCCGCCGGCTGCTCGCCGCCCGCGGCGGGCCGCTGGCGGCGCGGCGGGCAGCGCTCTACCGGTGGTTATTCGCCGTCGAGCCGCCGGCGGAGAGCGGTCGCGATCGGTGGCGCGGGGCGCTGCTCCTGGGCGCGATCGGCGCCGGTCTCGCCGCGTTCCTGATCCCCGCTCGGGCCAGCCTCGCCGCCCTGATCGCCGCCAAGGCCGCGACCGCGACGCCGTCGTGGGCGACGGCGGCCGGCGTCCTCAAGCTGCACGGCGGCTCCGCCGAGCTGCTGCCGGTCCTGATCTTCTGGGCCTTGGCGCTCCGCGGCGCGGTGGTCCTCCACCGCCGCGACCCCCAAGGGGTGGTCTACGCCCTGACCCTGATCGGCGGCCAGATCGCCGGCCTGCTGCTGCTGCGGCCGACGGGGATGGCGGATCCGGTGATCTGCAGCCGCTACCTGATCGTCATCCTGCCGCCGGTGCTGCTCGCCGTGGCCTGCGGCCTGACCGCACCCTGGCGGCGGAGTACGGGGGGCGGCCGACTGGCGGTGGCGCGGCTGGCGCCGCTGGTGGTTCTGCCCTTCCTCGTCTGGCGCGGCCCCCTGCTCGGCGAGCGCTTCTACTCCGGCTCCTTCATGCACCGCAACGACGTCTTCGCCTTCCACCGGCCGATCCCCGCGGGCGGCCCCATGCCGCCGGTCTACGGCATGCTCCTCCGCCATCGGCCGGCGCCGATCATCGAATATCCTTGGCCGACCAGCTGGCGCTACGGCCGCGTCTTTCCCCACTACCAGCAGGGCCACGGGAGGGCGGTCATCGTCTCGCCCTTGAGTCACGCCCTGGCCAGCGACCGCCTCGCCTTTCGCAACATGGTCGCGCCGCAGCCGGCTGCCATGCGCCGCAGCCGGGCGGCCTTCGTCGTCGTCCACACCCGGCTCGAGGAGGAGGAGATCGCCCTCGAGCGAAGCCAGGGTCGGGTGGCGAGCCGGCGCGACCGGCGGCAGCGGCAGCGGGCCCTGGCCTCCAGCAGCCGCACCGCCCGCGACTTCGCCCGCCGCCTGCGCCGGCTGTGGGGCCCGCCCGACCTGGCCGACGCCCAACGCGGCATCTACGTCTGGGATCTCGAGCGCCTGCGCCGCGAGCTCCCCCCGCTCGAGGCGGGGGCGGTGGACGGCCCCGGGCGCAGGTAATGGGCCCGGCCACGCGGCGACCGGGACGGGGCGGGGATCTGCTAAGGTGCGGTCGATGACCGACGCCGCCCCCAAGCCCCGCCCCCACGGTCGCGCGGCGGATGCCCTGCGGCCGGTCACCATCGCCACCGGGGTGCTCAAGTTCGCCGACGGCTCGGCGCAGATCGACGTCGGCGACACGCGGGTGATCGCCGCGGCCTCGATCGAGAATCGGGTGCCCCCCTTCCTCGCCGACAGCGGCGAAGGTTGGGTGACCGCCGAATACGCCATGCTGCCCCGCGCCACCCTCCGCCGCTCGCCGCGCGAGGTGACCCGCGGCCGGCCCGGCGGGCGCACCGCCGAGATCCAGCGCCTGATCGGGCGCAGCCTGCGCCTGGCGGTCGACCGCACGCTCCTCGGCGAGCGCACCGTCACCCTCGACTGCGACGTGCTGCAGGCCGACGGCGGCACCCGCACGGCGTCGATCACCGCCGCGTGGGTGGCGCTGGTCGAGGCCCTGGCCGGCGCCTACCTGGCCGGCGATCTCGCCGAATGGCCGCTGACGCGGCAGGTCGCGGCGGTGTCGGTGGGCATCGTCGACGACCAGCCCCTGCTCGACCTGGAGTACGTCGAGGACGTCGCCGCCGACGTCGACCTGAACGTGGTCGCCACCGCCCGCGGCGAGCTGGTCGAGGTGCAGGGCACCGGCGAGGGCCGGAGCTTCCGGCGCAGCGAGCTCGACGCCCTGCTCGACCTGGCGGCGAAGGGCATCGAGGAGCTGGTGGCGGCGCAGAACCAGGCCCTGGAGCGTACCCTGGCGGAGGTCGAGGCGTTGCGCGCCCGCGGCCGGCGGCCGGTGCCACCCAAGGACGAAGGCTCCCTGTGGGGACCGCCGGGCTGAAGACGAGCCGGCGCCGAATCGCCATGTCCCTGACCTATTCGCGTTACCTGGCCCTCGACGAATTGCTGGCGCTGCAACGCCCGCGCTCGGCGGGACCGGAGCACGACGAGACCTTGTTCATCGTCATCCACCAGGTCTACGAGTTGTGGTTCAAGCAGATCCTCCACGAGCTCGACTACCTGGCGCGGCTCTTCGCCAGCGACGCCCCGGCCGACGGCACCCTGCCGCGCATCCTCCACACCTTGAAACGGGTGCTGACGATCCTCAAGACCCTGGTCGCCCAGGTCGACATCCTGGAGACCATGACCCCGACGTCGTTCAGCTCCTTCCGCGCCCGCCTGGAGGCGGCGAGCGGCTTCCAGTCGTCGCAGTTCCGCGAGCTCGAGTTCCTGCTCGGCATGAAGCGGCCGGCGCTGCTCGCCCATCACCGCGAGAACCCCGCCGCCTGCGCCCGCCTCGAAGAGCGGCTGGCGCAGGCGACGGTCTACCAGGCCTTCCTGCGCTATCTGATCCGCCGCGGTTATGCCGTCGCCGAGGAGCACCTGGAGCCGCGCCGCGATGCAGCGCCGATCGAGGCGCCGGAGATCCGTGCCGTGCTGCTCGACGTCTACCGCCACGACGACCGCCTGACCCAGGTCTGCGAGCGCCTGGTCGACCTCGACGAGGGCCTTCAGGAATGGCGCTACCGCCACGTCAAGATGGTCGAGCGCACCATCGGCAGCAAGCCCGGTACCGGCGGCTCGCCGGGCGCCGACTATCTGCGCCAGACCCTCTTCAAGCCCTTCTTTCCCGATCTCTGGGCGATCCGCACGGAGCTCTAGCTCGCCGTCTTCCGGAGCCAGCGGTGAGCGAGCACTCGAGGCGGACGAACGCCAGCGGCTCCGGCTCCGGCGCCGGGCCGCCGGAGCTGGCCGCCCTGCGCCGCCATCCCAACGCCCTGGCGGAGCACTACCGGCGCTTTCGGGTGGCGCAGCGGCTGCTTCTCACCGGCCACTCCCACCAGGCGTGGCCCGATGCGGCGCACGCCGGCCAGCTGCGTGCATTCGACGACGCGGCCCGCCTGGTGGACGACAAGTGGCCGGTCGCCTTCGAGCAGGCGGCGAGGGTCGGCCGCGGCTTCGCCCGCCTGCACGACGACGGCGCCGGCAGCTACGTCCTGGCCTCGAATACCCACGAGCTGGTCGCGCGCTTTCTCTCCGCCCTGCCCCTGCGCCAGCGGCCGCGGCTTTTGACCACCGACGGCGAGTTTCACTCCATCCGCCGCCAGCTGGCGCGGCTGGAGGAGGAGGGGATCGAGGTGGTACGGGTGCCGTCGGCCGATCCCCACGCCATCGCCGAGCGGCTGATCGCCGCGGTCGACGATCGCACGGCGGCGGTGCTGGCGTCGGCGGTGCTCTTTCACAGCGGCCGCATCGTCCCCGGCCTGGGGCGGGTGCTGGCGGCGGCGCAGCGCCACGGGGCGGAGCTCCTGGTCGACCTCTACCACGCTTCCAACGTGGTGCCCTACTCCCTGCCCGGCGAGGGCCTCGACGGCGCCTACGCCGTCGGCGGGGGCTACAAGTACTGCCAGTTGGGGGAAGGCAACGCCTTCCTGCGAACGCCGCCGGATTGCACCCTGCGGCCGGTGATCACCGGCTGGTACGCCGAATTCGACGCTCTCGCCGACCCGGCCCATCCGCAGCGGGTGGCCTACGGCCGCGGTGCCGCCCGCTTCGCCGGCGCCACCTACGATCCGACCAGCCATTACCGCGCTGCCGCGGTCTTCGACTTCTTCGACCGCATGGGGCTCGAGGTCCCCTTCCTGCGCCGCGTCAGCCAGCATCAGGTGGGGCTCCTGGCCCACGCCTTCGACCGGCTCGATCTCGACCCGGCGCGCCTGCGCCGTCCCGCCGTGCCGATCGACGAGCTCGGCGGCTTCCTGGTCCTGGAGTCGCCGCAGGCAGCGGAGCTCTGCGCCGAGCTGCGCCGGCGCGGCGTGCTGACCGACTGCCGCGGCCACCGCCTGCGCCTGGGGCCGGCCCCCTACCTGAGCGACCGCCAGCTGCGCGACGCCATCGCCGCCCTCGACGACGCCGTCAACGGATGAAGTGGACTCGTGCCGGCGATCGCCGTCCGATCGTTCTCCGGTACGACGACCTGGGGGGAAAAGAAATGCGGCGCCCCGATCGGAGGCGCCGCGTAAGGTGAGGAGAGAGTGTGGATGCGGTTGCGCTCAGAGAACCACGCCGCGCAGAGGCACCTCGATCACCGGGCTCTTCTCGTCGCTGGTGCGGATGCGCAGGACGTCGGCGAATTCGCCCTTGGGCATGTCGCGGGTCATCTGCAGGATGACCTGGTAGCGGTGGCCGGTGGTGCCGGTCTTGCGCACCTGGATGTCCAGCCCCTTGATCGAGCTCTCGACCTCCGGCGGATCGATGCCCTTGGTGGTGAAGCTGGTCAGGGTGAAGCCCTTGACCAGCGGCAGGTCGGAGGACTTGACCTGGCCGAAATCGATCTCCTGCGGGGTGACGTGCTGCCGCGGGCGGACGAAACCGGAGATCGGGATCAGCACCTTCTTCTGCTTCGGATGATCGACGATCACCTCGACGTGGTCGCGCAGCGGGCCGACCGGCGCGTCGGGCAGGATCTCGATGTCGACCTTCCACTGCTTGCCGCTGCCGCGGGCGTCGCGCTCCTCCTCGCCCGCCACCCGGTGGCTGACGCGGATGTGGTCGTAGGGCACCTTGACCTCGAGGATCTCGATGTCGCTGCCGTCCGGCGCGTAGATGGTCTCGCTGATGGTGCCGGTGGGCTCGCCCTGGACGTAGCTGAAGCGGGCGTAGCCCGGATCGACGGCGATGTAGGGCCGCACGTCGGCCTTCACCGTCAACTGCAGTTTGGCGTTGTCCGCGTCGTTGGTGAACACCGCGACCGACTTGGCGATCACCCCGTCGAGGCTGGCGGTGTCGACGTCGGCGATGACGAAGCCGCTCTTGCCCGGCGCGATCTTCTGGTCGAACTTGGCGACGGTGCAGCCGCAGGACGGCCGGACCTCGGTGATCTCGAGCACCTCGTCGCCTTCGTTGCGGATCTCGAAGGCGTGCTTCAGGTGCTCGCCCTTGGCCACCACCTCGAAGTCTTTCACCGGCTCGACCACCACCGCCTGCGGCTTGGCGCTGGCCGGGACGGCGCCGAGCACCAGGGCGCTGAGGACGAGTGCGCTGATCGTGGGGATCCCACGGGTCTTTGGCAGCAACATGAGTCTGACTCCTCTACTCGCTGATCTACAATACGCGGCGCGGGTTGGATGGCCGCCGGCGGGACCGTGTGGAGACGGCGGCCGCCGCGTGAGAGAATTCATGCTACTACGGCAGAACCGACCGCGATCACCCCGCGGGTAAAAACAGCGTAAAACCCCCCACACGCCCTCCTCGAAGCCTTGTCCCTCGACGTCTACATGATCGCCATCGGCGGCACCGGCATGGCCCCCCTCGCCTGTCTGCTGCAGGAGCTCGGGCATCGGGTGCGGGGCAGCGACGCTCCGCTCTACCCGCCGATGAGCACCCTGCTGGCCGAGGCCGGCATCACGCCGCACCGGGGCTACGATCCGGCCCACCTCGAGCCAGCCCCCGACCTGGTGATCGTCGGCAACGCCGTGCCGCGCTCCAATCCCGAGGTAGAGCGGGCGGAGGAGCTCGGCCTCGAACGGGCGTCGATGCCCCAGGCCCTGAGCCGCTTTCTGCTCGAGGGCCGGCGGCCGCTGGTGGTCGCCGGCACCCACGGCAAGACCACCACCACCGCCCTGGCCAGCTGGGTCTACGCCAACTGCGGCGAGGATCCGGGCTACCTGATCGGCGGCGTGCCGCAGGGACTCGAACGCAGCTTCGCCGTCGGCAGCGGGCCGCGCTTCGTCGTCGAGGGCGACGAGTACAACGCCGCCTACTTCGACCGCGGGCCGAAGTTTCTCCACTACCGCCCCCAGGCCTTGATCCTGACCAGCGTCGAGTACGACCACGCCGACCTCTATCCCTCCCCCGAAGCCCTCGACGAGGCCTACCGGCGGCTGATCGCCCTGGTGCCTGAAGACGGGGTGGTGGTGGCCTGCGGCGACCATCCGGCGGTGCGCGCGATGGCCGCCGGCGCCAGGAGCAAGGTGATCTTCTACGGCCTGGAGGAGGGCAACGACGTGCGCCCCGCGAGCCTCGAGCACGGCCCGCGCGGCAGCCGTTTCGTCCTCCCCGACGGCGCCGGCGGCAGCGTCGCGGTGGAGCTCCAGCTGGCCGGCGACCACAACGTGCAGAACGCCCTGGCGGCGTGGGCGGCGGCGCGCCACGACGGCCTCGCGCCGGCCGCCGTCGCCGCTGCTCTCGCCGGCTTCGCCGGCGTCAAGCGGCGGCTCGAGGTGCTGGGGACGGCCGCCGGCGTCACCGTCGTCGACGACTTCGCCCATCACCCGACGGCGGTCGGCGCTTCCCTGCGCGCCCTCGCCGCGCGGTACCCGGGCCGCCGCCTGCTCGCCCTCTTCGAGCCCCGCAGCCTGACCGCCGGCCGCGCCTTCCTCCAGCCGGCCTACCGCCGCGCCTTCGCCGCCGCCACCGCCGTACGCCTGGCGCCGATCTTCCACCGCCGTCGCCTGGCCGACGACGAGCGTCTCGACCTCGAGGCCCTGGTCGAGGAGCTCGGGCGCGACGGCGTCGACGCCGCCTGCTGCCCGAGCACCGGCGCCGTGCTCGACGCCGCCCTCGCCTGGCTGCGGCCGGGCGACGTCGCCGTCACCATGTCGTCGGGCAGCTTCGACGACCTACCGCGCCGCCTGCTGGCGGCCTTGCGCCGGCGCTAGTGCCGCCTCCACCTCGGCCTCGTCGAGAAGGATGACGCCGCCGTCGCCGGCGTGCAGCTCGGGCTCCAGCTCGTAGGGTCGGATCACCCGCCGGAAGACCTCCTTCAGCGCCCGGGCGCCGAGGCGTGGCGCGCGGGCGGCGTGGTGGGCGATGCGGCGCACGGCGGCGGGGGAGAGACGCAGGGAGAGGCCGCGGTTCTCGAAGTAGGCACGGGCCTGGTGAAAGCCCGAGTCGGGGGCTTCGAGGAAGATGCGCACCAGGGCGTCGACGTCGAGGTCCTGGAGCAGCACCACGGCGTCGAAGCGGGCGATGAATTGCGGGCTCAGGCCGTAGTCGAAGAGGTCCTCGTTGCGCAGCCAGTCGCCGAGGCGGAACTCCAGCCGCTCCTGCACCGAGCCCTCTTCGACCACCGTCACCGGTTTGAGCGCCCCCTTGTCGCGGCCGATCGTCACCCGGTCGAAGACCGCGTCGTAGAGGCCCTCGAAGGCGCCGGCGCAGACGAAGAGGAGGCCGCTCGAGTCGACGCTGACGGTCTCACCGCCGGCCCAGGCGGGGAGGGTGAACGGCACCGCCTCGTTCTCCATCACCGTCAGCAGCGCTTCCTGGGCGCGGATGCCGGCGGTGTTGACCACCCCGCCGACGTGACTGCGGATCTTGTCGACCTCGTCGACAAAGGCGATGCCGTGGCGCGCCTCGGCGAGGAGCTCGGCGATCGGGGTCTGGGGGCCGAGCTGCTCCCGCGCCCGCGCCAACAACCGGCCGAGCACCGCCTGGCCGGGGCGGCCGCGCTCCGCCTCCTCGCCGAGGACGTTGGCGTGCATGCGCGCCACCACCGGCCTCAAGGCGAGCTCGTCGTGAGCGGCGAGATACTCCTCGACGGCGCGCATCAGGGTGGTCTTGCCGGTGCCGGAGGAGCCGATCATCAGGACGTTGCCGACCGGCAGGCGGGCGAGCTTCTTGGCCAGGGCGATCGAGGTCTCGGCGATCGCCTCGCTCTGGCCCACCACCCGCCGCTCGAGCTCGGCGGCGATCTCCTTCGGGGTCGGGGTGGCGGTCTTCTTGCTCACGACGGCCCGATTGTATCCGCCGGCGCGACGGCGGGTGCTCGTCGGCCGCCGGGACACGTATACTCGTCCCTCGATGAACGACGCACGCCGACCCTCCGTCCTTCTCGCCACCCTAGTGAGCGCCGCCCTCCTGCTGAGCCCGGCGCCGGCAGACGCCGCCGGCGAAGCGCAGCTCGACCAGGCCCAGGCGTTGCTCGAAGCGGATCCGCCGCAGCCCGAGCGCGCCCTCGAGCTGGTCGAGGAGGGCCTCCGCCGCGCCGCCAGCGGCCGGGCGCTCCTGCTGCGCAGCACGGCGCGCTTCATGCTCGGCCAGCACGAGGCCGCCACCGCCGACCTGCACCGTGCCCTGGAGCTCGATCCCAGCCTGCGCCAGGGCTGGCTCAACCTGGCGGCGGTGGAGATGTCCCTCGAGCGCTACGACGCCGCCCACGAGGCCCTGCTGCGCGCCTTCGAGCTCGACCCCGAGGCCGACGACAACGATCTCAACCTGGGGGCGGTGCTGCTGTTGATGGGCCGGGTGGACGAGGCCGACCAGCATCTGGCGCGCTACCTCAGCCGCCACGCCGAAGACGCCGAAGCCTACTTCCAGGTCGCCGGCAACTACGCCCTCGAGGGCATGATCGACCGCACGGTGCAGATCCTCGCCCGCGCCTTCGAGCTCGACGAGCGCCTGCGCCTGCGGGTGCGCCGCGACCGGCGCTTCAACTTCTTCCACCACGACGGCTTCCGCCGGCTGATGAACACCGACTTCTACCGCCTTCCTGCCGGCTCCCACCACGTCGCCGCCGCCTTCAGCGTGCCTTACGACCGTCGCGACGGCGTGCTCCTCGACGCCGTCACCGAGGCCCTGCGCCGCCAGCACGTCCCCTTCGACCCGACGATCGAGGCGACCGACGGCTGGGCCCTGATCTGGGGCGAGCTGCGGATCAAGCTCAGCAACCAGCCGAACGGTACCGGCATGATCAGCCTGACCGCGCCGGCGGATCGCCTCACCGCCAGCGAATTCCACCGCCGCACCCAGGCCGTGCTGCGCACGGTGCAGCAGCTGCTCGAGCAGCGTCTGGCGCTGAGGAGACCGCGATGAACGACGCCCTCGAGCCGCGCGACGAGGCGCCGGCCGCGGCCGGCGAGCCGCTGCGGGACGACGAGCTCGTACCCGAGGACGACGCCATCATCGGCCGTGCCCTGCGGCGCTCGCTGCTCGTCGTCCTGGGCCTCGCCGTCCTGGCGGTGGCCTTGCTGGCCATCGTCAGGCGGCCGCGCGATCCGGCGCCGGAGCACGCCATCGAGACCAGCGCGCCGCTCAAGGTCGCGCCGCCGCCGGAGCTGGCGCCGCCGCCGGTGACCTTCACCGACGTCACCCGCCAAGCCGGCATCGACTTCGTGCACGAGAACGGCGCCCGCGGCCTCAAGCTGCTGCCCGAGAGCATGGGCAGCGGCGCGGCCTTCTTCGACTACGACGGCGACCTCGACCCCGACCTGCTGCTGATCAACGGCACCACCTGGCCGGGCGATCCGCGGCCGTCGCCGCCGCCGACCTCGCGGCTCTATCGCAACGACGGCGGCGGCCGCTTCACCGACGTATCCCGCGCCAGCGGCCTCGATCTCGAGCTCTACGGCACCGGCGTGGCGGTGGGCGACGTCGACGGCGACGGCCGGCGCGACGTCTTCGTCGCCGCCCTGGGTACGAACCGCCTGCTGCTCAACCGCGGCGGCCGCTTCGTCGACGTCACCGAGCGCGCCGGCGTCGGCGGCGCGCCGGACGCCTGGTCGACCAGCTGCGGCTTCTTCGACATGGACCGCGACGGCGACCTCGACCTCTTCGTGGTCAACTACGTCCGCTGGTCGAAGGACATCGACCTCGAGGTCGACTACCGGCTCACCGGCGTCGGCCGCGCCTACGGCCCGCCGGTCAACTACCAGGGCACCTTCTCCTACCTCTACCGCAACGACGGCGCCGGCAGCGACGGCACGGTGCGCTTTACCGACGTGTCGGCGGCGAGCGGCATCCAGGTCACCAACCCGGCTACCGGCGTGCCGGTGGGCAAGGGGCTGGGGCTTCTCACCCTCGACGTCGACGGCGACGGCTGGACCGACGTCCTGGTGGCCAACGACACGGTGCGCAATTTCCTCTTCCGCAACCTCGGGCCAGGGGCCGACGGCGACGTCCGCTTCGAGGAGGTGGGGGAGCTGTGGGGCCTGGCCTACGGCCGCAACGGCGAAGCCACCGGCGCCATGGGCATCGACGGCGGCTTCCTGCGCAACGACGCCGATCTCGGCTTCGCCATCGGCAACTTCGCCAACGAGATGACCTCCCTCTACCTCGCCCAGGGCGATCCCACCCTCTACGCCGACGAGGCGATCCCCACCGGCGTCGGCGCCCCCAGTCGCACCCTCCTGACCTTCGGCGTGCTGGCCTTCGACTACGACCTCGACGCCCGCCTCGACCTGCTGGCCACCAACGGCCACCTGGAGACCGAGATCCAGGCGGTCGACCCCAGCCAGAGCTATGAGCAGCCGGCGCAGCTGTTCTGGAACGCCGGGCCGGACGCCCGCCAGACCTTCATCGAGGTGCCGCCGGAGCAGCTCGGTGCCCTCGCCACCCCCCTCGTCGGCCGCGGCAGCGCCTGCGCCGACGTCGACGGCGACGGCGACCTCGACGTGGTCCTCACCCAGGCCGGCCGGCCCGCCCTGCTGGTGCGCAACGACCAGGATCTGGGCCACCACTGGCTGCGCCTGCGGCTGGTCGGGCGGGGCATGAACCGCGACGCCATCGGCGCCTGGGTCGAGCTCCGCGCCGGCGGCACCGTCCAGCGGCGCCCGGTGACGCCGACCCGCAGCTACCAGTCCCAATCCGAGCTCACCCTCACCTTCGGCCTCGGCGGGGCCGCGCGCATCGACGGCCTGCGCATCACCTGGCCCGACGGCACGGTGCAGGAGCTGCCGCCGCCGGCGCCGGATCGGTTGCTGGTGGTCGAGCAAGGCGACGCCGGTTGAGCCGCCGCGCTGCTCAGCCGTCGCTCTGGATCAGCATCCGCCGTACCCGTCCCAGGGCGAGGGCGTAGGCTTCGCCGCTTGCCGGCCGCCGGTTCTTGTCCCGGTGCAGGGCGTTGGCGAAGAAGTCGGCCAAGGGCTCGGGGCAGGCCGGTGCCCGTTCCCTGACCGGCGGGACGTCGGCGTCGCGGATGCGCTCGATCAGGGTCGCCAGGCTGGGGCCATAGAAGAGGTTCTCGCCGATCGTCGCTTCGTAGAGCACCACCGACAGGGCCCAGAGATCGACCGCCGGCGACGGCGGCTCGCCGCGCAGGGCTTCCGGCGACAGATAGGAGATGGTGCCGACCAGCTGGTTGCTGGTCGAGGCGCTGCGATCCCGCCCCAGCCAGCTGGAGGTGGAGGTGGAGTGCCAGGAGACGTCGCGCCGCAGGTCCGACTCCAGGCGGGCGATGCCGAAGTCGAGCAATTTGGCGCTGCCGCTGCGGGTATAGCCGATGTTGCTCGGCTTGATGTCGCGGTGCAGGATCCCCGCATCGTGGATCGTCTGCAGCGCCTGAGCGACCACCATGCCGGTGTCGATGACGTCGCGCGGCGTCAGGTCCTGAGCGGCGATGCGATCCGCCAGGGTACCGCCCTCGAGCAGCTCGAGGATCAGCATCGGCATGCCCTGCCAGGTCTCCAGGTCGTAGATCGCCGCCAGCCCGGGATGCGACACGCGGGCGGTGGCGCGGGCTTCGCGGCGCAGGCGCATCGCCGCCTCCGGCGACACCCGGGGCAGGGTCTTGATCGCCACCGTGCGACCCAGCCGCAGGTCCCGGGCGCGGTAGACCACCGCCATGCCGCCGCTGCCGATGCGGCGCTCGAAGCGGTACTTGCGCGGCAGCAGCGCCGGCACCGTCGAGGTCTCGAGGGGCTGGGCGCAGTACTCGCAGGCGGTCGCCTGGGCGGCGAAGACGCGCTCACAGCGGACGCACTCCATCCCCGGCTGGACCTCCTCCGGCGACCGCCGGTCGCGGCGGGCGCGCAGGCCGAGGAGCTCGATGGCGCGGCCGGTGGCACCGGCCAGCGCGATCAGCAGGCGCCGCTCCTCGGCGTAGATCGGCGATTCGTCCTTCTTGGCGCCGAACAGCAGCACCCCGTTCAGGTCGCCGTCCGCGCCGTGGGTGCCGGCGAGCAGCCGGGCGCGGCCGTCGACCAACCAGTGGCGTTCCGGCTCGGGCAGCAGGCTGACCGGCGAGCGCGAGTCCTCCAGCTCGACGTCGAGCAGGGCGCGTTCGCCGAGCAGCAGGGAGACCAGGGGCGATTCCAGGTCGAGCGGGCGGATCTCCCCCCGCGGATCGACCAGCCGCCCGCCGTCGCCGTCGTCGATCAGGAGGGCGAAGCGCTCCAGGCCGAGGGCGCGCTCGAGGCCGCGGGCCAGCAGCCGCTCGAGGGCCTCGACGTCCCCCGCCGCCGCCACCCGGTCGGCCAGTCGGGCGAGCAGGCGGCGGGCGCGGTAGCGCTGGCGAAAGAGGCGCTGATCGACCGCTTCGATCAACGCCGGGCGATAGAGCAGGCCGGCGACGCCGAGGAGCAGGAAGAGCCCGACGACCACCAGGCCGCTCCCCGCCAGCACCTCGCCGACGGTGCGCTCGCGGCGGGCCAGCAGGTAGGCGACGAGGGCCGGGAACGGCGCCAGGACGAGCAGCGTCAAGCCGGCCCGGACCAGGGCGCGCATCGGCTCGCGGGCGGCGAGCAGCCGGCGACCGGCGACGCGCCGCCACGGCCGTCCGGCATGGCGCGGCACGGCGGACGTAGCGGGCGGATGGCTCACGTGCTCGGTCTCGACGGGCTCCCGGGTGAGCGGGCGCCGGGTGGTGGACGACGGGCGATTGTAGCAAGGCGCGGCGGGTGGAGTATGATCGCCGCACCATGATCCCGATCGAACTCACCGGCAAACGCGCCCTCGTCATGGGGGTGACCAACGCCCGCAGCCTGGGCTGGGCGATCGCCGACAAGCTGCAGCGGGCGGGCGCCGAGCTCGCCTTCAGCTACCAGGGGGAGCGCCTGCGCGGCGAGCTCGAGAAGCTCACCCGGGACCGGCCCCAGACCCCGCTCTACCAGGTCGACGTCACCCGCGAAGAGGAATTGCGCGGGATGTTCGACGATCTCGGCGCGCGCTGGGGCAGCCTCGACTACCTGGTCCACGCCATCGCCTTCGCCCCCCGCCCGGCCCTCGACGGGCGCTACGTCGAGACCACCCGCGACGACTGGCTCCTCGCCCTCGAGATCTCCGCCTACTCCCTGGTGGCGGCGGCGCGCGAGGCCGAGCCGCTGCTCGCCGGCGACGGCGCCATCGTCACCCTGAGCTACTACGCCGCCGAGAAGGTGGTGCCCAAGTACAACGTCATGGGGGTGGCCAAGAGCGCCCTCGAGGCCAGCGTGCGCTACCTGGCGTACGACCTGGGCAAGAAGGGGGTGCGGGTCAATGCGGTTTCCGCCGGGCCGGTGCGCACCGTGGCGGCGCGCAGCATCCCCGGCTTCGTCTCGATGTACAAGCGGGTCGGCGAGGTCTCCCCCCTGGGCCGCAACGTCACCCAGGACGAGGTGGGGAATCTCGGGCTCTTCCTGCTCTCCCCCCTCGCCGCCGGCATCACCGGCGAGACGGTCTACGTCGACGGCGGCTACCACGTCATGGGCATGACCATGGACCTGTGACGGGCCTTCTCAGCGGTAGATGTAGGCGACGTAGACCAGGTAGGTGAGGAGGAAGACGGCGCCTTCGAGGCGCAGGATCCTGCGTCGCAGGCCGAGGATCAAGACCACCAGCAAGCTGGTGGCGAGCATCACCCAATAATCGATCTGCATCACCCCCGGCGCAACCGCGATCGGGTGGATCAAGACCGTCGTGCCGAGGATGAAGAGCAGGTTGAAGATGTTCGAGCCGATGACGTTGCCGAGGACGATGTCGTCCTCGCGGCGGCGCGCCGCCACCACGCAGGTGGCGAGCTCCGGCAGGCTGGTGCCGAAGGCCACCAGGCTGAGACCGATCACCCGTTCGCTGACGCCGAAGTGGCGCGCCACGTCGGAGGCGCCGGCGACCAGGGCCTGAGCACCGCCGATCAAGAGGGCGATGCCGAGAACCACTTTGAAGGAGGCGAGGAGCCCGGAGGGGGGCTCGACGTCCTCCTTCATCAGCACCTCGAGCTCGCCGCTGGCGGCGAGCAGCGGCGGCACCTGCTCGGCCCGTGCCCGTTGCAGCAGGCTGAAGAGAAAAAAAGCCAGGCCGCCGAGCATCAACAGACCCTCCCACCGCATCAGGGTGCCCTCCGCCAGGAGCGGCAGGAAGACGATCGTCACCACCAGCATGAAGGCCGCCTGCCGGCGTACGCCGCCGTTCGACGCCAGCGGCGCGATCAGTGCCGACGCGCCGAGGATCAAGCCGACGTTGGCGATGTTCGAGCCGATGACGTTGCCGAGGGCGATGTCGGAGGAACCGCGCAGGGCGGCGGTGGCGGTGGCGGCGAGCTCCGGCGCCGAGGTGGCGAAGGCGACCACCGTCAGGCCGACGACCAGCGACGACACCTCGAAGCGCCGGGCCAGCGCGACCGCGCCGGCGATCATCACCTCGCCGCCGGCGTAGAGCAGCGCGGCGCCGACGGCGACGAAGAGAATCGACACCAGCATGGCGCTCAGCCGGCCCCGCCGGCGGCGAGGCCGAGATCCTCGTAGATGGCCTCGGTGATGCGTCGCATGCGGGCGTTGTGGCGGGCTTCGCCGGGCTGGCCGTTGAGCGCCAGGGCGACCACCAGGCCGTACTCGGGGTCGGCGAAGGCGGTGGAGCTCTGGGCGCCGCTGTGGCCGTAGGTGCGGCGCGAGGCGAAGCGGCCGTAGCCGTAGGGCACCGCCTGATCGGCGTCGTCCTCGTGCGGCGACCTGATGATGAAGCCCAACCCCCACGGCAGCTCGTGCTTGAAGGTCAGGTCCATCATGCCGAAGCGATGGACCGCGGTCAGCGCTTCCACCGTCTGGGGCCGGAGCAGACGCCGTCCGTCGAGCTCGCCGCCGCCCAAGAGCATGGCGTAGAAACGGCCGAGCTGGCGCATCGGGCCGTGGCCGTTGCCGCCGGGGGAGCAGCCGACGACGTGCTCCGGCCGGCGGTGCCAGCTGCGCGGCCGCGGCACCTCGCCCGAGGTGTCGTACATCGGGCCGATGCGGTCGCCGTAGGCTTCAAAGCGCTCCGCCGGCATGCCGATCCAGCAGTCGTCCATCGCCAGGGGCTCGAAGATCTCCTCGCGCACGTAGCGCGAGAAAGGCCGGCCGTCGAGGCGCCGCACCACCTCGCCGAGCATGAACCAGCTGGAGGTCAGGTGGTAGCCCGCCTTGCGCCCCGGCACCCAGCGCGGCTCGAGGCGGGCGCGGCAGATGGTGGCGATGATCTCCTCCCAGCTCGCCTCCGGCCAGCCGGTGGCCAGCAGGCGGAAGCCGCCGGTGTGGGTGAGGGCGTGGCGCAGGGTGACGTTCTCCTTGCCGCCTTGGCCGAACTCCGGCACGTGGCGGGCGATCGCATCGTCGAGGGCGAGCCGGCCGCGCTCCCACAGCTGGGCGATGGCCACCGCCGCCACCGGCTTGCTCGAGGAGAGCCAGATCATCAGCGTATCGCCGGTCATCGCCGTGCCCGGCGCCCGCTCGCCGAAGGCCAGCGCCGCCGATCCCACCCCGCGGCGCGAGACGTAGAGCTGCCCGCCGAGGTGAAGCCCGGCGTCGATCCCACGCTCGATCTCCGCCGCGGCGCGCGGCAGGGCGAGGGTCGTTGCGGCGGGGGCGGTCGACGAGGTGGTCATGGGAGACGGCTCATCCGGCGCCGAGCATAGCAGCAAGTCGACGGGCGCCGGGCTGGCGATCAGCCGCCCAGGAGCCGGCGCAGGCGGTGGAGGACGGCGCGGGCGTAGCGGCCGAGGCCGGGGGCGGGGGGGAGGTAGAGCCGGCCGCCGTGGCGCGCCAGGACGCGGGGCGGGCGGTCGGGGAAGCGGCGGTCGCGGGGGTAGGCGGTCTGGCTCGAGTAGTGGACGACGAAGGACTTGCGGCTGCGCCCGGCATCGGTGACCGGCGAGCCGCCGTGGACCAGGGCGGCGTGCCAGAGGAGGACGTCGCCCTTCTCGGCCTCGAGCACCAGGCGTTCGAGGCCGGCCTTTCGGCACTGCTCGTCGAGGAAGGCCTCGAAGCTCGCCACCCGCGACTCGTCCCGGCCGTCGAAGGCGAGGCTGCCGCCGCCCCAGTCGAATTTGGGCAGGCGGTGGGAGCCGGGGTAGTAGAAGAGCGGCCCGCTCTCCGGCGCCACGTCTTCGCACGCCACCCAGCAGCCGACCAGGTGGGAGAGGACGGCCGACTGGACGTAGGGAAAGTCCTGGTGACCGCGCTGCTCGCTGCCGTACTCGAAGAAGAGGCTCTGCATGGCGACCGGCGTCTGGTCGAAGATCAGCCGCAGGTGCTTCAAGATGGTCGGGTGGAGGACGATCTCCCGCGCCGCCGGCTCGACGTCCTGAAAGTCCATCACCCGGTAGTGGTGGTGGCCGATCTCGGCGCGCGGCGGCAGCTCGGCGAAGGGCACCACCCCGCGGCCCTCGACCAGCAGCTTGACCGGCGGCCGCTCCGTCCAGGCGCGCTCGTAGGCCTCGAGCAGGCGGTCGATCAGCGCCTCCTCGACGGCGCCTTGGAGGTGGAGAAAGCCCCGCTCCCGCCACTCGCGCAGGCGAGCGGCGCCGTCGTCGTCGAGCGTGCCGTCCGCCAACCGCCGGTCGAGGGCGGCGGGGAAATCGTCGCGGTCGGCCCAGGGCAGGGTCTGGGGATCGAAGTCGAGGGTGCTCATCGCGGATCTCCGTCCTCCGCCCGCCGGCGGTGCGTGCTACCATGCGGCGGTTCCGAAGGTGGACGGATCATAGCCGATGGCCCCCGGGCGGCGCAGCCGCCTGCCGACGGTGCGCGGATGGAGCGTCTCGACCAGCTGCCGACGCCGGCCCTCCTGCTCGATCTCGAGGTGCTGGAGCGCAACGTAGCGCGCATGGCCCGGCGCGCCCAGCGCCTGGGGGTGGCCCTGCGGCCGCACGTCAAGACCCACAAGTGTCTGGAGATCGCCGAGCTTCAGGAACGCCACGGCGCGGCGGGCTTCACCGTCTCCACCCTCGACGAGGCTCGGGTCTTCGTCGACCGCGGCTTCACCGACCTCACCTGGGCCTTCCCCCTGCCCCTGAGCCGCCTGGCGGAAGCGCGCCGGCTGGCGCAACGCGCCAACCTGCGGCTGCTGGTCGACTCCCCCCAGGCGGTGGCGGCGCTCGAGGCCCAGGAGCATCCCTTCCACGTCTGGCTGAAGGTCGACTGCGGCTATCACCGCGCCGGGGTCGACCCGAGCTCGGGGATGGCGCTGGAGCTGGCGCGGCGCATCGCGACGGCCCCGCGGCTGGTCTTCGACGGCATCCTCACCCACTCCGGTCAGGCCTACGACGCGCCCTCCGTCGAAGCCCTGCGGGCGGTGGCGGAGGAGGAGCGGCGGGTGATGGTCGACTGCGCCGAGCGCCTGCGCGCCGCCGGCATCGCCGTACCGCGGGTGAGCGTCGGCTCGACGCCGGCGACGTCGGTGGCCGAGAGCCTCGACGGGGTCGACGAAGCGCGGCCGGGCAACTACGTCTTCTACGACCACGTGCAGGTGGCGCTCGGCGCCTGCACCGCCGCCGACTGCGCCCTGACGGTGCTGGCGAGCGTGGTGTCGCGCCAGCGCGACCACGCCGTCGTCGACGCCGGCGCCCTCGCCTTGTCGAAGGACCCGGGGACCGGTACGACCATGGGGGAGATCTACCGCGACTACGCCGGCGGCATCCTCGATCCGGAGCTCAGGCTCGTCGCCCTCTCCCAGGAGCACGGCCATCTGAACCGGCCGCTGGCGGTCGGCGAGCGGCTGCGCATCCTGCCCAATCACTCCTGCCTCACCGCCGCCTGCTTCGACCACTACACCGTGGTGCGCGGCGACGAGGTGGTCGGCCGCTGGCGGATCTGGCGCCAGCGCACCTGAGGCGGACGATGGACGCGCACGCCGTCTCCGTGACGCCCGCCGGCGAGCTGCGCTTCGCCGCCCGCTTCAACGCCGCCGCCGCCTTCGTCGACCGCCACCTTCGCGACGGGCGCGGCGAGCGCCTCGCCATCGTCAGCGAGGAGCAGCAGGTCACCTACCGCCAGCTCGCCGAGCGGGTGGCACGCTGCGGCCACGGCCTCAGGCGCCTGGGTCTCGAGCCCGGCGATCGCCTGCTGATGATCGTCGCCGATCGGCCGGTCTTCTTCGACCTCTTCTGGGGGGCGATCAAGGCCGGCGTCGTGCCGGTGCCGGTCAACACCCTGCTGCGGGCCGAGGACTTCCGCTACATGATCGACGATTCGACGGCGCGGGCGGTGGTCTTCTCGGCGGCCTATGCCGGCGAGGTGGAGAGCGCCCTGGCGGCGGCGAAGCCGCCGGCCCACGTCCTCCGCGCCGAGGAGATCGGCGAGCGCTTCGCCCAGGAGCGTCCGGTCCTCGAGCCCCTCTCGACCCGGGCGGAGGACGACTGCTTCTGGCTCTACTCCTCGGGCTCGACCGGTCGCCCCAAGGCCGCCGTCCACGCCCACCGCGACCTGGCGGTGACGGCCCAGCGCTACGGCGTCGAGACCCTGGGCATGGGCTCCGGCGACGTCTTCTTCTCCGCCGCCAAGCTCTTCTTCGCCTACGGCCTGGGGAACGCCATGAGCTTCCCCCTATGGGTCGGCGGGCGCGCCGTCCTCGCCCCCGAGCGGCCGACCCCGGAGCTCACCTTCCGCATCATCGAGCGCTTCCGCCCCACCCTCTACTTCGGGGTGCCGACCCTCTACGCAGCGCAGCTCGAGGCGCTGGAGACGGCGCAGCCCGACCTCTCCTCCCTGCGCCTCTGCGTCTCCGCCGGCGAGGCCCTGCCCGCCGACCTGCTGCGCCGTTGGCGCGAGCGCACCGGTCTCGACATCCTCGACGGCATCGGCTCGACCGAGGCTCTCCACATCTTCATCTCCAACCGCCCGGGCGACGTCCGTCCGGGCACCAGCGGCCGGCCGGTCCCGGGCTACGAGGCGCGCATCGTCGACGCCCGCGGCCGCGATCTGCCCCCCGGCGAGCCCGGGCGCCTGCTGATCCGCGGCGGGTCGATCGCCTCGCGCTATTGGAACCATCCGGAGAAGACCGCCGCCACCATGCGCCCCGACGGCTGGCTCGACACCGGCGACGTCTACGTCCGCGATGCCGACGGCTACTACACCTGCTGCGGCCGCGGCGACGACATGATCAAGGTCGGCGGCATCTGGTGCTCGCCGCTGGAGATCGAAGCGCGGTTGATCGAGCACCCGGCGGTCGTCGAAGCGGCGGTCGTCGGCCTGCCCGACGCCCACGGCCTGATCAAGCCCGAAGCCTTCGTCGTCCTCGCCGACTCCACCCGCGCCGGCGACGACCTCGCCGCCGAGCTCCTCGCCTGGTGCAAAGCCGCCCTCGCCCCCTACAAATACCCCCGCCGCTTCCACTGGTGCGACGACCTGCCCAAGACCGCCACCGGCAAGATCCAACGCTTCAAGCTGCGGCAGAGCGCATGAGAAGTACGATCCGACGCGTGGTCGACCTCATAGACCGGCGCGAGGTGAGGATCTCGGACCACGGATACGACGAGCTGGCTCGTGATGGCATTCTGGTCCGTGAGGTGGTCGCGGAGTCCGGGTTGGAGAAGTCGTTGAAGATTACCCGGACTACCCGAAAGGGCCGTCGGTTCTGGTTCTGCAGCGAGATTCCGCCGGTAGGCCCGTTCACGTGGTTTGGGGCATCCCGCGAGGCCATAGCTCCCCAGCCGTGCTGATCACCGCGTATCGGCCTGATCCCGGCAAGTGGAACGCAGACTTGAAGACCAGGAGGCGATGATGGCAAGGCGCTACAAGAAACTGGTTCACGAAGGGGAGTATGCCGCCGAGGTCGAAGTGGTTCTCACAGACTCGGACGAGGGCTGGAGCCCCTATCTTTCTCTCGATGATGCGGAGAGGCTCGACGAGGTCCGTTCGGCTCTGCGGAATGGCGACGTAGCTTCTGCCAGCAAGCTCGCGAGGGTTTATCGGCTGCTGCCGATTTCTGCATGAACAAGCCCGCCCGCTTCAGCCGAAGCGATGGAATTCAATCGAATAGGAAAGCTTCTTCTCCGGACGGGACTATGGCTGGGCTTCTTGACTTGGTTTGTAGTCTTTGTTTATAGCGGCGCTGCTCTTGTCGTTTTCGGATTCAGGTGGCAAGGAGCTGCCTTCGCCGCATTTGTGGGGAATTCCGTTTGGACTACTCGTTCCCGCGTTCTTCGGGGGCATGGCCTGGGTCGTCAGCGTCTTTGAGTGATGGACTCGTGGGGTGGACCAAGGGGCACTGGCGACGGCTGAAGGTTCTGCGGCGTTACGCCCGGTTCTCGCCTTTTGAGCTCGATCGGCGGTAGAATCGGGGGGTGGACGGGACTGAGGATCGCCGCATTCTGCACTGCGACATGGACTGCTTCTACGCCGCGGTGCACATGCGCGACGATCCGTCGCTGGCGGGCAAGCCGGTGGTGATCGGCGGCAGTCCGGCGGGGCGGGGGGTGGTGGCGGCGGCGAGCTATGAGGTGCGGCGCTACGGGGTGCATTCGGCGATGCCGGCGGCGCAGGCGGTGCGGCGCTGCCCGCACGCCGTCTTCATCCGCCCCGACTTCCCGCGCTACCGCCGCGAATCCCAGGCCATCTTCGCCATCTTCCGCGACTTCACGCCGATCGTCCAGCCCGCCTCCCTCGACGAGGCCTATCTCGACGTCACCGCCCACCTCGCGCCCTGGGGCAGCGCCACCGCCGTCGCCCGGGAGATCCGTCGCCGGGTGCGCGAGGAGCGCGGGCTGACCGTGTCGGTGGGGGTCGGCCCCAACCGGCTGGTGGCGAAGATCGCCTCCGACTTCGACAAACCCGACGGCCTGACGGTGGTGCCGCCGCACAAGGTGCAGGACTTTCTCGACCCGCTGCCGGTGCGCCGCATCCTCGGCGTCGGCCCGGCCACCGAGCGCGCGTTGCACGGGATGGGCATCGAGACCATCGCCGACCTGCGGGCGCGCTCGCGCGAGGAGCTCGAGGCGCGCTTCGGCCGCCACGGCGCCGGCCTCTACCGCTACAGCCGGGGCATCGACGAGCGGCCGGTGCGCACCGAGCGGGTGCGCAAGAGCCTCGGCCACGAACGCACCTACCCCCGTGACCTCGCCACCCTCGAGCAGATGGACGCCGAGCTCGAACGGCTGTCGCAGATGGTCGCCGGCGGCTTGCGCAAGAAGGAGCTTCTGGCCCGCACCCTCACCGTCAAGGTGCGCTACGCCGACTTCACCACCCTGACCCGTGCCCGCACCCTGCCCGCCGGCGTCGACGACCCGGCGACGATCGCCGCCGTCGCCAAGGAGCTGCTGCGCGCCACCGACGCCGGCCGCCGGCCGGTGCGCCTGCTGGGCGTCACCGGCTCGGGCTTCGACCGCGACGGCCCCGAGCAGCTGTGGCTGTTCGACGTCGGCTGAGAGCTTGACCGGGCCATGCGACGTGGGTAATAGTAAGAAAAGTATGAATCTTACCGGGAGCGTTCCATGCGCGTGACGAGCAAGGGCCAGGTCACCATCCCCATCGAGATCCGCCGGCAGCTCGGGCTCCTGCCCCATACCGAGGTCGTCTTCGAGCTCGATGGCGACGCCGTGCGCCTGCGCAAGGCCGAGACGACGGCGGGCGGGCGTGGTCAGCGGCTCATCGAAGGGATGCGCGGTCGCGCCACGGTCGCGATGAGCACCGACGAGATCCTGGCCCTGACCCGCGGCTCATGAAACCGGTCTTGGTGGACAGCAACGTCGTCCTGGACGTGGTGACCGAGGATCCCGAATGGGCTGCCTGGTCGTCCGCGGCGTTGGCCCGCTGCGCCGACGATGCGGAGCTGGTGATCAACCCGATCGTCTACGCCGAGGTATCGATCGGTTTCGCCAGGATCGAGGAGCTCGAAGCGGCGCTGCCCGCCGCCTGGTTTCGCCGCGAGGACTTGCCCTGGGAGGCAGCGTTCCTGGCCGGCAAATGCTTTCTGCGCTACCGCCGGCGACAAGGCACGCGCCGCTCACCGCTGCCGGACGTCTACATCGGAGCCCACGCCGCGATCCGCGGATACCGCCTGCTGACCCGCGACGCCGCCCGCTTCGCCACCTACTTTCCGGCGCTGGAGATCCTCGCCCCTCCGTAGCCTGCTGCGCGCCGCCGGCCGGTGCGCCTGCTGGGCGTCACCGGCCCGGGCTTCGACCGCGACGTCCCCGAGCAGCGGTGGCTAGTCGCCGTCGGCTGAGCCGGCGACGCCGGTCGTCGTCGCCGCCGCGGCCAGACGGGCGCGACGGGCGGCCCACTCGCCGCTCAGCATCTGGATCGGGATCGACAGCACCAGGAAGGCGAAGCCGGCGATGATGCTGGTCTTGGCCACCGAGGTGAAGAGCAGCACGTCGTCCGAGGTGCCCGCCGCCAGGCCGGCGATCAGGTTGCCGAGGGCGGCGCCCATGAACCAGATGCCCATCATCTGGCCGACCAGACGCTTGGGGGAGAGCTTGATGATCGACGACAGGCCCACCGGGCTCAAGCACAGCTCGCCGCAGGTGTGGAAGAAGTAGGTCGTCACCAGCCACCAGGGGGTGACCTGGGATCCGCTGGCGGCATTGACCGCCGCCCAGCGCATGACCAGGAAGCCGACGCCGAGCAGCACCAGGCCGTAGCCGAACTTGGTCGCCATCGACGGGTTGCGGTTGCCGAGGGCGATCCACAACCAGCCGAAGACCGGCGCCAGGACGATGATGAACAGCGGGTTGACCATCTGCAGCCAGCTCGCCGGGGTCAGGAACTCACGCGCCGCCGGCGTCACCGACCAACCCAGCACGCCGAGGGTCGCCAGGACGACCAGCGCCAACAGGCCGTTCCGCACCCCCGGGTCGCGCACGCGGCGTACCAGCCAGAAGAGCATCAGCAGCACCGGAATGCCGAGGATCAGGGTGACCAGCGGTCCCTCGAGCTGGGTCTTGTTCTCGGCGAAGAGGTTCATCGACGAGCCCGCCTGCTCGAAACCGGCCCAGAAGAGGGCGGCGCCGATGAAGAGGAGGAAGATCACCACCAGGCGCTTCATTTCCTCGCCGGTGAGCTTGCCGGCGAGGAAACCGAAGATGAAGTGGAAGAGGAAGTACGCCAGGACCAGAGCCAGGATCGCCTTGCCCGCCGTCTCCGCCACCCCCTGCAAGGTGAGGTTCACCACCCCACGCGACTGCAGGATGGTCAAGGCCACCACCGCCGCCGCCACCCCGCCGAGACCGAGGCCGAAGAGGCGCCAGGGCGGCGCGGCGCCGTCGGTCTCCGGCCGCAGGCCGGCGTCGCCGAGGTACTTCTGCCCCATCTTGTACTGGATCAGGCCGAAGACCATGCCGATGCCGGCGGCGCTGAAGCCCAGGTGCCAGTCGACGTTCTCGCCGAGGAAGCCACAGATCAGCGGGCCGACCAGGGCGCCGATGTTGATGCCCATGTAGTAGACCGAGAAGCCGGCGTCGCGGCGGCCGCCGCCCTCGGGGTAGAGATCGCCGACGATGGCGCTGACGTTGGGCTTCAGGAGGCCGGTGCCGATGACGATCAGGATCAGGCCGAGGAAGAAGGTGACGTCGGTGGGGATCGCCATGCTGAAGTGGCCGAGGGCGATGATCACGCCGCCGACGAAAACCGCCTGGCGCAGGCCGATCAGCCGATCCGCGACCCAGCCGCCGGGCAGGGCCATGACGTAGACCCCGGCGGTGTAGAGGCCGTAGATCGCTGCCGCCGTACCGCGCTCCATGCTCATGCCCGACACCTGATCGACCATGAAGAGGATCAGGAGGCCGCGCATGCCGTAGTAGCTCAAACGCTCCCACAGCTCGGTGAAGAAGAGTGTCTTGAGGCCACGGGGGTGGCCAAACCATTCTCTGTCGGCAGCGTTCGTCGCGCTCATCGATCGTCCTCCTCGGGGTCGTCTGGAGCGGCGTGAGCCCGGCCTCGGATGGCGCCGGCACGTCGAGCTGCTGCGAGCAAGATCCGTTCCGGCAACGGTCCCCCACTCCGATGTCGATCTGTCGTCTGCCCTCCCCGCCTCGGGTTCGCCGCAGGATACGGGATTCGTTCTCCAGCCGCAAGGCGCGCCGCCGCCCGCTCAGCCGGCTGCCCGCCGCTCGACGAGCCACTCCCCCAAACGCTCCACCGCCGTCATCACCCGGGGACAGTAGCGGCGCAAAAAGGACTCGACCTCGGCCCTGGTGCTGATCCCGCCGGCGGCGGCGAGGGCGGCGGCGCCGTCGAAGTCGACGTAGGCCAGGCGGGCGGCGAGGAGCGACGGCGGCAGCCCGAAAGGCTCGCCGGGCAGCAGCGCCACGCCGGTGTCGTCGAGCAACGCCTCGCAGAGGGCGAGGGAGCCGTCGATGCCGGCCGCCGCCAGCACCGGCCGGTGCTGCTCGAAGGAGGGGAAGAGATAGAAGCCGCCGGCCGGGCGGCAGCAGACGACGCCGCAGGCCGCGAGACGACGCCAGCACCAGCGCCCCAACCAACCGAGCACGCGACGGGAGCGCCGCAGGTAGTCGTCGATTTCCGGCCCGCCCTCGAAGGCGGTGACCGCGGCGTATTGGATCGGCGCCGAGGTCGAGGTGTAGGTCTCGCTCGCCACCGCCGCCATGGCGTCGAGCAGCCAGCCCAGACGCGGCGGGAAGACGAAGGTGCCGAGCCGCCAGCCGCCGGCGCCGCACCACTTGGAGAGGCCGGAGGAGACGATCGTTCCTTCGGGGTAGAAACGGGCGATCGACACGTGTTGGCCGCGGTGGTGAAGCTCGCCGTAGATCTCGTCCGCCAGCAGCACCACGCCGTGCTCGCGCGCCACCCGCGCCAGGGCCTTGAGCCGGGCCAGGGGATAGCTGCCGCCGGTGGGGTTCGACGGGTAGTTGAGGATCACGATGCGGGGCCGCTCCGGATCCTCGGCGCACAGACGGTCGAGCTGCTCCGGGGTGATCGCCCAGCCGTCGTCCTCGGTGGTCTCGAGCAGCCGGACGTGACGGCCGATGATCCGCGCCTGCGGGGCGTAGGACACCCAGCTGGGAGCGGGGATCACCAGGTCGCCGTAGTAGACCAGCTGCAAGAGGAACATCAGCTCCTTCGAGCCCGGCCCGATCAGGACGTCCGAGGCATTGCGGTCGACGCCGAAGACGCGGCGGGTGTAGTCGGCCACCGCCCGGCGCAGGGCCTCGAGCCCTTTGACCGGCAGGTAGTCCTTCTGGTGGGCATTGCGCCGCAGACTCTCCGCCACCGGCTCCGGCACCGGGAACGGCGACTGGCCGAAGCCGAGCTGGAAGATCTCGCGCCCGGCGGCCCGCAGGCTGGCGATGCGCTCGTTGATCGCCACGGTGGCGGAATAGCCCAAGCCGCGGACGTTCAGGTTGAGCGCCCGGTGCGCTCCTCTGCCGTGGTTGCGCGCCATCGTCCTACCCTACCTGAGCCCCGCGGGAAGCCGCTGCCCTGTGCCGCCGGACCGGGCGACGAGCCTCGGATCCGCCCGCCACCGGCTGGCTGCCGCAGCGCCCGCCGGCCGGGATGCCCTAGCCGGAGGCCGGGGGTGGCTGGCGGCGCGAGGCGGGAAGCCCTGCCGCGACCCGGGCGTGGCCGCGATGCGTCGAGGAGCGACGGGGCTGGACGACGCCGCAGCTTCGGGCTACGGCCTCGCAGCGGGGACCGGTGAAGGATGCGGGCTAGAACAACCGCAGCTGGGCGTCGTCGCCGATGACGCGGGCGAAGTCGAGGCCGAGGAGAGCGAGCACCGGCTCGGCCACCGGGCGGAGCTGTTTCTGCACGTAGTGCTCGTAGTCCAGGGGATGCTGGCGGGCGGCGACCGGCTCCGGGCCGGCGGTGGTCATCACGTAGGCGATCCGGCGGCCGGGTTTCTTGCCCAGCTTGCGCGCTGCGGCGACGTGGGGCGGGGTGGTGGCGGTGTAGCTGGCCAGGGGCTTGCGCAGGGCCTTGACGTACACCAGCCGGGCGTCGAGAGCGCCGGCCCGCAGGTCTCGTACCACCCCTTTGAGATAGTCCTCGACCGGCCGCTGGCGGAAGAGGCGCTCGTAGAGCTGGCGCTGGACGGTCTTGGCCAGCTCGGTCCAGTCGCGTCGCACCGCCTCCAGCCCGATCAGCTCGACCCGCCCCTCCCCGCCGTCGTCGACCAGGCCGGCGTAGCGCTTGCGCGCACCGCTGCGGCCGCCCCGGACCGCCGGCAGGAAGAGGTGGAGGTAGCGCTTCTCGAGCTCGATCTCGAGGCGGCTTGGGACGCGCCAGCGTTTCTCGACGTAGGCGGCGAGATCGCGGTTCAGGCGCTCGACCAACCGCCGGCCGATCGCCAGGGCGGCGTCGCGTTCCAGCGCCTCGTCGTCGTCCTGACCGGCGCCCCGGGCGCGGACGAAGAGGCTGTCGGTGTCGCCGTAGAGCACTTCGTGGCCGTAGGACTCGATGCGCCTGCGTGACCAGCGGAGAATCTCGCGGCCGAAGCTGGTGATGGCGCCGGCGAGCTGCGGGCGGTAGAAGCGGCATGCCGGCGTGCCGAGGACGCCGTAGAAGGAGTTCATCAAGATCTTGATCGCGTGGCTCGCCACCCGGTCGCCGGCCGCCTTGGCCGCCTCGCGGCGCGGCAGCAGTACGTCCAGGAGCTCGGTCAGGATGCCGCGCCGGCGGCGGAAGCGGGCGCCGTTGGGCGCGACGATCGGGTCGTCTCGGTCGTCGTCGTCTTCCGCCGCCTGGTCGCCGCTGCCGAGGTAGCCCAGGGGATCGATCTGGAAGGTGCGCATGACGCTGGGGTAGAGGCTCTTGAAGTCGAGCACCAGGACGTCGCGGTAGAGACCCGGCCGCGGCTCGAAGACGTACCCGCCGAGGTTGGCGCCGCCCGCCGGGGCGCTGCCTTGGGGCCGTGCGACGCTCGGGGCCACCACCCGCCGCCGGTGGAGGGCGGAGAGGTAGAGGAAGTCGAAGGCGGCGATCGAGCCGGAGACCCGGTCGATCGGCAGGCCGGTGAGCTTGCTGCGCTCCACCGCCAGCTCGACCAGGTGGAGCCGATCGAGGATGTCGAGCACCAGCCGGGCGTCGTTGAGGTTGTAGGCCACGAAGCGCTCGCGGTCGTTCTCGAACGCCTCGAGGATGGCCTCGGCGCGGTCGTGACCGGTCATCGTCTTGCCCTCCCCCAGCACCTCGCGGGCGACGGCGTCGAGCCCCCAGCGCTCCATGCGCATGAAGGCGCCGCGCATCAGCTGGATGCCGTCGAGAACCACCCGCCCCGGCAGCGAGGCCTCCCGGCCACCCCACGGCCCGCGCGCCGGCCGCAGGCGGAGCCTCTCCGGCCCGCGGCCGAGCTCCAGCGGCAGCCGGCGTTTGCGGGCCAGGCGCAGCAGTACCGCGAGGTCGAAGTCGATCACGTTCCAGCCGGTCAGAACGTCCGGGTCGAGCTCGCGCACCCGGCGGACGAAGGCGCGCAGGAGGGACGCCTCGTCGGCATAGGGCTCGGCGCCGCCGGCGGCGTCGTAGCCCGGCGGGCAGAGCAGCAGCACCTCGGCGGTGCCGCAGCCGCAGAGGGCGATCGACAGCAGGCGGCTGGCGCGGGGGTCGGTCTCGATGTCGATCGACAAGACCCGCAGCTCAGGGGTCCAGTCGGCGGGCTCGAGGACGGGGTTGTGGTACGCCCGATCGACCCCCTCCCCCGGCTCCCAGGGCCCCTCGATGGCGGCGCTGCCCTGGACGCCGCGGTCGATCAGGTAGGCCATGGCGAAGCGAACGTCGGCTTCGTAGGTGGGGACGTGGTGGGCGATCAGGTGATCGCGCAGGGGCGGCGCGTCGGATGGGACCGCCACCTCGAGGCGCAGAGCGCGGTGGCCGTCCAGGGTACGCCGGTCGCTGTCGTGGACGTCGAGGGCGCCGAGCTCGAGGGCGCGTTCGAGATCGCCGGCACGGATGTAGAAATGGGGTCGCTGGCGGTCGTCCCGCAGCAGGAAGGAGTCGCCGCTTTCAAGCCGTCCGTAGAGGTGCACCACCGGTCTGCCCGCCTCGATGCGGTAGGTCGGCTGCAGGATGAAGCCGCGCTCGCCCATTCTCCGATGGTACGACGATGTGCCGGCGGCGCCCCCGGTCGGCGAGCGCAGGAATCTGCGTTGCAGCGCAGATTCAGCGCCAGGACCTGATCCGCCGCGGTCAGACCCTCGAGGGCGGCCGCTTGCCGCCGTTCCTGCCGCTGGTGCTCTACAATGGAGAGCGACCCTGGGCGGCGGCGGCCGACGCCGGCGAGCGGATCGCGCCGGGGCCGGAGGGTCTGGAGGCGTACGCGCCGCGCTTGCGCCATGCGCTGATCGACGAGGGGCGCCTGCCCGACGCCGCGCTGGAGCAGCCGGAGAACCTGATGGCGGCCCTCGCCGCCGTCGAGCGCAGCGCGTCGCCGCTCGAGGTCGCCGCGGTGGTCGCCCGCCTGGTCCGCTGGCTGCGCCGGCCGCAGGATCGCACCCTGCGCCGCGCCT
>RFGL01000156.1 GCA_003697015.1 Acidobacteriota bacterium | reverse complement strand
CCGGCGGAGAGGCGGCGGGCGGCGCGGCTGGCGCGACGGCTGCGCGGCGATCTCGACAACGTCGTGCTGATGGCGATGCGCAAGGAGCCGGAGCGGCGCTACGCCTCCGCCGCCGAGCTGGCGGAGGACCTGCGCCGCCACCGCGCCAAGCTGCCGGTGTCGGCCCGTGCCGACACCCTCGCCTACCGCCTCGGCCGCTTCGCCCGCCGCAATCGGGCCGCCGTGGCGGCGGCGGCGGTGGCGGTGGTGATCATCGCCGCCTTCGTCGTCGCCCTGTGGCGCCAGCTGGCGGCGACGCGCCTCGAGCGCGATCGCGCCGAGACCCTGCGCGACACCTTCGTCGAGCTGATCCATCACGTCGATCCGTCGGGGCAGCAGGCGAGCTCGGAGGAGACCCTCGCCCTGCTCGACGAGGCGCGGCGCATCGTGCTGGCGGAGGGCGGACGGCCGGAGGACCGCGCCCTGCTCCTCGACCGCCTCGGGCGGGCCTACTTTCGCCTCGGATTCCTCGATCGGGCGCAGGAGCTGCTCGCCGAGTCCCTGCGCCTGCGCAGCGTCCTCAAGCCGGCGGATCCGGTGTTGCTGGCGGAGAGCCTCAACAATCTCGCCCTGGTCAAGCTCGGCCTCGGCCGCTACGACGAGGCCCAGGCCGATCTGCGCCGGGCGATGGAGCTCGCCGCCGGCCACGAGGAGCCGGGGGTGACCCTGCAACGGCTGACCAACCTGGCGGCGTCGATCGAGAAGCGGGGCGACTACGCCGCCGCCGAAGTCATCCACCGCCAGGTGCTGGCGGGCAAACTCGAGCTCTACGACGACGGCGGCGACGAGGTGGCGACGTCGCGCAACAATCTCGCCGCGGTGCTGATCAACCAGGGTCGCTACGACGAGGCCGAGCCCCTGTTGCGGCGGGTGGTGGAGCAGCGGCGGGCGCAGCTGGGGCGCGATCATCCGAAGCTGGCCGGACCGCTGATGAATCTGGCCCTGGCTCTCGCCGGCCGCGGGCAGCACGCCGAGGCGATCGCCTCCTACCGCCGGGCGCTCGAGGTCCGCCGCCGCTACTACGACGACCCCGATCACCCGGCGGTCGCCGCCGCCGAGCTCGGCCTGGGCTTCGCCCTCGCCGACGGCGGCACGCCCGAGCAGCTGGCGGAGGCCGAGGGGCTGCTGGAGCACGCGGCCGGGGTCTTCCGCGCCAGGCTCGGCGACGGCCACCCCAGCACCCTGGTGGCGAAGCGCAATCTGGCCGCGGTGCTCCTCGCCCGCGGCCGGGTGGGGGAGGCCGAGACCCTGGCCCGCGACGTGGTCCAGCGTGCGGCCGACGCTTGGCCCGCCGGGCACTGGCGCCGCGCCGACGCCGACAGCGTCCTCGGCGCCTGCCTGCTCGCCCGCGGCCGCCGCGACGAGGCCGAGCCCCTGCTGCGCGCCGCCCTCCCCGCCATCCGCCAGGGCAGCGGCGAAACCTCGATCTACGCCCGCCAGGCCGAAGCCCGCCTGGAGCAGCTGCGCTGAGCTCAGAACCTCAGGTCGATGCCGGCTTGCAGGTTGAAGCCTTCGGCGGGGAGGACGGCGAGGGAGCTGAAGCTGCGCAGCTCGTAGTCTTCGCCGGTGAGGTTCTTGAGGTGCAGGCGGGCGGTCCAGGGGCCGCCGCGGGTGTAGGCGAAGGCGGCGTCGAAGGTGACGTAGTCGTCGAGCTCGACGGCATTGTCCTCGTCGACGAAGCGCTCGGCGACGTAGCGCGCGCCGCCGGCGACGGTCAGGCCGTTGCGGAAGCGCTTGCTGAGCCACAGGTCGGCGACCTGGTCGGGCACCCAGGCGGGACGGTTGCCGGAGAAGTCGAAGACGTCGAAGGTGAAGGTCTCGAAGTTGAAAATCGACTCGCGGAATTCGATGAGCTCGGCGTCGGTGTAGGCGTAGGAGAAGAGCCAGTGCAGGGTGCTGCGGCCGGCGCGGCCGGAGAGCTCGAGCTCCAGGCCCTGGGAGCGCTGGTCGCCCTGCTGGGCGAGGAAGCCGGTATTGTCGGCGATGGCGATCTTCTCCTTGTCGATGCGGTAGAGGGCGAGGGAGGCGGCGAGCCTGCCGCCGAGGAGATCGGCCTTGACCCCGAGCTCGATCTGTTCCCCCTCCTCGGGCTCACGGCCGTCGGCGACGACGGTGGTGGAGGGGGGGCTGAAGGAGCGGCCGTAGTTGGCGAAGACGGCGAACCGCTGATCGGGGGCGTAGAGCAGGGCGGCGAAGGGGCTGGCCTGGTCGAAGTCGCCGCGGAAGCCGGTGCGCGCGTCGTCGATCTCGATCGCGTCGTAGCGCGCGCCGAGCGCCAGCTTGACCCGCGCGCCGATGGCGATGGTGTCGAGGACGTAGGGCGCCACGACGGTGGTCTCGACGTCGCCGGTGGTGCGGCTGCCGGGGATCGGCACCAGCGGCGGCCGGGCGGTCTCGATGGGGTTGAAGAGGCCGATCGGCGGCAGGTTGAAGAAGCCGAGGTCGAAGTCGTCGGCCAGCCGCTGCACCTCGAGTCCCGCCACCAGCTGGTGGCGCACGGCGCCGTCGCCGAGGTCGAAGAGGGCGTCGACCTGGTGGCCGAGGAATTGCTGCCGGTCGTCGAGACCGGCCAGCACGCGGGCGACGAGGGGCTCGAACGGCCCGAAGACGAAGGCGCCGTTGATCACCGTGCCCGCCGAGTGCTGGTCGAGCTCGGTGAGGTAGGTCTTGTTGCGCAGGACGAAGCGCGGCCCGTAGACGGTCTCGAGGTCGAGGCGCAGGCGCAGGACGTCGCGCTCATTGACGTCGAGATCGCTCTGGTAGGAACGGCTGCGCGGCACCTCCGGGATGGCGCCGCCGAGAAGCGGCAGGCCGGTGTCGCTCGACAGATCGCCGTCCTCGATCTCGGCGTTGGCATAGAGGGTGGTGCGGTCGCTGGCGCGGAGGGCGTAGGACGGATTGAGCGCCCAGCTGGTGTTGCCCAGGTCGTCGCGGTAGCCGTCGGTGTCGGTATAGAGCGCGTTCAGACGGAAGGCGTGGGCGCCGCCGGCGGAGCCGAGGTGGTAGTCGAAGGCGCCGTAGACCGTGCCGTAACTGCCGCCGAGGAGCTGCACGCCGCCGCCGCGCTGGCCGAGAGGCCGCTTGCGCACCAGGTTGATGGCGCCGGCCAGGGCGCTGCCGCCGTAGAGGAAGCCGGCCGGCCCGCGCACCACCTCGACGCGCTCGAGGTTGTAGGTGTGGTAGGTGGAGACCTCGGGCTCGAGGGCGCCGTCGGTCAGCACCAGGGCGCTCGACAGGGACTCGAAGCCGCGGATGTAGAAGACGTCGGTGGTACCGCCGAATCGATGGGCGGTGACGCCGGCGACGTTCTCCAGCGCGCTCCCCAGGATGCGGGCGTCCTGCTCGTGCAGCACCACGTCGGAGATCACCGACAGGCTGATCGGGGTCAACCGTCGCGGCGCCGCCTGCTTGGTGGCGGTGGCGGCGTCCTCGGGGGCGAAGGCGCGGTCGAGCTGCTCCTCGACGGTGAGCTCGTCGCGGATGGTGATGTCGGGCCGTTCCGCCGGCGGCGCCGCGGGGCCCGTCTCGTCGCCGGCGGCGGGCAGGGCCAGACCCAGGGCGAGCAGCAGCGGCGCCAGGCGTCGCCAGGGCGGCGGCGACGCGGTGGCGTGCGCGGGGCGCCGGGGCGCCCGGTGGTTGCAGTACGTCGGCATGGTCATTCGAACGATCTCCCCCGAGGTGGTGGCTCGCGCTCGCGGCTCAGGTGTAGCGCGCGTGGCGATAGGGTTCTTCATAGAAGTGCGGCAACAGGGCGTCGACCTGCAACAGCCCCTGGCGGCTGAGCTCGACGCGGTCGCCGTCGAGGCGCAGCATGCCGCGCCGTTCGAGCTCGGCGAAGGCGGCGGCGAAGGTGGCGCGGACGTCGATGCCGTGTCGGGCGGACAAGGGCGCGAGGTCGAGGCGGCCGAGCTTGAGCTGCAAGATCAGCTCGCGGGTCAGGCGCTGGCGCGGGCTGGTGGCGAGAGCGCGACCGAGGGGCAGGCGGCTTTCGAGAAGGGGCTCGAGATAGCCGTGCCAGTCGGCCTGGTTCTGGGCGTGGACGCCGGCGACGTGACCGAAGGAGGCGACGCCGCAGCCGAGGAGATCGCTGCCGTGCCACAGGGCGTCGCGGTAGAGGAAGCGTCCCGAGGCGTCGTTGCCGGGCCGTTTTTTGACCATGGTGTAGGCGCTGGAGATCTCGTAGCCCGCCTCCTGCAGCCGGTCGATGGCGTAGCCGTGCCAGGCGCGCTTGGTCGGCCAATCGGCGACCGGCGACGGCTCGCCCTTGAGCACCGCCTGCGAGTAGACGGTGTTGTAGGGCAACTCCATCTGGTAGATGGTGACGCTGTCCGGATCGAGCTCGACGGTCTTCTCGACCGTCTCCTTCCAGGTCGGCCAGTCGTCGCCCACCATGCCGGCGATCAGGTCGACGTTGAGCTGGTCGAAGCCCGCGGCGCGGATCCACGGCAGGCAGCGGTAGATCTCCTTGGAGACGTGGGCGCGGCCGTTCTCGCGCAGCACCTCGTCGTCGAAGTGCTCGACGCCGAGGCTCAGGCGGGTGACGCCGATGGCGCGGATGGCCTCGACCTTGGCCGCGGTCAGGGTGCCGGGCTCGCACTCGAAGGTGATCTCCTGCGCCCGCCGCCAGGGCATCGCCGCCTGCAGCCGCGCCACCAGCCCCTCGAGGTGCTTGACCGCGACGTAGGACGGCGTGCCGCCGCCGAAGTAGACGAAGTCGAGGGGCCGGCCGGCGAAGGCGGGCCGCTCGGCGTAGAGCTCCACCTCCCGCGCCAAGGCGTCGAGGTAGGTCTGGATCTGCTCGGCGTTCTTGTCGGTGTAGACCCGGAAGTAGCAGAACTTGCAGCGTTTGCGGCAGAAGGGGATGTGCAGGTAGAGCCCCAGGGAGGGGCTGGTGGTCGGATCCCAGGGCCGCTCCAGCACCGCTTCGTACGCCGCCAGGTGCTCGCGGCTCCACACCGAGAAGGGCGGGTAGTTGGAGACGAAGACGCTGCCGACCTCGGTGCCCTTGGGGCGGGCGAGGTGGGGCGCCGGCGGACGGCCGGCGACCGCGGGCCGGGCGTCTCGACTGCCGTGCTCGCTCATCGATCCTGCTCCACGAAGGCGAAGACGGTGCCGGCTTCGTTGCCGATCACCAGGTGGCCCCCGCCGATCGCCGGCGAGGCGGCGAAGCCGTCGCCGGTGGCGAATTCCCACGCCAGCTCGCCGCCGGAGAGGGCGAGGGCGAAGACGTTGCCGGCCTTGTCGGCGGCGTAGACGTACCCGCCGGAGATCACCGGCGAGGCGTCGACCCGGGCCGGTCGAGAGTGGCTCCAGCGCTCGGCGCCGCTCGCCGCCTCGAGGGCGTGGACCCGTTTGTTGCGCCCGGCGACGATCACCAGGCCGTCCCGCACCGCCGCCGAGGCGTAGAAGGGGAATTCGCGCTCGGGGCGGAAGCTCCACGCCACCTCGCCGCCCTCGAGGTCGACCGCCACCACCGCGTTCTCCATCGTGCCGAAGAAGGCACGGCCGCCGGCGATCGCCGGGCTGGCGCTGACGTAGCCGCCGATCTCGAGGCTCTGAAGCTCCTTGCCGCTCGCCAGGTCGACGGTGCGCAGGAAGCCGTCGCAGCCGCTGGCGATCGCCTTCCCCTGCCACGCCGCCGGCGTGCCGTGGACGTAGCCCTGGGTCTCGATCTTCCACCGCAGGGTGCCGTCCGGCGCCAGGCAGTAGAGGAAGTTGTCGTAGCTGCCGAAGAGGATGCAGCCGCCGGCGGCGTTGGCCGAACCGGGGATGCTGGAGTCGGCCTGGAAGGTCCATTTCCCGCTGCCGCTGGCGGCGTCGACGGCGTGGAAGGTGCCGTACTCGTCGCCGACGTAGACCGTGCCCTCATGGACCAGGGGGGAGGACTTGATCTCGTCCTCCGCCTGATAGCTCCAGCGCAGCGTGCCGCTCTTGAGGTCGAAGGCGTAGAGCTTGCCGTCGAGGCCGCCGACGTAGACCGTGCCGGCGGCGATGGCGGCGCTCGACTCGATCCCCTCCGGCACCGTCGCGGTCCAGGCGACCTCGAGCGGCGGCTCGAGCACGTCGGCGGCGATGCCGGTCTGCTGCGGGCCGCCGCGAAACTGCGTCCAGCCGCCGCCGTCCGCCGCCGCCGCTTCCGCGGTGCGGGTCTCCGCCGCCGCCGGCGCCGCCAGCAGGGCGAGGAGCAGCGCGAAGCTCTTAGAGGGCCGCAGCATAGAGACGCTCGAGGTCGGCGGCGGTAACCGGCCGCGGGTTGAACTGTGCGGTCCACTGCCCGGCCGCTTCGCCGGCGAGGGCGGGGAGGGCGCCGGCGGCGACGCCGCATTCGCCCAGGCGGGCGGGCAGTCCGGCGCGGGCGCGGAGCTCGTCGAGGCGGCGGGCCAGGCGCTCGGCGTCGTCCGGCGCCTCGCCGTTCAAGCCGGCGGCGCGGGCCAGCTCGCCGTAGAGCGGGGCGGCGACGGCGCCGTTGAAGCGCACCACGTGGGGCAGCATCAGGCCGACGGCGACGCCGTGGGTGAGGCCGAAGCGGGCGGTCAGGGGGTTGGCGCAGGAGTGGGCGATGCCGAGCATCGAGGCCTCGATGGCGGCGCCGGCGAGGTGGGCGCCGAGCAGCATGTCGGCCCCGGCGGCGCGGTCGCCGCGGTCGGCGAGGAAGCGCTCGCAGGCCCCTTCGAGCAGGCGCCAGGCTTCGCGGGCGTAGAGCTGGGAGATCGGGTTGCGGCGGGTGGTGACGTAGCTCTCGACGGCGTGGGCGACGGCGTCGATGGCGGTGGCCGCCGCCACCCGCCGCGGCAGGCTGGCGAGGAGCTCCGGGTCGAGGAGGACGGTGGCGAAGCGGGCCTTGGGGTCGCCGCAGGCCATCTTGACGTGGCTGTCGGCCTGGGAGATCAGGGCGTAGCGTTGGGCCTCGCTGCCGGTGCCGGCGGTGGTCGGCACGCCGATCGCGGGCAGCATCGGCCGCGACGCCTTGCCGTGGCCCCAGTAGTCCTCCATCCGGCCGCCGTTCGACAGCAGGAAGTTGATCCCCTTGGCGCAGTCCATGGCGCTGCCGCCGCCGAGGCCGACCAGCAGGTCGGCGCCGGCCGCCCGCGCCGTCTCGACCCCCGCCGCCACGTGCTCGGTGGTGGGATTCTCCGCCACGGCGTCGAAGACGGCGACCTCGAGGCCCGCCGCCAAAAGCGACGAGCGCGCCCGCTCGGCGTGGCCGGCGGCGACGATCCCTCCGTCGGTGACCAGCAGCGCCCGCCGCCCCCCCAGCTCGCGCGCCGCCGCCCCCAGCCGGTCGAGGACGCCGTCGCCGAAGCGCACCTCGACGGCGCCGATCACGGCGCTCCAGCACGGCTCGTTCTTGGGCTCGTTCATGGTTCTCGTCAGGCGGCAGCGATCTGGAAGGCCCGCTGCTGGTAGAGGTGGTCGAAGAGGTTGCCCTCGTGGGGTTGATCCCACGAGATCTGATACGTCGGGATGGTACCGAGGTTGAGCCGATCGATGCGGGGGCAGGTAAGAATCTTGTAACGCGTTTCGTCGTCGTCGGTGAGGGCGGTGGCCACCAGGGTGGGGCCGATGCGCTCGAGCAGCTCGTCGGCCGACGCCACCTCGACGACGGCGGCGAAGGGGAAGACGAACTCGCTCGCCGCCAGGGGATGGCCGGGGTCGTGGCAGCGCACCACGGTGGGGCGCAGAAAGGTGCAGCCGTCGACCTCGACCAGCCGCCGCCGCCGCGCCGCGCCGCGCCGGCGGGCGGTCACGTCCTCGGCTCCGGGGATCTGCAGCTGGTCGTCGATCATGGCGCTGATGGCGCGGGCCACCGCGGGATCGGGGAAGGCGCAGAGCTCGGCGCGCGGGTCGTCCAGGGGCCGGGGCTCGATGGCGGCGAGGCGTTCGGCCACCGCCTCGGCGATGGCGTCGCCGTGGCCGGTGGTCCAGATGCCGGAGGCGTTGATGCACGAGCGGCCGCCGTTCTTGGCGATCGAGCCCACCATCAGCTCGAGATGGTCGCGCCAGCCCTCGGCCCGCCGGTCGAAGAGCAGCACCTTGGACCAGCCCGGGCCGTGGAGCTGCACCTTGCCGCTGCCCCGCCAGGACTCGACGGTGCGCGCATCGCCGAAGAACATCGCCCGTCCGGTGCGCAGCAGCACCTCGGTCGCCCCGGCGTGGTCGGCGGGGTAGAGGCTGATGGCGCCGCGCGGCAGGCCGGCGGCGTAGAAGGCCTGGGCGATGCGGTACGGGGTCCAGGGCTCCATCGTCCCCGGCTTCAAGACCAGCGGCGTCTTGAGCGGGATCGCCGGCAGCCACAGGGCGTGGACGCCGGGGGAATTGTTGGGCAGCACCGCCCCCAGGCTGTCCGCCTGGCGCAGGTACGACAGCCGGCGCCCGTCCTGCTCGCCGTAGCCGCGGTCGAGGACGCGGAGATCGAGACCGCGGGTCAGGCCGCCGAGAATCGCCTCCATGTTCTCCAGGTTGTGGACGATCTTGGCCATGTTGGCCCGCCCCATGGC
Source organism: Acidobacteriota bacterium (assembly GCA_003697015.1). GTDB lineage: Bacteria > Acidobacteriota > Thermoanaerobaculia > Multivoradales > J023 > J023. Next base: position 7,564 of record RFGL01000156.1, on the reverse strand, counting down.
GATCGGCATGCCCGAGGTCGCCGCCAGCTGCGCCAGATACGCCTCCGGCGTCTGCTCGCCTTCCCCCAGGGGCAGGGTCTCGCCGGCGAAGAGGCGCGCCGCCCGGCCGCAGATCGCCAGCAACTCCCGCACCGGCACGGCGTCGAGCCGCCGGCGGATCTCCGCCATCCGCCGCAGGTCGCGCGCGATCATCCCCGCCCCCGCCAGGCTGAGCTCCGCCACCGGCTCCCCCGTCCGCACGTCGCGCAAGGTCTCGACGTTCAGACTGAAGTACGGCTCGCCCGCCCGCAAGAGGGGGATTCGTAGCATCAGTACACCCCCACCGCCACCGACTTCTTGAAGCGCGAGAAGAGGCGGAGATTGGAGACGCCGTCCCAGGGGTAGGGCTCGATGGGGGCGGCGCGCTCGCCTTCGTCGCGCTCGGCGAAGCGGGGCATGAAGAATTCCTCGGTCAGGGTGGTGAGCAGCACGCGGCCGGTCTCGCCGTAGCCCACCACCCGGTCGAGGTCGTCCGGGTCGACGATCTCGAAGACCGCCCGCGGCGACGGCGGGTAGTAGGTGATGGTGTAGTCGCGGCTTTTCTCGTCGAAGGGCTTCGACGGCGCCAGCCCCATCAGGGTGTTGCCGTAGACCGGCAGGAAATCGATCCCGGGCACCAGCTCCTCGCGGGCGAAGCGGTGGAACTCGGCGTTCATCTCGGTGCCGCCGCAGAAGATGCCGGTGATTCCCAGGCGGGGCAGGGAGACCTTGTCGCACAGGGCCTCGAGCAGCTTGGGGGTGGTGAAGATGCAGCGGATCGACTCGTGGGCGCGGAGAATCTTCAGCCCCTGGTCGATGGTGTGCTCCTTGTAGGCCTCGAGCTCCTGCCAGCGCTGGGCCTTGACCAGCTTGGTCACCCAGCGCGGATCGAGATCGACGTGGAAGGCGATGCCGCCGCGGTACTGCGCCAGGTGCTCGATCGCCAGGCGCAGGCGCCGCGGTCCGGTGGGGCCGAGCATCAGCCAGTCGCTGCCGCGGGGGAAGGTGGCGTCGGAGAGCTGGTCGGCGAGCTGCTCGTAGTCGATCTCGAAGTCGCGCACGTTGATGCGGCTCTTGGGAATGCCGGTCGAGCCGCCGGTCTCGAAGACGTAGATCGGCCGATCGGCGAAGGCCTTGGGCACCCACCGCCGTACCGGACCGCCGCGCAGCCACTCGTCCTCGAAGTGGGGGAAGAGCTTGAGGTCGTCGAAGCCCCGCACGTCGCGCCGCGGATCGAAGTCGAATTCCTCCGCCTTCTCCAGCCAGAACGGACAACCGGTCCGGGGGTCGAAGTGCCAGGCGACGATCCGCCGCACGTGCTCGTCGAGACGCGCTCTGGCGGCGGCGACCTTGGCTTCCAGGCCGGACTCGGCCAGTACGTCGCTCACCGCCCCGCTTCCTCCTTCTTCTTGGCCGGGATGCCTTCCTTCAGGGCGTAGAGGTGGTTGCGGGTGAGGACGTAGAGCACGCCGTCCTTGGCCACCGGCGTGGTGTAGACGGCGCTCCCCATGTCGAGCTCGCCGAGCACTTTCTTGGTCTTGCCCGCCTCGAGCACCGCCACCTCGCCGTCCTCGTCGCCGAGATAGACCTTGCCGTCGGCGACGAAGGGCGAGCCCCAGACCGCGGCGAAGGCGTCGTAGGTCCAGTAGTGCTCGCCGGTCTGGGCGTTCAGGGCGTAGAGGAAGCCGGACAGGTCGCTGATGTAGACCACGTCGTCGTGGATCGCGGCGGTGGAGATGGTGCGGTTGAAGTCCTCGCCGCCGCGGTGCCAGACCACCGCCTTGTCCTGCGGCAGCTCGCCGTCGTCGTTGGGCTCGACCGTCGGATCGATGACCCAGAAGTGACCCGGGGCCTCGCCGTGCTCGGGATCCTGGCCGACGCCGATGTAGATCTTGCCGTCGTAGAGCACGGCGGTGGAGATCAGATTGTTGCGGGTGCCGGCGCCGCCGAGACGCCAGACCGAATCCTTGGGGTTGCAGTCGAACTTCCACAGCAGCTTGCCGGTCTTGGGCTCGAAGGCGTGCAACCAGCCGTCGCCGCCGGGGAAGATCACCTGCTCGCGGCCGCCGATGACGCCGTAGGTGGGGTTGGTCCAGGTGCCGTGGAGGATGTGCTCCCCGGGATCGGCGTTCTCCCACACCAGCTCGCCGGTCTTCTTGTTGAGGGCGATGAAGCTCGGCGCCAGGGGCGACGGCACGTTGACGTGGCCCTCGTCGACGCCGTTGCCGGTGGAGGCGAAGACCAGGTCGCCGACCACCAGCGGCGAGCTGGTCGCCAGGTTGTGGGGGAAGACGTCGAGCTCGGCCATCATGTCGAAGGACCAGATGACGTCGCCGTGCTTGTCGCCCTTGTACTTCTCGCCGGTGAACGGGCCGTCGTTGCCGTCCGCCAGGCCCTTGACGTCGAGGCAGACGATCTCGGCGCGGTTCGAGGTGTAGTAGAGGCGGTCGCCCTCCACCACCGGCGTCGAGCACACCCCCTGCAGGGGCCAGTCGTGGAGCTTGGACTCGGGCAGCTTGTCGTGCACCATCTGCCACAGGAAGGTGCCGTCGGCGGCGTCGAAGGCCATCACCACGCCTTTGTCGCCCTTGATCGCCGGATCGCGTTCCCCCTCGTTGTTGGTGCCGACGAAGACGCGGCCGCCGGCGACCACCGGCCCGGCGTAGCTCTGGGAGCCGACCGGCTGAGACCAGAGGACGTTCTCGCCGGTGTCGACGTCCCAGCTGCTCGGCAGGCCGGTCTCGGCCGACACCATGTTGCGCGACGGGGTGTTGCCGAACATCGCCTGCTCCGAGGCGTGGAGCTGGCCGGCGATCAGCACGGCGGCGAGGGCGACGAGGGCGGGCGGGTTCATCCGTAGTTTGATCATTTATTCGCTCACCATGACCTTGACGTTGTCGAAGTAGGACGGGACCGGGGCGAAGGTGTAGATGCCGGGGCTGCCGCTGTCGATCACCAGCGGATCGTAGGCGGTGATCGACCAGGCCTCCGGTTCCGGCTCGTCACGTTTCCACACCTTGCCGCGGATCACCATCCCCGGGCCGTCGCTGCGGCGGTCGACGCGCAGCTTCATCGTGTACCAGACCCCCATCTCCCACGGGAAATCGACCTGCTGCGCCATGCGCCGTTCGGAAGCCCAGGAACGCACCTGCAGCCGCTGGTGGGCGCCCTGGAGGTCGAGGGTGTAGCCGTTGGCGATCAGCCCCAGGTCGGTGTAGCGGCGTCCTTGACGGTTGCCGCGGACGTCGGCCTGGATGGTGTAGCCGCGCATGTCGGAGCTGCCGAGGTAGATGAAGGCGCGGGGCGCGCCGCGGGGGGCCTTGGGCTGCATCAGGACCTTGTTGCCGTCCTCCAGCTGCTCGACCCGGGCCCCCTTGAAGGTGGGGCGCCAGTGGGCCGGGATCTGGCCCGGCTCGAGGGACTCGAAATCCTCGCTCCAGGGCAGGGGACCCACCACCCGCACCCGGGCCTTGGCGCCGAGCTCGCCGGCCTTGACGGTGACGAAGCCCACCTGGTTGCCGCCGCCGGCGTCGAAGGTCGCCCGGCCGCTGGCGTCGATCGAGCCGCGCAGGCCCTCGAGGCCCCAGGTCGGGGCGGCCGGTCCGCGCACCGGGCGGCCCTGGGCGTCGAAGGCGCGGAGGGTGAAATCGCGGCTGTCGCCGGCGTGGATCACCAGCTCCGCGGGCACGATCTGCACCAGCGCGGCGGGCCCGTCGCCGGCGGCCGGCGGGGCGGCGGCCGGCGGGGCGGCGGCGGGGAAGGGCCTGGAGCTCTCCCCCAGGCAGTAGATGCCCTCTTCGGTGGTGAAGTAGACGCGGCCGTAGCCCACCGCCACCGAGCCGTAGATCTCGGCGTAGCGACCCTCGGGCATCGTCAGGTGCTCGCGGTCGAGGGTCTCGGCGCCGTCGTTCCCCGGGGCGATGATCAGCACGTTGCCGTTGACCTCGGTGAGGTAGATCTTGCCGTCGCCCCACACCGGCGACGACTTGCCGACGGTGCCGTAGTTGTACTGCCACTTCTCCTCGCCGGTGGCGCCGTCGACGGCGTGCAGGTTGGCCGAGTTGTCGGCGGCGTAGACCATGCCGCCGTGCACCAGGGGGGAGGGGAAGCCGGCGCTGAGCTCGTTGATGCGCCATTTCTCGTGGCTGCTGGTGACGTCGCCGCGGCCGGTGCCGTCGATCGCCACCAGCCGGCCCATGGTGCCGGGCTGGACGTTCTCCTCGCTGTGGGAAGCGAAGACCGTGGTGCCGTCGACCGCCACCGACGCGTTCAGCCCGCGCTGGCTGAGGTGGAACTTCCACACCGGCTCGCCGGTGCGCGCCTGCATGGCGTGCACCCAGCCGTCGGCATTGCCGCCGATCAGCAGCCGCTGGCCGGCGATCTCCGCCACCACCGGCGTCGACTGGGTGTTGAGGTCGCCCGCCGGCGGCCCGCCCGGCGCCGACACCCAGAGGACGTCGCCGCTCCGCTTGTCGAAGGCGTAGTAGCGGTGGCGCGGCGGTTTGTGGGCGCCCCAATTGGAGCCGATGGCGCCGAGGATCACCCGGTCCTCGTCGACGATCGGCGTGTGGGTGCGGCCGCCGTAGCCCGACAGCCGGCCGTAGTCCTCCGCCAGCTGGTGCCGCCAGACGACCTCGCCGTGGCGATCGAGGGCGGCGAGCACGCCGTGGACGGTGTGGGCGAAGACGTAGCCGGTCTCGGCGTCCGCCGCCAGGTTGGCCCATCCGACCCGATTCCACGGCACGTCGGTCTGGTAGACGGTGAAGCGCCGCTCCCACAGCCGTTCGCCGGTCTCGGCGTTCCAGCAGGCGACGATCTCCTGGCGCCGGTCGCCTTCGCCGACCCGGCCGATGGCGCAGACCCGGCGGTCGAAGACCACCGGCGTCGAGCGGCCGGTGAAGTCGTCGCGCCACAGCAGGTTGGTACCGTCCTTCGACCAGCTGCTGACCAGCCCGCGGTCGTCGGCGACGCCGTTCCAGTGCGGGCCGCGCCAGTTGGTCCACTCGCCGCCCGCCGCCGCGCCGGCGGCGAGGAGAAGGGTCAGGGCGAGCGCTGCGATCCGTAGTGCTCGGGGGAATCCGTGCATGGGCATCGTGCCTCTTGGGTGGGTTGGTTGCTCGGCCGTCGGCCTGGCGGTCGGCGGGCCTTTCGTCGTCGGCGCGGTCAAGGTTAGCGCACCGCCGCCCCCGCGGTCTGTAAAGGCGCTGTAAAAGCGATCTCCCGCGGCGCCGGCGGGCTCACAACATCGGGTGGTCGAGCTCGCCGCGGGCGGGCTCGAAGCGCAGGACCAGGGCGACGCCGCCCGACAGGACGAAGGCCCGCGGCGCCGGGCGCAGAAGCTCGCGCGGCAGCACCGCGACGAAGCTCGGCGGCGGGGGCGCCTCGGCGTCGCCGCCGGCGGCGAAGCCCTCGACGCGGGTGGCGGCTACGAAGTCGTCGCCGGCGAAGAGCACCGCCACCGCCGGCAGCGCCGTCGCCGGGGACTCGTCGAGCCAGCCGAGGACGTAGCTGGTATGGGGCCGGCGGCGGTAGTGGCGCTCGGCGGCCCGGCCCGCCGCGTCGCCGGCGACGGGGAAGCGGTGACCGGCGCTGTCGGCCAGCGCCACCACGCGCCCGCGGCGGTCGCGGATCAGGCTGAAGGTGAGCGGCGGAGGCAGGTCGATGGTGGTGAGGACGGGTCGGCCGCCATCGTCCCGCCCGGCGGCGTAGAGGCCGAGCTCGTTGTGGCCGGGGCGCCAGGCCCAGGGCGGGACCAGGAAGGCGAAGCGGCCGGCGGCGCCCTCGTCCCGGCGCGGCCGGGCGAAGGCGCGCAGGACGCCGTTGACCGCCAGCGCCAGGGCGGCGGGCTGCGTTGCCGCGGCGCCCAGCAGCCGGCCGCTGATGCGACCGGGAAGCGGGTCGGCCGCCGGGTCGACGTCGAGCAGCAGGGCGGGGTCGTCGAGCCGCGCCCGTTGGTCGCCGGCGCGGATCTCGAGCTCCGCCAGCGGCCGGCCGATCAGGCTCGAGGGGGCGAGCTCGGGGTCGGGGGTGATGGCGAAGAGCCGTTCCTGCGGCCGCCGCGCGCCGCCGGCGGCGGCGAGCATCGACAGCTTGTTGGCCAGCGCCCAGTGGCGCTCCACCGGCGGCAGGGAGTCGAAGCCGAGACGCCGGCCATCGGGAAGCCCGAGGTAGCGCCGGCGGGGCGGCGGCGCGGGCAGGGGATCGCGGTCGAGGGCCTGGCCGTCCCCGGCGGCGGCGGGCAGGCCGATGGCGGCGGCGACGGTCGGCGCCAGGTCGAGCAGGGACGCCGGGCGGCGATCGATCCACCCCCGGGTCTGCCCCGGCCACTTGATCAACAGCGGCACCACCGCCACGTCCTCCAGACTGTGCGGGTCGATCGAACGGGCGAAGCCGCCGGGGCGGAAGCTGATGCCGTGGTCGGCGGTGACGATCAGAAGCGAGCGGTCGAAGAGCGCCGTCCGCCGCAGGCGTTCGAGCAGTTCCCCGAGCAGGCGGTCGCTGAGCTGCAGTTGCAGCAGATGGCGTTGCAGGCCTTGGCGCGTCAGCCAGAGATCGTCGACCCAGCGGCCGTACAAGGCCGTCTCCCCGGCCTCGAGGCCGTCCAGATACATGTTGCTGCCCGGGTGGTAACGGCGGCCGGAGGGGAAGTAGATCCACGGGTGGTGGGGCAACTCGACGTGGAGCAGGATGAACGGCGGACGCTCGCCGGGGCGCCAGGGAGCGATGCCGCCGACGAAACGGCGAAACGACGCCGCCTTGTCCGCCAGGACCCCGAGCTGTTCCCAGGTGGCGGCGACGTCCGGCAGCCGGCGAGCCCAGGGGGCGGGCAACGCCGCGTGCAGGTAGGCGATCCCCAGATCGCCGGCGAGAAAGAGGCTGAGGCCGCCGCTGCGCTCGCCGCCGGTCAGGGACGGGGGACAGAGTTCGGTGCGGGGCTCGTGGGCGTAGAGGCGGTGGCTGCGGCGCAGCAGGGCGCAGAGGTTGGTCGGATGATCGGCGGCGGTGGCCACCGCCTCGGCGGCGGGCGGCCGGCCGTCGAGCATCGCCGGCAGGGCGTGGACCGTGGTCGGTGCCGCCGACGCCGCGTCGGGGAACCAGGCGGCCGTGGCGGCGAGCTCGGCGAAAGCGGGGAAGAGCCGCCGGTCGATGCCGCCGCCGGCGTCGACGAGGGAGCTCAGGGGCAACTCGTCGAAGACCACCAGCACGATCGGGATCGGCCGCGCCACCGGCGGCGGCGGGGGCAGCTCGGGGGGTGGTCGCAGGAGACCGCGCACCGGCGTGAAGAGGAGAAAGTAGAGCGGCGGCACCACGGCCAATGCAGCGAGGGCGCGCAGCAGCAGGCGGCCGGCGGGGCGGCCGGCGGCGGCGATGCCGGCGGCGGCGAAGGCGAGGGCGCCGAGCAGCGCCGCCCACGGCGGCAGCGGTTTGAGCGCCAGCAGGGCGAGGAGCACCGCCGGCAGGCCGAGGGCCAGGCGGTAGGCCCACAGCGCCGCCCGCGGGCCGCCGCCGGCGCGGACCCCGGCCACCGCCCCGGCCAGTGCCAGGG
>RFGL01000155.1 GCA_003697015.1 Acidobacteriota bacterium | reverse complement strand
TCGACATCTTCGACGAGGTCGAGGCTACGGCGCGCAACTTCTCGTCCGCGGCCCTGCCGACGGTGCAGAGCAGCGCCGCCGACAAGATCGTCTTCAGCAGCCTGACGCCGCTGCAGGGCAAGTCCGTCTGGCCCGGGCGGGTCGACGTCTTCCGCCAGCCCCTGTTGGAGGAGGAGGAGCCGACGTTCTGCGGCCGGCGCTGCCGCGAGGACAACCTCGAGTCCGGCTGCCAGGTGTGGAACGCCGGCGACACCATCCTCGGCCAGGCGCCCCTCAGCAGCCAGATCACCGCCGATCCGCCGGACGGCAACCTCGGCCCCGCGGTCGGCCAGCGGCGGGTGTTCTATCCGCCGCCGTTCCGGCCCGCCAAGCCGGACGGCACCATGGCCCAGCCGATCCCCCTGCGGCTGCTCGAGCTGCCGGACCTCACCGCCCCCGCCAGCTCCGAGTTCCAGGACTGGCGCGAGGTCTTCGTGCGCCCCTCGGCCCAGGGGACCACCGGCGACAGCACCGCGGCCGATCAGTTCAAGGCCATCTACCGCGCGACCCTCGGGGTCAAGAACGATCCGGCGATCGCCGATCCCTGTCAGGACGGGGTACGGCCCTTCGGCGTCGGACCGAGCTGGACTCCGGGCGACTATCTGCTGGGGGACGTCTTCCACTCCAGCCCGGTGGCGCCTTCCGGGCCGAGCGATCTGCGGTTCCTGCGCCGCGATCTCTGCGGCCAGATCGGTCCCACGGAGCCCAACAACTGCCCGCCCTTCACCTCGACCCAGACCACCGAAGCGATCCTCCGCAGCTACCGCAACTTCGCGCGCCGCAACGTCTGGTACCGGCGCATGCTGGCGGTGGCGGCGAATGACGGCCAGCTGCACTTCTTCGACATGGGCACCCGCGAGGAGGCCAACGGCGAAGAGTTCTTCACCGACGGCACCGGCGTCGAGCTCTTCTCCTACATGCCCCGCATGGTGATGCCGATCGTCCGCGAGCAGGCCTTGGGGACCAATCACATCTTCTCCCTCGACGGCCCCGTGAGCATCGGCGAGGTGGTGATCGATCCGGCCTTCGCCACCGATCCCGAGCCGATGGATCGCGAGTGGCGCACGGTGATGATCGGCGGCCTGCGCGAGGGCGGCGACCGCTTCAACGACCTGCGGCCGGTCGAGGGCTTCGTCAGCGGCTACTACGCCCTCGACATCACCCAGCCCGACGGCCTCATCGTCGACGACAACGGCACGCCGACCAACTTCCTCGACGACACCTACACCCCGGACGAGCAGTTCGCCGGGGGCGTGCTGCCGTCGTGCATGCTGGTCGATCCCAACGGCATGCTGGTGCCCAAGGGCACCCCGGCGTGCGACAGCCCCGGCGGCGCCAACGTGCCCTTCCCGGCGCTCAAGTGGGAGTTCACCGACCGCTTGTTCTACGAGGACACCAACCTCGCCGACGGCGATTCCTCGGGCTGGTTCTTCCTCGACGAGGATCAGAACGGCCACCACGACCTGGCCAACACCTGGTCCAAGCCGCTGATCGCCCAGGTGCCGGTCACCGGCAATTCCACCCGCTGGGTGGCGATCTTCGGCGGCGGCGTCGACCCGGCGGACAAGCTCGGCGTCGATCGCGGCGGCTGGCTCTACATGATCGACGTCGAGACCGGCACCATCCTCTACAAACGGCCGGTCGACGGCGCGGTGCCGGGAGACGTCACCGGCCTCGACGAGGACCGCGACGGCATCATGGACGTCCTCTACTTCGGCACCACCGCCGGCTTTCTCTACAAGGTCGATCTGCGGACGCCGGCAGCGATCGTCTCCACCTCCATCGTCCCCGGCCAGATCATCGGCTGGCCCGGCGGGGCGGTGACCGTCGAGCGCGTCGCCGCCGGCGACTGGGTGCCGCTCAAGATCTTCGATACCGGCGGCCGGCCGCTCTTCTTCCCGCCAGCGCCGGTGCTGGTGGCGGAGACCGATCAGGTGGCCCTGGCCTTCGGCACCGGAGACCGCGAGGACCTGTGGTCCATGAGCGGCCAGGCCGGGCGCTTCTACGTCGTCCTCGACCAGGACTTCAGCGCCCTCACCCCCGGCCTGCCGCTGGTCGAGAGCCAGTTCTTCATCCTCGACTTCAACTCGGACCTGGTCGACGCCTCGACCAACTTCCTGCTCGACCCCCAGCTCACCGGCGGCGGCACGCCGGCCAAGCCGGGTTGGGTGATGCGCTTCCCGGCCGACGCCCGAGTGACCGCGCGCGCCTTCGCGCTCAGCGGCGTTCTGGTCTTCAGCGTCTTCCAGCCGGAGGAGATCGCGGTCAACGCCGGCGGCCAGAATGCCTGCCGGCGCGCCGGCCTGACGCGCACCTTCGTCGTCGACGTGCGCAACGGCAACGCCCTGACGACCCTGAAGAACCTGCGCGATCCCGGCCTGTCCGACGACCGGGCGCTCGAGGGAGGCTGCTGCGGCACCCACAACGACACCTCGGGGGCCGAGCCGGTGGTCGGCGCCGGCCAGGACGCCTGCGGCGATCGCTGCTCCGAGCGGGCCGACTTCGGCGGCGCGCCCTTCGTCGCCTCGGTCTCCACCCGCAACGTGCTGAGCGGCAGCGGCTCCGACCCCCTGGCCAACGCGGTGATGCGCCGCCTGCTGGAAAACATCAAGACGACCTTCTTCCCCGCCAATTGCAAGTTCAGCGACAGCTTCGTGCAGATGATCCGCATGCAGTTCTCCGATCGCGGCATCCAGAATCTGGTGCCGGTGCCGATCGGGCTGTGCCCCAGCGATGCGATCAGCGGCCCGGTGCCGTGGATGTCGGATTGATCATGAGCCGCTACCTTCCAGCCATCGTCCTCGCCGCCGCCGTCGCCGGTCTGACCCCGCCCGCCGCCGGCGACCGCCTGGTGACCCGCGACGGAGCCGAGATCGAGACCCGCGGCCCCTGGCGGGTCGAGGGCAAGCTGGTGATCTTCCACCTGCCCAACGGCACGCTTTCGTCCTTGCGCGTCTCCGAGGTCGACCTCGACGCGAGCGCCGAAGCCTCCCGTCGCGACGGTCCGCCGGCGGCGGCGGCCACCGCACCCCCACCGCCGCCGGTGCTGGTGCTCACCGACCGCGACGTGAAGCGTGCAGCACCGCCGCCGGCCGCCGCCACCGGCGACGACGAAGCCGGGACCGGCGAGCCTCCGGGACCGGCGACCGGCGACGATCGGGGGACCGGCGGCGCCCCTCCGGCGGACCGCCCCCTCATCGCCCCGGCGGAGGGTCTCGCCGTGCTCAGCTGGGAGACCCGCGACGGCGGCCTGCTCGGGGGGATCGAGCTCACCGGCACGGTGATCAACCGCAGCGACGCCCTGGTGATCGATACGGTACTCAAGGTGCGCATTCCCGAGGCCGGCGGCGAGACGCGGGAGGTCGAAGCCTTCCTCGACAACCCCACCCTCGGCCCCGGCCGCCAGACCCGCTTCCGGGTCCCCCTGCCCGATGTCGTCGCCCTGGCCGACGATCCCACCTTCGTGCTCAGCGGCCACGCCGCCCGGCCCCGGATCGTGCCCGAAGGCAACGAGGAGACCGGCGGCGCGGCGGGGGAGGAAGCCGGCGGCGGGGCCACGCCCTGAGGCCGCCGCGGCCGGGATTCGTCAGCCGAGGGAAAACGTCGCCGGCGATGAGCGTCGCGCGGCGGCATGCGCGATAGACTGCGCCGGTCTGGAATCCGCCGGCTTCCGCCGGCCGCTGCGATCCCACGCGAGAGCCATGCCCGCTACGCCGATCGACTTCGAACGCCACCTGAACCCCGATCAGCTCGCCGCCGTCACCCACGGCGACGGCCCCCAGCTGGTGATCGCCGGCGCCGGCTCGGGCAAGACCCGGGTCATCACCTACCGCATCGCCTGGCTGATCCAGGAGCGCGGCGTCGATCCCCGCACCATCACCGCCGTCACCTTCACCAACAAGGCGGCGGCGGAGATGCGGGAGCGGGTCGAGCAGCTGCTCGGGGTCTACCCTCTCGCCACCTTCGTCGGCACCTTCCACCGCTTCGCCCTCGTCCTCCTGCGACGCTACGGCGAGGGCGTCGGCCTCGATCGTGACTTCGTCATCCTCGACGGCGACGATCAGAAACGCCTGGTCAAACGCGCCCTCGAGATCGAGGGGCTCGACCCGGCGTCCTTCCAACCCCAGACCGTGCTGGCGGCGATCAGCGGGGCCAAGAACCGGCTCCTCGATCCGGCCGCCTATGAACGCCAGGCCACCGACTTCTTCCGCCGCCACGTCGCCCGGGTCTACCGCCGCTACCAGCAGCTGGCCTTTCAAGCCGGCGGCATCGATTTCGACGACATGATCCGCCTGGCGGTACGCCTGCTCGATCGCGATGCGGAGCTCAAGGCGCGGGTCGGGCGCTTCAACCGCCACCTCCTGGTCGACGAATTCCAGGACACCAACCACGCCCAGATGCGCCTCATCCACGCCCTCGCCGGCGACGGCGGCAACCTGACCGCGGTCGGCGACGAGGATCAGGGCATCTACCGCTGGCGGGGTGCAGAGCTCGACAACATCCTGCGTTTCGAGGCCAGCTTCCCCGGCGCCGTGGTGCGCAAGCTCGAGCGCAATTACCGTTCGACCCAGACCATCCTCGACGCCGCCGGGGCGCTGGTCGAGCACAACGAGGGCCGGCGCGGCAAGCGGCTGTGGACCGATGCCGGCGACGGCGAGCCGATCCTGCTCTACCGCGCCAGCGACGAGCTCGACGAGGCGGCGTGGGTGGCGCGCACCCTCACGGCGCTGGCACCGGAGCACGGCGGCTGGCCGGGGACGGCGGTGCTGGTGCGCACCAACGCCCAGACCCGGGCGCTGGAGGACGCCTTGCTGCGCCACGACGTCCCCTACTGTCTGGTCGGTGGCGTGCGCTTCTACGAACGGGCCGAGGTCAAGGACCTGATCGCCTACCTGCGCCTGCTGCGCAACCCGCGCGACGAGCTGTCGTTCAACCGCGTCCTCAACCGCCCGGCGCGGGGCATCGGCCGGCGGACCCACGAGGAGCTCCTGCGCCGTGCCGGCGAGCTCGAGCTGGCGCCCTGGGATCTGCTGGCGGAGGAGCGCCTCGACGGCCTGACGCCGCGCGCCCGGCGTGCTCTGCTCGCCTTCCACGACCTGATCGCCGGCCTCAGGGACGACGCTGAGACCCTCCCCCTGCCGCAGCTGCTCAAGCGTCTGCTGGAGGTCACCGGCTATGCCGGCCTCCACGACAAGCCCGACGCCGAGAGCCAGGCCCGGTTGGAGAACGTCGGCGAGTTTCTCTCCGCCGCCGAGGAATTTCTCGAGCAGGCCGGCGGCGACCAGACCGCCGGCGAGCAACTGACCGCCTTCCTCGACCACGTCTCGCTCACCGCGGACGTCGATGGCCTCGACCGCCAGCGTGGCGTGTCCCTGATGACCCTCCACAGCGCCAAGGGGCTGGAGTTTCCCCTGGTGGTGGTCGCCGGCCTGGAGGACGGTCTGCTGCCCCACTGGAACGCCCAGAATCAGCCCGAGGACGTGGAGGAAGAGCGCCGCTTGCTCTACGTCGGCATGACCCGCGCGGAGCGCCGCCTGATCCTCACCTGCTGCCGCCGGCGCCGGGTCGCCGGGCGCTACCAGGAGCAGCGCGAGTCGCCGTTCCTGAGCGAGATCCCGATCCGATACCTCAGGGTCGAGGAGAGCCCTCAGCTCTTCGCCCCCCATAGCTGGCGCGACGGCGGCAATCCGCGTCGCACGGCGGAGGACGTCTACCGTTTCTTCCAGCGCGAGACGGCGGCGGCCGGCGCCGAGGCCGCCGTCGCGGCGGCGGCGAGCGTCCGGACGAGCGCGCCGCAGGACGCTGCGCAGGAGACCGGCGAGCGCCTGCGCAAGGGCAGCCGAGTACGCCACGACAAACTCGGCAAGGGGGTGGTGCTGTCGTTTGAAGGCAGCGGTCCGGACTTGCGGCTGGTGGTCTATTTCGAAGGCTACGGCCGGCGCAAGCTGGTGGCGCGTTACGCTCGACTGGACGTGCTGTGAACCCCTGAACCGCCGTGCGCCCTCGCCCCACGATCGAGGACCGACCATGACCACCATCCGCGCCCGTGCCTGGTGCCGAGCCGATCTGGCCGGCGGTACCCTCGACATCTGGCCCCTGGGCTTGCTCCACGACGGCGCCCGCACGATCAACGTGGCCCTCGACCTCGCCGCCACCGTCACCCTGCGCCGCCGGCGGCGGGGCTACGTCGTCAGCCAGGGGGACCAGCGCCTCGAAGCCGGCGACCTGGCACAACTGGCCGCGCACGAGGACGCCCGGCTGGCGGCGGTCTTCGCCGCCGAGCTGGGGCTGCCGCCGGTGAGCATCGAGCTGGCCAGCGCCTCGCCGCGCGGCGCCGGCCTGGGGGCGAGCTCGGCCCTGGCGATCGCCTTGCTCGCCGCCGGCGAGGCGCTCAACGGCCGGCCGCCGGCGAGCGCCGACCAGCGGGCGGTGGTAGCACGCGACCTCGAAGCGAGGATGATGGGCCTGCCGACCGGCGTCCAGGATCACTACCCGGCGCTCTACGGCGGTGCTCTGGCGATCGCCTACCGGCCGGGGACGCCGGCGGTGCGGCGCCTGGCGGTCGACCTCGAGGCCCTCGCCGCGTCGCTGCTCATCGCCTACTCCGGCCAGAGCCACTTCTCCGCCGGCAGCAATTGGCAGGTGGTGCGCCGGCGCCTCGACGGCGAGCCCGAGGTGGTGGCTCATCTCGAGGGCATCGCCGGTGCCGCCGCCGACCTCGAGGGCGCCCTGGAAGCGGGCGACCTGGAGCGGGCCGGCGCTCTGATGAGCCGCGAGTGGCACCACCGGCGGCAGCTGGCGCCGGGGGTGTCGACCCCCGCCGTCGAGGAGCTGCTGCGCCGCGCCGCCGCGGCCGGAGCCTGGGGGGGCAAGGTATGCGGCGCCGGCGGCGGCGGCTCGATCGCCGTCCTCTGCCCGCCGGCACGGCGCGACGCCGTCGCCAGCGCTCTGGTCGCGGCCGGCGGCCGGCTGCTCGACGCCCGGCCGGCGGCCGAGCCGCTGGCGGTGGAGGTGACGTCCTGAGCCCACGCCGCGGGCAGCTCGCTGCGATCGCCGGCGGCGTCGTGCTGATGGTCGCCCTGCAGGTCGTCGCCATCCACCAGCAATCCTTGAGCGGCGACGGCGCCTACCACCTGCTGGCCGGCGACCAAGCCCTGCGCTACGGACAGAACGAGATCAACCTCGAGCACCCGCCGCTGGCGAAGCTGGTGATGGCCCTGCCCCAGCTGACCGAGGACCGGCCCCTGGCGCCGCGCATCACCGTCGATCAAGCCCTGGTCACGGTCGACCGCATCCACGAGCAGCCGCAGCGCCTGTGGCGGGCCGCCGTCGCCGGCCGCTACCTGGTGTTGCTGGTCTTCGCTCTGCCCTTCCTCGCCGCCTGCTATGCCCTCGGTTCGGTCTACGCCGACCGCCGGACCGGCCTGGTGCTGCTCTTCCTCATCGGCCTGTCCTTGAGCGTCGTGCCCTACCTCACCATCCTGCAGACCGACGCCGCCGTCGCCGCCGGCTTTCTTCTGGTGCTCCTCGCCGTGCCGCGCTTCGCCGCCCGCGGCGGCCTCGGCCGCGCCGCCCTGGTCGGCCTCGCCCTGGGGCTGGCGGTCGCCGCCAAGCATTCGGGACTGCTGATCGCGCCGGCGGCGGTGCTGGCGGTGGCCCTGGCCTGGCGGCGCGGCCAGCGCTGGTGGCGTGCCCCGGCCCAGCTGCTGGTCATCGCGCTGCTCGCCGCCGCCGTCGTCGAGCTCACCTATGCCGCCGCCAACCTGCGCTACGACAGCGAACGCGGCCGCCAGGCGATCCGCCTCTACTGCCAGAACCGCGGCACGCTGATCGTCGGCGACCGCCTGCGAGCCGCCGAGCCGCTGCTCCTCGCCGTCGAGCGCCGGGAGCCACGCCTGGCCCAATGGCTGACCGGCCTGCTGGGGATCCGGGTACAGAACGCGATCGGCGTCTACCCGTCCTACGCCTTCGGCGACGTCCGACCCGAGGGGCGCTGGTGGTACTTCCCGGCGGTGCTGGCGCTCAAGACCCCGCTGCCGATCCTGGTCGCCGCGCTGGCGTTCGCCGCCGGCGGCCTGCGCCGCCGGCGGCGATGGCGACGGACCCTCGCCGATCTCTACCCCTACCTGCCGCTGATCGTGACCGGCGTCGTCTACCTCGGAACGGCGATCGGCTCGACCTACAACCTCGGGGTCCGTCACCTGCTGCCGATCCTGCCCCTGCTCTACCTGCCGGTGGCCCGCGGCCTGGCCCGGCGGCCGCGGGCGGCGGCCCTGGTGGTGGCGCTCCTCGCCCTCGAGTCCCTAGCCCTGACGCCGCTGTGGATGAGCGCCACCAACACCTGGTGGCTGGGGAACCGCAATCCGACCCGCTTCGCTCTCTCGGCCAGCGACCTGGAGTACAAGCAGAATTTCATCCAGCTGGCGCGCTACGCCCGCGCCCACGGCATCGACGACCTGAAGGTGATCTATCCCGCCCTCGGCGAAGCGGTGGTCAGGGCCTATCTGCCGGACGCCAGCCTGGTTCGCCCGGACCGGCCCCTGGCCCCCGGCTGGTACGCGGTCACCGTGCGGGTCGAGCAGTACCTGCCGGTGCTGGCCCGCAAGAAGATCAACCCCAACGTCGACCGCCTGGCGGCCGCCTGGCAGGAGCCCTGGCGCCGCCTCCTCGCCGCCGCCGAGGACCACGGCTACGTCGCCGGCACGTTCCACCTCTACTACCTGCCGGAGGCCGCGCCTTGAGGCCCGCGCCCCCGGCGGTCGCCAAAGGCCAGGAAACACGCGTCTTCTACCTCGCTGATCTCGCCGCTCAGGTCCCGGTTGTCGTTGTGACGCAAAGGCAGGAAGAAGGTGGCCTTGACGCTTCGCATGCCACTGGTGGCGGTATCAGACAACGGTGCGTCGAGGCAGGCTGGTAGAGTCCACCGGCCGCCGCCGCGGTGGCGGAAGGACCTGGCGATGAGAAGAACGATGGCCGGCCGGGGATTTCACGTCGCCCGTATTCTCCGTTGCGGTGGCGATGGCGCCGCCGGCTTCCGGAGGCTGATCGCGGCCGGCTTACTGCTGCTGGCCGGAGCCTGCGCCGAGCCGGAGCGGCCGCCCAACGTGATCCTGATCGTGGCCGACACCCTGCGCTTCGATCACCTCACCTTCTACGGCTACGAGCGCCCGACCAGCCCGCGGATTGAGCGGCGGCTGGCGGCGCGCGGGGTGGTGGTGGAGGAGGCCTACGCCCAGGCGCCGTGGACCCTGCCGTCGGTGGCGTCGCTCCTCTCCGGCCTGCCGCCGGCGGCGCTCGTCGACACGAAGGGCGAGCCCTGGGGGCTGCCGGAGGCGGTCGACGCCATGGCCGAACGCCTCAAGCGACGCGGCTACGCCACCGCCGCCTTCGTCGCCAATCCGACGGTGCACGAGGGCAACGGCTTCGCCCAGGGTTTCGACCACTTCTACGTCGCCCCCTACGAGCTGTCCTCCCTCGAGCTCCACGCCGACCACCTGAACGGTGAGATCCTGCCCTGGCTGGCGGCGGCACCGGCCGAGCCCTTCTTTCTCTACCTGCATTACCTCGATCCCCACGACCCCTACGACAACCCCGACGTCGTCGGCGGCCGCTCGCCCTTCTTCCCCGAGTACCGGGGACGATTGCGCGGCAGCGACGTCCACGGCCTGTACCTCGGACGCCTCACGATGGCGGACCCGGCCGCCGATCGCGCCCACCTCGTCGCCCTCTACGACAGCGAGATCCGCTACCTCGACCGCCACGTCGGCGCCGTGCTCGACGGCCTGCCGCCGGCGGTGGCCGCCAACACGCTCTTCGTCTTCACCGCCGACCATGGCGAGGAGCTCTACGACCACGGCGGCTGGAAGCACGGCGAGACCCTCTACGAGGAGCAGATTCACGTCCCCCTGGTGCTGCGCTGGGACGGCCGCCTGCCGGCCGG
The DNA here is from genome assembly GCA_003697015.1 of Acidobacteriota bacterium. Taxonomy (GTDB): domain Bacteria; phylum Acidobacteriota; class Thermoanaerobaculia; order Multivoradales; family J023; genus J023. The sequence goes on along the minus strand of RFGL01000155.1, from coordinate 713 downwards.
CATCCGCCTGCCCGGCACCGTGCGCCTGCTCGACCTGCTGCCCACCGTCCTCGCCGCCGCCGGCGACGGCGCTGCCGCAGCGGCGCTGCCGGGCATCGACCTGCTGCCGGCCTTGACCGGCGACCGTCCCCTGCCCCGCCGTCCCGCCTTCGCCCAGCACCTGGCCGGCGGGCCGGCGCGGGCGATGGTGGTGCTGGGGCGGAGGAAGCTCCTGCTCTTCGACCGCCAGGCGCCCTTCGCCCCGCGCGACGAGCGCGAGCGCATCCTGTGGCAACAAGACGTCGCACGGCTGGCGCGTCTCGAGGCCTACGACCTGGCGGCCGACCCGGGAGAAGAGCGCAACCTGGCACCGCCGTCACCGTTCGACGTCCCCGCCCTGCCGTGGCTGGCGCGCGAGCTCGACCGCTGGCGCGACGGCCTGCGCGTGATGGCGAGCGGTCTCGAGCCCGGCTCGGTGCTCCAGGTGCGCCTCGTTCTCGACCGGCCGGCGCGAATCCAGCCCCTCTTCCTCGGCCCTGCGGATCGCCTGGCGGTCGACGGCGCGTCCGTCTCCCTCCATCTCACCGGCGACGCCACCGGGATCGAGAAGGGCGTCTTGATCACCGGCGACGCCACCCGCATCGCGGCGCTGGCCGCCGCCCACAACGGCCAGCCCCTGCGCCCCACCGTTCCCGCCACCGCCGGCGAGCACCCCCCCTTCCCCCTCGCCCACC
>RFGL01000154.1 GCA_003697015.1 Acidobacteriota bacterium | reverse complement strand
GGCCCGCCGCCGGCGCCGGGGGGAGGCGCGGCTAGATGGCGAGGCGGGTCTTCGGCGAGCCTGTGCGGCGGCGGGAGGACCCGCGCCTGTTGACCGGGCGGGCGCTCTTCGTCGACGACGTCGAGCTGCCGGGCATGCTGCACGTCGCCTTCGTGCGCTCGAGCTTCGCCCACGGTCGCTTGAACGGCGTCGACGCGGCGGCGGCGCGGGCGCGGCCCGGGGTGGTGGCGGTGATCACCGCCGAGGATCTGGGAAGCTACTGGCAGGCCGGGCCGCTCTTGGTACCGCCGCCGCCGATCGAGGGCATCGTCTTCCACCAGCGCACCCAGGTGATCCTCGCCCGCGACAAGGTGCGTCACGCCGGCGAGCCGATCGCCGCGGTGGTGGCGGAGAGCCGCTACCTGGCGGAGGACGCGGCGGCGGAGATCTACGCCGACGTCGATCCCCTCGAACCGGTGGTCGACCTGGAGCGCGCCCTGGCTCCCGGCGCACCGCGGGTGCACGACGACCTGGGGTCGAATCTCGCCGCCCACGTGCGGCAGAGCAAAGGCGACTACGCCGCCGCCCGTCGCCGGGCCCGCCGCGTCGTCGGCCGGCGATTCACCTACGACCACGGCGCCGCCGCGGCGATGGAGAACCGCGGCATCGTCGCCCGCTGGGACGGGCGCGAAGAGCAGCTGACGGTGTGGGACACCACCCAGGCGCCGATCCCGATCCGCAACGGTCTGGCGCGCATGCTCGGTCTCGCCGAGTCCCAGGTGCGGGTGATCGCGCCCTTCATCGGCGGCGGCTTCGGCCCCAAGATCATGATGTTCTACCCCGAGGAGATGCTGCTGCCGTGGCTCGCCCGCCACCTCGGGCGGCCGGTGAAGTGGATCGAGGATCGGGCGGAGAACTTCTTCGCCACCAGCCAGGAGCGCAGCCAGATCCACGACGCCGAATTGGCGGTCGACGGCGAGGGACGGATCCTCGGGGTGCGCGACCGTTTCCTGCACGATTCCGGCGCCTACGACCCCTACGGCCTGACGGTGCCGATCAACAGCCAGTGCACCCTCCTCGGCCCCTATCGGGTGCCGAATTACGACAGCGAGTTCAAGGCCGTCTTCACCAACAAGACGATCGTCACCCCCTACCGCGGCGCCGGCCGCCAGCACGGGGTCTTCGTCATGGAGCGGCTGCTCGACCTGGCGGCGCGTGAGCTCGGCCTCGATCCGGTGGAGATCCGCCGCCGCAACTACATCCCGCCGGAGGACTTCCCCCATCACCACGGCCTGATCTACCAGGACTTCTCCGAGCTGGTCTACGACTCAGGGAACTACGAGCCGGCCCTCGACCAGGCGGTGGAGATGATCGGCTGGCGTCGTTTCAAGGAGGAGGAGCAGCCGCGGGCTCGGCGCGACGGGCGGCAGTTGGGCATCGGTGTGGTGTCCTACGTCGAGGGCACCGGCATCGGTCCCTACGAGGGGGCGCGGGTGACGGTCGAGACCAGCGGCACGGTGTCGGTCACCACCGGCGTCGGCACCCAGGGCCAGGGGCATTTCACCTCCTTCGCCCAGGTGGTGGCGGAACAGCTCGGCGTCGACCTCGACCGGGTGCGGGTGGTGACCGGCGACACCGGCGAGTTCCACTGGGGTACCGGCACCTTCGCCAGCCGCGGCGCGGTGGTGGCGGGCAACGCCTGCCACGCGGCGGCGGCGGCGGTGCGCGACAAGATCCTCAAGCTGGCCAGCGAGCTGCTGGAAGCGTCGGCGGAGGATCTGGAGCTGGCGGAGGGGGAGGTGCGGGTGCGCGGCGTGCCGGGCAGCGCCATCACCCTCGGCGAGCTGGCGGCCAAGGCCAACCCCCTGCGCGGCGCGGTCAGGCCCGGCACCGAGCCCGGCCTCGAGGCGACGACCTACTTCGGCCCCGCCCGCGGCGCGACGGCGTCGGGGGTGCACGCGATGATCGTCGAGGTCGACCCCGAGACCCTGATGGTGAAGATCCTGCGCTACGTCGTGGTGCACGACTGCGGCACGGTGATCAACCCCCTGATCCTCGAAGGGCAGATCGTCGGCGGCGTCGCCCAGGGGATCGGCAACGCCTTCTACGAACAGCTGGTCTACGACGGCGAAGGGCAGCTCCTGAACGCTTCCTTCATGGACTATCTGCTGCCCACCGCCAGCGACGTGCCGCCGGTCGAGACCGGCCACGTGGTCACCCCGTCGCCCCTGAACCCCCTGGGCATCAAGGGCGCCGGTGAGGCCGGCGCCATCCCGACCGGCCCGCTCTTCGCCCAGGCGGTCGAAGACGCTCTGCGCGGCGCCGGCCTCGGCCTCGAGCAGCTGGAGATCCTGGAGATTCCCCTGAGCCCCAACCGCCTCTTCGAGCTGACCGAGGCGCTGCGGCAGGGAGGTGGGTCATGAAGCCCGCCCCCTTCCAGTACCACGCGCCGGCGTCGGTGGAGGAGGTGCTGGCGCTCCTCGCCGAGCACGGCGACGAGGCCAAGGTGCTGGCCGGCGGGCAGAGCCTGGTGCCGGCGATGAACTTCCGCCTGGCGCAGCCGTCGGTGCTGGTCGACCTGGGGCGCATCCCCGAGCTGGCCTACGTCCGCGAGGTGGACGGCGGCCTGGCGATCGGCGCCATGACCCGCCAGCGGACGGTGGAGCGGAGCGACCTGGTGGCGGCGCGCGCGCCGCTGGTGGCCGAGACCCTGCCTCACGTCGCCCATCCCCAGATCCGCAACCGCGGCACCTTCGGCGGCTCGATCGCCCATGCCGACCCGGCGGCGGAGCTGCCCGCCGTCCTCCTCGCCCTGGCCGGCAGCTGCCGCCTGCGCGGCCCGCGAGGGGAGCGGGTGGTGGCGGCGGCGGACTTCTTCACCGGCCTCTTCGAAACCGCCCTCGAGCCCGACGAGCTGCTGCTCGAGGTGATGCTGCCGCCGCTGCCCGCCGGCAGCGGCTGGGCCTTCTGCGAGCTCGCCCGCCGCCATGGCGACTACGCCCTGGTCGGCGTCGCGGCGACGCTCACCCTTTCCGAGGGCCGGGTGGAGAGCGCGCGCATCGCCTACCTCTCGGTCGGCGAGGGCCCGGTCCTCGCCCCGCGCGCCGCCGCCGCCCTCGCCGGCCGGTCGCCCGACGAAGAGACCATCCGTGCCGCCGCCGCTGCCGCCGCCCACCACGACGTCGACCCGACCGGCGACATCCACGCCTCCGCCGACTACCGCCGCCACCTGGTCGAGGTGCTGACCCGAAGAGCCCTCCACCGCGCCGCGCGGCGGGCGGGGCCCATCGAGGAGAACGACGCATGAGACTCGTAGACCTGTCCCAGCCGCTCAATCAGGACGCGCCCTTCTGGCCCTACTATCCGCCCTTCGAGGTCAAGTACATCAAGCGCAAGGCGGAGCACGGGGTAAACGCCCAGTACATCCAGACCTCGAACCACATGGGCACCCACCTCGACGCGCCACGGCATTTCGTCACCGGCGGCATGACCATCGACGAGATCCCCCTCGACTGGCTGTGCGGGCCGGGGGTGGTGGTCGACCTCACGGACGCGATGGACGAGCTGGCGGTCTACACGCCGGAGATGATCGAGTCGCGGGTCGAGGTCAAGGACGGCGACATCCTGCTGCTCCACACCGGCTGGCACCGCTACGCCCAATTCGGCGCCGAGCCGGACGAGGAGAAGTACATCCACCGCCATCCCGGCGCCCACCCCCGGATGGTCGACTGGCTGCTCGAGAAGAAGATCCACGTCTGGGGGGTGGACTGCATCTCCACCGACCACCCGATGAACCTGCCGATCGGCCGCTTCCTCGGCAAGGGCATGCACGGCCACTGCGACCGGGTGCGCCGGCAGTGCGAGGAGAAATTCGGCAAGGACGAGCTCGCCGAGCTCTTCCCCGACTCGGCCTACCAGCTGACCCACAACGCCCTCTTCCCCCACAACTGCATGCACGTCGAGAACCTGGGCGGCGACATCGACGCTCCCGAGCTGCAGAACCGGCGCCTGACCCTCGGCGTCTTCCCGTGGAAGTTCAAGGGCGGCGAGGCCGCCTTCGCCCGCGTCGTCGCCTTCCTCGAGCTCTGAGGCGGGCTGCGGCCGCGCCCTGCCCGGCGACGGCGGGGACGGAATGAAATAGGGGGCGGGGCTTGTTGGTTGAGAACGGCGGCGCGCGCCCCGGCGTGCGTCGCCGCCCGTCCGCCGGCCAGCCGGCCGCGCGGCCTCACCGCGCCGGCGGTGATCCATCCCATCGTCATGAGCCGCGCCGCCGCGCGAGCACGCGTCGCAGAGAACCAAGGAGGACGCCCGCCATGCCCTCGACGGCTACCGAAACCAAGAGCAGCGGCAAGAAGACCGAGACCTTCGCCTTCCAGGCGGAGACCCGCCAGCTGCTCGACATCGTCATCCACTCCCTCTATTCCAACAAAGAGATCTTCCTGCGCGAGCTGATCTCCAATGCCTCCGACGCCCTCGACCGCCTGCGCTTCGAGGCCTTGACCGACGACAAGCTGCTGGAGAAGGACGAGAAGCTCGAGATCCGCCTGGAGACCGATCCGGAGAAGCGCACCCTGTCGGTGATCGACAACGGCATCGGCATGAGCCGCCAGGAGGTGATCGACAACATCGGCACCATCGCCAAGTCGGGCACCCGGGAGCTGATGGCCAGGCTCGCCGCCAGCAAGCAGAGCGAGGTGGCGGAGCTGATCGGTCAGTTCGGCGTCGGCTTCTACTCCGCCTTCATGGTGGCGGATCGGGTGACCCTGGTCACCCGCCGCGCGGGGGAGGAGACGGCCACCCGCTGGGAGTCGTCGGGCGACGGCGAGTACACCCTGAGCGAGACCAGCCGCTTCATGCGCGGCACCACCGTCACCCTCCACCTGAAGCCGGTCGACGCCGACAACGGCATCGAGGACTTCACCGACTTCCACGTCCTCCAGCGCATCGTCAAGCGGTACTCCGACTTCGTCGCCTATCCGATCACGATGGAGCATCGCCGGCAGGAGCCGGAGCTCGACGAAGCCGGCAAGCCGATTCCGGGCAAGTTCCGCTCGGTGGTCGAAGAGAAGACGCTCAACTCGATGAAGCCGATCTGGACGCGGCCGCGCTCGGAGGTTCAAGACGAAGAGTACGCCGAGTTCTACAAACACATCGCTCACGATTGGAACGAGCCGCTCGACGTCCTGTCGCTCCATGCCGAGGGCCGCATCGAATATCAGGCGCTGCTCTTCCTGCCGTCGAAGGCGCCGTTTGACCTCTACTACCGCGACCAGCGCTGGGGCCTTCAGCTCTACGTCCGCCGGGTCCTGATCATGGATCATTGCGAGGAGCTGTTGCCGCCCTATCTGCGTTTCGTCAAAGGCGTCGTCGACTCGCCCGACCTGCCGCTCAACGTGTCGCGCGAAATGATTCAGCAGGATCGGCACATCGCCCAGATCAAGCGCTGGCTGACCCGCAAAGTGATCGATCATCTGCAGGAGATGCAGAAGAACGATGCGGGCAAGTACCGCACGTTCTGGCGCGAATTCGGCCGCGTGCTCAAAGAGGGCGTGACCAGCGACTTCGACAACAAAGACCGCCTGCTGCCGCTCTTGCTCTTCCCCTCGTCCCGCGACGAGAGCGAGCTCACCACCCTGCCCGATTACGTATCGCGGATGAAGCCGGAGCAGGAGGAGATCTACTACCTGACCGGCGAGTCGCGGGCCCAGGTCGAAGGCTCGCCGCATCTGGAGGCGTTCAAGGAGAAGGGGTACGAGGTGCTCTTCCTGCTCGATCCGGTCGACGAGCTGGTGGTGCAGGCGGTGCCGGAATTCGACGGCAAGAAGCTCAAGTCGGCGGGCAAGGGGACGGTGGAGCTGGGCACCGAGGAAGAGCGCAAGAAAGCCGAGGAGGCCCTCGCCGGCAAGAAGGAGGAATTCGCCGGCCTGATGGAGCTGCTGAAGAAGACGCTCGACGAATGGGTCAAAGAGGTGCGGCTGTCGCAGCGGCTGACCACGTCGCCGGCGTGCCTGGTGGGCGACGACTTCGACCTCAGCCCGCAGCTCGAACGGCTGATCCGTCAGACCGAAGGTCACGTGCCGCGGCAGAAGCGGATCCTCGAGCTCAACCCGGAGCACGAGATCCTGAAGAAGATGCGGGCGCGCTTCGCCGGCGACGAAAACGATCCCAAACTCGCCGACTACGCCCACCTCCTGCTCGGCTATGCTCTCCTCGCCGAGGGCTCGGAGCTGCCCGATCCGGCGCGATTCAACCGCCTGGTGGCGGAGCTGATGTCCGCCGCGCTGTAGGCCGTGGCTCCCGGGGCGGGATGCGCACTTGCCGCATCCCGCCGACTTCAATCCCTGCATATTAATATAAAACTATACCGGCGTGCCGGTTCCGTATTGTAAGGTAGTTGGTAAGGATGTGCGGGGTATGCTGCCGCCTGGGTGGATCGTCCGGCCGCGGCTCGAAACCGCCAGGGCATGAGAAGAACGTACCTGCGAAGCAGATCGATCGCCGCCGCCGCCGTGCTGTGCTCGGCCCTGGTCGCCGCCGGCGCGGCGCGGGCCCGGCTCGCCGTGCAATGGCTGGGCCGCGCCGACGGCCTGCCCAATTCACAGGTCCACGATCTGGCACAGGATAGGGACAGCCGGTTGTGGCTCGCCGGACCGAGCGGACTGGTGCGCTACGACGGCCAGCGCTTCGACGTCTTTCTGCGCGCCGACGGCCTGTCGGCCAACGGCCTGCGTTCCCTTGCCAAGGCGCCCGACGGCCGGCTGTGGATCGGTACCGACAAGGGCGTCGACATGCACGACCGCGACGGGCTTTTCAGCCCGCTGGTACCGCCTGAGACCTGGCGTTACGGCGTCGTCGAGGCGATGGTGATCGAGCCGTCGGGCGGAGCGTGGATCGCCACGCCGGCGGGCCTCCTGCGCTGGACGCCGGCGAGAGGGCTCGAGGCGGTGGCGGATCCGCGGCTCTACGGCGTCCCGGTGACGGCGCTGGCGCGGGGGGACGACGGCACCGTGTGGGCGTCGGCAGCAGGGTTGTTGAGCTATGACGGCGCGGCGTGGAAGGAGTGCGCCGCCGCGGCGCTCGCGGTGGGCGACGTGGAGGCCATCGCCCCGGTCGCCGGCGGGGCGCTGATCGGCGGCGAGCGGGGGTTGGTGGAGGTGGACGCCGGCGGCCGCCTCGTGCACCGGCTGATCGATCAGGGCCCGGTCACCGCGGTGCTCGTCGCCGGCGACGAGCTGTGGCTGGGAATGGGGGGCGAGCTGCGACTCTACCGCCGCCGGGGCGACGGCTGGGAGCTGGCCGAAGCCGTGGCACGGGCGCGCATCAACCGCCTGCTGGCCGACGTCGAGGGCAACGTATGGGCCGCTACCGACGATGCCGGGGTGGCCAAGGTCTCGGTGCTGCGCCACGCCATCCAGCAGGCCGACCAGCCGTGCCCGACTCAGGTCTACAGCTTCGCCGCCACCGCCGCCGGCGAGCTCCTGGTCGGCGGCGATCAGTGCAGTTTCCGCCTGCGCCCGGCCGATCTGAGCCTGGCCGAATCCTACCCCGCCCTCGACGGGGTGAAGGTCTGGGACCTGCAGGAGGATCGTGCCGGCACCCTGTGGGCGGCTTCGGAAGGGGGCTTGTGGCGCCGGCCGCCCGGCGGCGAGCTGCGCCCGCTGCGGCTGGCGTCGCCGATCCTGGCGGCGCCGGCGCGGGTGCTGCTCGAGCGGCCCGACGGCATGCTGGTGGGCACCGTCGCCGGCCTGGTCGAAGTGCGCGGGACCGAGGCGACGCCGCTCACCGGCGCCGCCGGGGAGAGCCCGGGCTACGTCTACACCCTGGTCGAGGACGGCGCCGGCACGGTGTGGGCCGGCACCCTCGGCAACGGTCTGTGGCGCCTCACCACCGGCGGCGTGCTGGAGCGGGTGGCGCTCCCCGGGCTCGACAAGCGCGGCAGCGTCTACAGCATCGCCTTCGGCCCCGGCGACATGCTGGCGGTGAGCCAGGACGAGCACCTGCTGATCTGGCGCGACGGCGAGCTCGAACGCCTCAAGCCCGGCGACGCGGTCCCCGGCTGGAGCATCCGATTCGATGCGGCGGGGAATCTCTGGGCCGGCGGCGACAACGGCCTGCGGCGTTTCGATCTTCACGGCGAGCGGCCGCCGCTTCACCTGACCGCCAGCATGGGCTTGGCCGGTAACGAGCTCACCACCAGCCGCAGCCTGTGGCTCGATCCCCGGGGCCGGGTCTGGGCCGGCACCACCGGCGGCCTGACGGTGGTCGACCCGGCGTCCCTGGCGTTGCTCCGGCCGCTGCCGCCGGTACGGGCGTCGTCGATCGAATGGTCGCAGGTCGAGGTGCGCCGGAAGGACGGAGCGACGATCGTGCCGGCCGGTGCCTGGGGCCTCGAGGTACAGGTCTACGTACCCTGGTTCGCCGACGAGCGGAGCATCGTCTTCCGCCACCGTCTGGCCGGCTTCGACCGCCGGTGGTCGCCCTACGGCGACCGGGGGGAGCATCGCATCCAGTACACGGCGCTTCCGGCCGGCGATTTCGAGCTCGAGGTGCAGGCCTACTCGCCGGTGGTCGGCGAGAGCCCGAAGACGAATCTGCTGCGCTTCCGCGTGCTGCCGCCCTGGTGGCTGCGGCGGTGGGCGATCGCCCTGTGGGCGCTGAGCCTCCTCGGCTTGGGCTACGCCGCCTGGCGCCATCGATCGCGGGTGCTGATCGCCCATGCCGAGGAGCTCGCGCGGACGGTGGAGCTGAAGACCACCGAGCTGCGCCAGGCGATCGCCGATCTCGACCGGCTGGCCCACCGCGACGCCTTGACCGGCCTGCCCAACCAGCGCCGATTCTGGGAGCAGGGCCGGCGCTTCGAGGCCCGCGCCCGGCGCAGCGGCGTGCGCTTCGCGATGGTGGTGCTCGACCTCGACAACTTCAAGGCGATCAACGATCACTGGGGGCACCAGGTCGGCGACCGGGTGCTGAAGGCGGTGGGCAAGCGCCTGCAGCAGATGATGCGGCTGGAAGACTTCGTCGCCCGCTACGGCGGCGAGGAGTTCGTCGCCCTGCTCTCCGCCGCCGACGAGACGGCGGTGACGCAGGCCGCCGAGCGCCTGCGCCGCGCCCTCGCCGCGACGCCGGTGGTGACCCGGGAGGGTCGGACGATCGACGTCACCGCCAGCTTCGGCGCCGCCCTCTGGCAGGGACCCGGCGACGATCTGGAGTCGATGTTCAAACGCGCCGACGCCGCCCTCTACGCCGCCAAGCGGACCAAGAACCGCGTGGTGATCTGGGATCCGTCCCTCATCCCCTCCCACCAACCGCCGCCGGCGCCGGGTCCGGACGGCGACGCCCACGCCTGAGAGCGCCCCGGGGCTTGGACGACGCATCGCAAGCGGGCAGAATAGGCGCCATGTCTGCCCTCAACCGCGCCGCCACGAGCGCCGTCCTCGCCCTTCTTGTCGCGCTGCCGGTCGCCGCCGGCGACGCCGCCGAGACGCCGATCCTGCCTCCCGCCCCGCCCTGGGATGGAGCGAGCCGCAGCCTGCTGGCGGCGGCGGACGACCCCTGGATCACCCCGGCGGAGGCCACCGGCCTGGTGGCGTCGCCGAGCTACGAGGAGACCGTCGCCTGGCTCCAGCGGTTGGCGGCGGCGGCGCCGGAAGTCGAGCTGACGTCGATCGGCAGGAGCTCCGAAGGGCGCGAGTTGTGGCTGGTGGTGGCCACCGCCGACGGCGTCTTCACGCCGCAGGCCCTGCACCGTTCGGGCAAGCCGATCCTCTTCGCCCAGGCCGGCATCCACGCCGGCGAGATCGACGGCAAGGACGCCGGACTGATGCTGCTGCGCGACCTCACGGTCGGCGGCACGAAGCGTGCTCTGCTGGAGCAAGCGCACTTCCTCTTCGTGCCGATCTTCAACGTCGACGGCCATGAGCGGCGCTCGCCCTTCGGCCGCATCAACCAGCGCGGGCCACGGGAGATGGGCTGGCGCACCAACGCCCGCAACCTCAACCTGAACCGCGACTACGCCAAGCTCGACACGCCGGAGATGCGCGCCATGATCGGCGCCCTGAACCGCTGGCAGCCCGACCTCTATCTCGACCTCCACGTCACCGACGGGGTCGACTACCAGTACGACGTCACCTTCGGCTGGAGCGGCCGCCAGGGCTACTCGCCGGCCATCGCCACCTGGCTCGACGACGTCCTGCGGCCGGCGGTGAGCGAGCATCTGGCGGCCGCGGGGCACGTTCCCGGGCCGCTGATCTTCGCCGCCGACAATGAATCGGTCGAGGGCGGGCTCTTCGACTGGTCGGCCGCCCAGCCACGCTTCTCCGACGGTTACGGCGGCCTGCGTCACCTGCCGACGGTGCTGGTCGAGAACCATTCCTTGAAGCCCTACGACCAGCGGGTGCTCGGCACGTATCTGCTGCTCGAGAGCGCTCTCCGGGTGCTCGGCGAGCGCGGCGACGAGCTGCGGCGGGCGGTGGCCGAGGATCGGGCGCGGCGGCCGCAGGAGGTGCCCCTGGCCTGGCGGGTGCCGGAGGGCGAGGCGGCGGAGACGGTGCCGTTCAAGGGCATCGCCGCGCGCCGCGTTGCGTCGCCGGCGAGCGGCGGCGAGCGGGTGGAGTGGACCGGGGAGCCGGTCGACCTCGAGGTCGCCGTCTTCCGCCCCACCGAGGTGGCGGCGAGCGTCCGCCGGCCGCGGGCCTACTGGATCCCGCCCGCCTGGGGCGAGGTGATCGAGCGCCTGGCGCTCCACGGCATCGAGATGGAGCGCATCGCCGCGCCGCGTACGCTGGAGGTCGAGATGTACCGGCTGGAGGAGCCGCGCCTCGATCCCCAACCCTTCGAAGGCCACGCCCGGGTGCTCGCCCGGCCGGTCGTCGAGCGCCGGCAGGAGACCTTCCCTGCCGGCTCGGTGCGGGTGCCGACCGACCAGCCCCTGGGGGACCTGGCGGTGGCGCTGCTCGAGCCGGCGTCGCCCGACTCCTTCTTTCAGTGGGGGTTCTTCCTCGAGATCCTGCAGCGCACCGAGTACTTCGAAGCCTACGTCATGGCGCCGATGGCGGAGGCGATGCTACGCCAGGACCCGGAGCTTGAGGCCGCCTTCAACAAGCGGCTGGCCGAAGATCCCGACTTCGCCGCCGACCCCCGGGCGCGCCTGCGCTGGTTCTACGAGCGCACCCCCTTCTTCGACTCCCGCTGGCGACTCTACCCGGTGGCCCGCGAGTAGCCGCCGGCGGGTCTCGAAGAGACGCCGACCCGGGCGAAGGATAAAGCCAAGAGCCGTGCAATTCCCGTGAGATCCGTCACCATGAGAAAACGAGTTTCGATCGGCTGGTTCTTTTGCGCCAGCCTCGCCGGCATGCTCACCATCGCCGTCATGGGCGGCCTCATCTACGGGATTGTCTTTTCTGATTTCATAAAGGCCAACCTCGGGCCGGCGACGGGGGTCATGAAGGATCCCGAGTTTCTTTGGGTGGGCCTTGCACACATTCCATTCGGGATACTTCTGACCTTGCTAATCCTTTGGCGAGGCGACTGTTCCGCCTCCGGCGGGATCGTAACCGGCGCCATACTCGGATTTCTGATGGCAGCGAGCTATGATCTGTCGCAGTACGGAACGACCAATCTGTGGTCGCTTGAACTGACGCTGGTTGACCCTTTCTTTTCCATGTTCATGGTCGCGGTCGCCGGCGGCGTCGCGGGAATGGTGCTACAACGCGCACCAGACGGCGCGCGGTCGCTCGAGGGAAAGTAGGAATGATGCACGAAAGCCCGCGGCAGTCGACCTGCCGCCATGGCGATCGCCCTGCACCGGGCGTCCGTTCTGGAGGCCTGCATGCCATGGCCCGGCCGCTTGGCTCATGGCCCGCTTGCCGGTGATTTCACCGGCGGACGACCCCAGGTGCTGGCGGAGGCCGGCGGCCGGCGTGGGGAGCTCGCGCGCTTGACGGAGGCGCTGGCGATGCCGACCCGAGCCTGAATCGAGAAGGCGCGCCTAAACATTCTCATCATCCCGGGATCTGAGCAGGGCAGCGACCGCTGACCGCGAGGCGGGCGAGGGGCGGATGGGCCGCCGACTCGCCTTGCCCCGTTGCTCTTGCGAAAGGAGATCCCGATGAACGTCGAGACCGTGACCCAGGCCGAAGCCGTACCCGCCGCTGCCACCAACGCATCGACGAGCCGGCTCGGCCCGCCGTTCTTTTCGCCCTGGCAGGTGTATGGCGGCCCCAAGCCGCGGGGCTTCTTCTGCAACCATCGCCTCGACTCCTACCGCGGCACGATGTGGGCGGAGATGGGCGCCGAGCCCCACCCCCCGAACGCGCCCCTGACCATCGGCTGGTGCTGGTTCGGCTGGAAGCGCAACCTCTACCTGCCCTACGCCGGCACCTTCACCGTCTTCGTGCGGCCGGATCGCATCGCGGTCAACCACAACGGCGGCAACTGGGTGCCGAAGTGCTCGATCAGTCTGCGCCAGGGCAGCAACCTGGTCGACGAAGACGTCCAGAATCTGATCGCCGGCCGGACCTGCGTGGCGCGGGTGCGTGCGCCGCGGGGCGGCCTCTACGAGCTTTCCGTCGGCGGCTCGATCCGCGCCGTCTACCGCGGCAGCGCCAGCCCCTACGGCGCCTTCGACGCCACCGTCCTGGCGGTGCTCTACAGCGGCTACCTCTCCACCGAGCCGTCCGCGGCAAGCGCCGGCGACGAGGCCGGCGACCAGGTGCCGATCCTGCTCGAGGACAACGACGCCACCCACGAAGAGCTCAAAGAGCAGCTCGCCTCCCTCGCCGACACCGCCGAGGTGCGCGACATCGGCTCGATCCAGGACCTGCTCAGCCAGCAGAGCTGAGCCCGAGTCGCCACCCGAGCGGCGGAGCCCTGCCCCCCGCGGCAGGGCTCCGGCGCTCAGCCGGCGCCGCCGAGCGGCGCTCCGCGCGCCCTTCCCTCGACGCCGCCGGCACCCCCTCGCCCCTCG
>RFGL01000017.1 GCA_003697015.1 Acidobacteriota bacterium | reverse complement strand
GGTCGCGGCGCGCCAGGCCGTCCTCCGCCTGGCGCTTGATGCGCTGGGCCTCGCGCTGCCGCGGATCGGCCTCGAGCACCTGCACGGCGAGGTCCAGGGCGCTCTGGTACCGCCGGCCGGCGAGGGCTTCGCGGGCTGCCTGGAGGCGGCTGGCGAGGGCGTCCTGGGCCGCCTCGTCGCCCCCCGCCAGCAGGGCGCGGTCGGCCTCGTCGCGGGCCTGGCGCACGGTGCGGTTCTCGGGCACGATCGCCAGGGCTTGATCGAAGGCCTCGATCGCCGCCGCCGGCCGTCCCTCCGCCAGCAGGCGCTTGCCTTCGCGGTAGAGCGGCACCCACTGGCGCTGGAGCTCGGCCTCCGGGCTCAGCCCCTGGGGGTCGTCGACCTCGGGCACCAGCAGGTAGCCGAGGCCGATGGCCGCCGACGCCGCCACCGCGGTCAGCACGACGATCGCCGCCAGGCGCAGGGGGCTGATGCGACGGCCGGCGGCGGCCGCATCAGCCGGCGGCTGGGCCGCGGCCGGCGGCGGCTGGACGAAGGTGCCGGTGGTGCGGTCGGCAGGGGTGGCGACGGTGCCGCCCTCCGGCGGCGTCAGGACGGCGACGGTACCGCTGTCCGGCCGCGCAACGGCCGGCTGGACGACGGTGCCGCCGGCGGTCGCCGCCGCCGGCGGCGGGGCGGCGGGCTGCGGCTCGAGCGGGGTGAGGAAGGAGGTGCTGCGGGGCGGCGCCGGCGCGCCCTCTTTGGGCTTGAGCAGGGCGCGCAGGTCGGCGGCCATGTCGGCGGCGCTGGCGTAGCGGTCTGCGGGGCGTTTCTGCAGCGCCCGTCCGAGGATCGCGGTCAGCGGCGCCGGCAGGCCCGGCACCAGCTCGCTCGGCGGGGTGAAGGCGTCGTTGACGATGCGGTTGGTCACCACCGTCAGGTTCTCGCCGGCGAAGGGCTTCTGGCCGGTCAGCATCTCGTAGAGCATCACCCCGAGGGAGAAGATGTCTGCCCGGTGGTCGACCTCCTGCGCCAGCACCTGTTCCGGCGCCATGTAGTTGGGGGTACCGAGGAGCTGGCCCTCGACGGTCAGGTTGGAGGCGTTGACCCGGGCGATGCCGAAGTCGGTGATCTTGGCCTTCTTGTCGGCGGTGATGATGATGTTGGCCGGCTTGACGTCGCGGTGCACCACCCCCTGGCGGTGGGCGTAGTCGAGCCCCTCGGCGATCTGCGCTACGACGTCGATGACGAAGGCCAGGGGGAGCTTGTCGTGGCGCTGCATCAGCTGCTTGAGATCCGTCCCCTTGACGTACTCCATGGCGATGAAGATCGCCCCGGCCTCCTGGTCCTCGACCACGTCGTGGATGGTGACGACGTTGGGGTGGTTGAGGATGCCGGCGCTCTGGGCCTCGCGCAGAAAGCGGACGCGAAACTGCTCGAGCTCCGCGTCCTGGGCGGAGTAGGCGAGGCGGAAGGTCTTGAGCGCCAGCTTGCGGCCGATGATCGGATCGCGGGCCAGGTAGACGACGCCCATCGCGCCCTTGCCAAGCTCGCCTAAGACTTCGTAGCGGCCTAGCTTTTGGGGCGTCATGGTCCGTCGGAGGATCCTGCGGAGGTCAAAGCTCGATTGTAGGCGCCCGCCCGGGGGGAGTCAAACGCCGCCGAGCCCCGTGAGCCCCGGTGACCCGGTCCCGGTTCGGTGGTATAGTGCCGCCTCTTCGAGCGACGACGCCATCCCCCGACCATGAGGAGGTCTTGACGACATGCAGGTGGAAAGCCCGGACCTGATCCGCAACGTCACCCTGGCCGGCCACGGCGATACGGGTAAGACGACGCTCGCCAGCGCGCTGCTCTACACCAGCGGGGCGGTCAATCGACTCAATCGGGTGGAGGACGGCAACGCCGTCACCGACTTCGACGCGGTCGAGATCGAGCGCCGTTCGTCCATCGGGCTCGCCACCTGCTTCGCCCCCTGGCGCAAGCACAAGATCAACGTCGTCGACACCCCCGGCCTGGGGATCTTCGAGATCGAGGCGCGTTCGGGGATCCGCGCCACCGACGCCATGGTGCTGCTGGTCAACGCCG
The DNA here is from genome assembly GCA_003697015.1 of Acidobacteriota bacterium. Classification (GTDB taxonomy): domain Bacteria; phylum Acidobacteriota; class Thermoanaerobaculia; order Multivoradales; family J023; genus J023. Next base: position 47,885 of record RFGL01000017.1, on the reverse strand, counting down.
TCTCCGGCATCGAGGTCAGCACCGAGAAGATGTGGGATTTCGCCGCCCGGATCTCCCAGCCTACCCTCATCCACGTCAACAAGCTCGATCGCGAGCACACCGACTTCGTCAAGACCATCGAGCTGCTGCGCGAGCGTTGCGGGCGCCTGGTGCGACCCATCCAGTGGCCGATCGGCAAGGAGGCCGGTTTCGAGGGGGTGGTCGACCTGATCACCCGGAAGGCCTACCGCTTCACCGCCGGCGGCGACGGCAAGGGCGAAGCCTGCGAGGTGCCGGCGGAGGTCGCCGAGCAGGTGGCGACCTGGCGGGAGAAGCTGGTCGAGGGCATCGCCGAGCTCGACGAGGCGCTGATGGAGCGCTACTTCGAGGACGGCGACCTGCCTGCCGAGGACCTGCAGAAGGGGCTGCGCAAGGCGATCCTCAACCGCGACGTCGTACCGGTCACCGCGGGCTCGTCGCTCCACGGCATCGGCACGTCGACGTTCCTCGACGTGCTGGTCGACTACCTGCCCACCCCCACCGACCGTGGCACCTTTCCCGCCACCACCATCGGCGGCGAGCCGAGTCCGGCCAAGACCGACCCGGAGGCGCCGGCGGCGGCCTTGATCTTCAAGACCCTCAACGACCCCTTCTCCGGTCGCATCTCCCTCCTGCGGGTGGTCAGCGGCACCCTGAACAGCGACACCGTGTACTGGAACAGCCGGGTGGAGGAGGCGGAGAAGGTCGGCCACCTGATGGCGCAACAGGGCAAGCAGGGCACGCCGGTGCCGAAGCTCGTCACCGGCGACGTCGGCGCCGTCGCCAAGCTCAAACACAGCCAGACCGGCGACACCCTGTGCACCAAGGAAGCGCCGATCCGACTCGGCTGGATCGACGTGCGCGAGCCGGCGATCTCCTTCGCCATCGAGCCCAAGTCCAAGGGCGACGAGGAGAAGATCGGCGAGGCGGTCAGCCGCTTGATGGACGAGGACATCGGCCTGCGCTTCGGCCGCGATCCGCAGACCGGCGAGATGCTGCTGTCGGGCAGCGGCCAGCTGCACGTCGAGATCACCATCGCCAAGCTCAAGCAGCGCCACAAGATCGACGTCATCCTGCATCCGCCGAAGGTGCCCTACCGCGAGACCATCAAGCGCTCGGCCGACGGTCACGGCCGGCACAAGAAGCAGACCGGCGGGCGCGGCCAGTTCGCCGACTGCCGCATCACCATCGAGCCCCTGACCGACGGCTCCGACTTCGAATTCGTCGACGAGATCTTCGGCGGCGCCATCCCCCAGGGCTTCCGCCCGGCGGTGGAGAAGGGCATCGAGGAGGCGCGCCTGCGCGGCTATCTCGCCGGCTATCCCGTCGGCGGCTTCCGCGTCCGCCTCAAGGACGGCCAGTACCACGACGTCGACTCGTCGGAGATGGCCTTCAAGGTCGCCGGCTCCCTGGCCTTCAAGGACGCCATGGCGAAGGCCGCCCCGACCCTCCTCGAGCCGGTGATGAACGTCGAGATCAAGACCACCGAAGAGTTCATGGGCGACATCATGAGCGACCTGTCGTCGCGGCGCGGCCGGCCGCAGGGGATGGACACCCAGGGCGAGCACCAGATCATCAAGGCGCTGGTGCCCCTGGCCGAGATGCTCGACTACGCCTCCGTCCTGCGCCGCATCACCCAGGGCCGCTCGAGTTTCACCATGGAGATGGCGGGGTACGAGGAAGTGCCGAAGCAGATCCAGGAAAAGATCATCGCCGAGGCCAAGGCGGCGGAAGACGCCTGAGGCGGCGGCCGGCGGCGCCGGGGTGGAGGGAGTGCCATGCAGATCGTGATCCGACCCGTCGCCGCCGCCTTGCTCGCCGCCATGCTCGTCGCCGGCGGCGCCGCCGCGCAGCCCTTCATCTACGTCGCCAACGTCTTCGACGGCACCGTGTCGGTGATCGACGGGGCGAGCGACGCGGTGGTCGCCACCGTCGCCGCCGGTACCCAGCCGACCGGGGTGGCGGTGAGCCCGGACGGCGCCCGGGTCTACGTCACCCGCTTCGGCGACGACGCGCTGTCGGTGATCAATGCCGCCAGCCGCACCCTCGCCGGCACCGTGGCGGTGGCGGGCGGTCCCAACGGCGTGGCGGTGAGCCCGGACGGCGAGCGGGTCTACGTCGCCAGCCACCAGGCCAACGCCCTGTCGGTGATCGACGCCGCCAGTCTGTCGGTGATCGCCACCACGCCGGCCGGCAGCGGTCCGATCGGCGTCGCCGTCAGCCACGACGGCAGCCGGATCTACGTCGCCAACCATTTCGACGGCACCGTGCAGGTCGTCGACGCCGCCACCCTCGCCACCGTCGCCACCGTCGCCACCGGCGCGGGGCCGATCGGCGTCGAGGTCAGCCCGGCCGACGGCTCCGTCGCCGTCACCAATCGCGACGGCGACAGCCTGGCGCGCATCGACGCCGCCACCCTCGAGGTCACCGCGACCGCCGCGGTCGGCACCGCCCCGGACGGGGTCGAGACGGCGCCGGACGGCGGCCGCATCTACGTCACCAATTCGGGGGACGACACGGTGTCGGTGATCGACGCCGCCAGCCTGTCGGTGATCGCCACCATCGCCGTCGGCCGGCGGCCGGATTGCGGCGCCGTGACCCTCGACGGCAGCCGGGTCTACGTGGCCAATTTCGACGACGATACAGTGTCGGTGATCGACGCCGCAAGCGACGTGGTGATCGGCTCGATCCCGGTCGGCGACGGACCGGTCGGCATCGACGTCGGGCCGGCGCCGCCGCCGCTCGCCGTCGCTCCGGCGGTGGCGCTCCCCGGCCTGGTGCTGCTGGCCGTCCTGCTGGCCGCCCTGCTCGTCCCCGCAACCGGCGGCTGGCGGCGTCGCTGCTGAGGCCGGCCACCACTTCGATATCGTTCGGTGCATGAGCGGAGCTTCCGCCCGTGCACGCCGCCACCGCCTCTGCGCCGAGCGCCGCGGCCTCGTCCTGCTGCTCGCCGCGCAGCTGCTCGCCGGCTGCGGTCGCGAGGCCCTCGACGCCCGCCAGCCGCCGCCGTCGCCGTCGCCGCCCGCCGTCGCCGCGCCGGCGGGGGACGGCTTGGTGGTCTGGGAGTCCGACCGCAGCGGCGCCTGGCGCATCTGGATCCGGCCCCTCGACGGCGGCCCGCCGCGGCGCTTGTCGCCGGACGAGCCCGGCCGCGCCCATTGCTGCCCCCACCTCAGCCCGGACGGCGCCGGCGTCGTCTACCTGAGCTTGCCGCGCGGCGCCGAGCGCTATCCCCAGTCCGGGGCGGAGGGGGTGCTGCGCCTGATCCGGCCGGACGGCACCGGCGATCGGCTGCTGGCGCCCCGCGCCCGGACCTACTTCGAGCATCGCGCAGCGGTGTGGCGCGATGGGCGGCAACTGATCTACGTCGCCGGCGACGGCGCCACCCGCCTGCTGGAGCTCGCGAGCGGGGAGAGCCGCCCGCTGACCGCGCCGCGGGTCGAGCCCCACGGCTGGTTGATCGACCCCACCCTGCGTCACGCGGTGATCGGCACCGGCACCCTCGCCGTCTACGACCCGAGCCGCCGGCGCGTCGATCCCGACCGCCCCCTCGGCGGCTGCCAGCCCTATTTCTCCCACGACGGGCGCTGGGTCTACTGGGTGGCCGGCGCCGGCGGCCCGATCCGCGCCCGCGAGCTGGCCAGCGGCCGGCTGATCACGCTCCTGCGCAAGAACGACCCGCGCCTGCCGCCGGGGCGGGGCTACGTCTACTTCCCGATGCTCGCCGCCGACCTCACCCTGCTGGCCGTCGCCGCCTCGGAGGGCGAGCACGACCACCAGCGGGCCGACTACGACGTCTTCGTGGTCGAGACCGACCCGCAAACCCTGGAGGTGATCGGCGAGGCGTGGCGCGTCACCGACCATCCGGCCACCGACCGCTTCCCCGACGTCTACCGCGCTCCGCTGGCCCTCGGCCGCCACTTCGGCGAAGCGCCGTTGACCGTCGAGCTGGCCGCCGCCGACGGCGATCCGGCCTGGAGCTGGGAGCTTGGGGACGGCGGACGGGGGCGCGGCGCCCGGGTGGTGCACACCTACCGCGAGCCGGGGACCTACGCGCCGCTCGCCGAGCGCTCGGGCCGCCTGCTGCGCGGGCTGGTGCGGGTGCGGCCGGCGCGGCCGCCGGCGGTGGTGCACAGCGCCCTGGCGGCGGACGGACGGCACGTCGTCGTCCACTTCGACGAGCCGGTCGACGCCGCCCGGGCGCGGGCCGAGCTGGCCTCGGGGCTGGGAATCCGCCGCCTGGCGCCGGGAGCGGACGGCCGCAGCCTCGAGATCGAGCTGGCGGCGCCGCTTTCCGGTACCGACGTGCTGCGCCTCGCCGGCGTCCGCGACCGCGCCGGGACGCCCAATGCGATGCCGCCGGTCGAGCTCGAGATCGCGCCGCCGCGCTGGCCGAGCGACCGCCGCGGACTGGTCTTCCTATGGCGCACCGCCGGCGACGCCAACCGCGTCGACGATCCCGCCCGCGGCGGTCCGCGGGCCAGCCGTCTCGAGCCCCACGGCCGCGCCTGGCTCGACCGAAACGGCGCCATGGTGTTGCGCGGCGGCTACTTTCTCGCCGACATGGAGACCATGGAACGGGTGCTGGAGGGAGCCAAGGCGACCAACGAGCTGACCTTCGAGGCGACCCTCACGCCCGGTCGCGATCACGGCGCCGACCTGGCGCGGATCTTCACCTTCTCGCCCGGGGAGCGTTCGCGCAACGTCACCCTGGGGCAGATCGGCAGGCGTCCGGTCTACCGCCTGCGGACGGCGGAGAACGTCGCCAACGCCGACCGGCCGGAGATCGTCCTGCCGCCGATCCCGCTCAACCGGCCCAGCCACCTGATCCTCAGCTACACCCCAGGCCGGCTGGTGGCCTATGTCGACGGCGAGCCGGTACTGGAGAGCGACGAGCTGGCGGGGGGCTTCTTCCACTGGCAGCCGCGCCCCTTCCTCTTCGGCAACGAGTGGCAGGCGGAGCACCCCTGGTGGGGCACCCTCGAGGGGGTGGCGATCTACAACCGCTTCGTCGACGGCGCGGAGGCGCGGGAGAACGCCCGCCGCTACCGCGCCGAGCTCGCCGCCCGGCCGCGGGTGCCGCAGCTGGTGGTCAAGGCCACCTTGACGGCGCGTTCGGCCACCCCGACCCTGGAGCAGATCGCCCCCTACCGCGAGGCCCTGGCGGTCTACGAATACCGGGTCGACGAGGTGCGCCGGGGGCGCTACGACGGCCGCCGGCTGCGGGTGGTCCACCGGGTGTTGGCCGACGGCGAGACCTTGCCGATCGTCGAGCGGCCGCCGGGATCGACCCTCACCCTCCTGCTCGAGCCCTTCGCCGCCCAGCCCCAGCTCGAGAGCCTCTACCTCTCCGAGACCCTGCCGGAGGACTACTCGCTCGAGCTCTTCTACGCCCTGGAGCCGTGAGCCCGTCCCATGGTCTTCAGCTCCCATCTCTTCTGCTTTTATTTCTTGCCCCTGGCGCTCGGGGTCTATTACGCCTTGCCGCAGCGCGGTCGGCATCTGGGGCTGACCCTCCTGAGCTACCTCTTCTATGGCTGGGCCAACCCGGCGTTCGTCTTCCTGATGCTCTTCTCCACCGCCGTCGACTACGCCTGCGGCCTGACCATCGCCCGGCACCGGCCGGGGACGCCCGGGCCGATCGCGAGGCTCGAGCCGGACGGCGGGCGCAGCCGGGCGCAGAAGGCGGCGCTGGTGACGTCGATCGTCACCAACCTCTCGCTGCTCGGTTTCTTCAAGTATTTCAACTTCGCCACCGACAGCTACGACGCGATCCTCGCCTACCTCGGCCTGGCGCATCTCCAGCTCGACCTCGCCCTGCGCATCACCCTGCCCCTGGGCATCAGCTTCTACACCTTCCAGTCGATGAGCTACACCATCGACGTCTACCGCGGCCACTGTGCGGCGCTCAAGAATCCGCTCGACTTCGCCTGCTACGTGTCGATGTTTCCACAGCTGGTCGCCGGTCCCATCCTGCGTTTCTCCGAGGTTGCCGACCAGCTCCACAGCCGCACCCACACCATCGAGAAGGTGGCGCGGGGATGGTCGTTCTTCGCCCTCGGCATGGCGAAGAAGATCCTCCTCGCCAATCCCTGCGGCAAGGTCGCGGACCTGGCCTTCGACGGCGGCGGCGTCACCACCCTCGACGCCTGGTACGGGGTGATCGCCTACGCCTTCCAGATCTATTTCGATTTCAGCGGCTATTCCGACATGGCGATCGGGCTCGGCTTGATGCTCGGTTTCGTTTTTCCCAAGAACTTCGACTCGCCGTACACGTCACAGTCGATCACCGAATTCTGGCGGCGATGGCACCTTTCCCTGTCGCGCTATCTGCGCGATTATCTTTATATTCCGTTGGGCGGCAACCGCCGCGGCACGGCGCGTACCTATGCCAATTTGATGATCGTCATGCTGCTCGGCGGCCTGTGGCATGGAGCGAGCTGGACCTTCGTCCTGTGGGGGGCCTATCACGGCCTGCTGCTCGCCGCCGAGCGGCGGTTGGGCGGCGTGCGGGCCTGGGCCTTCCTGCCCGCTCCCCTGCGCGTGGCCCTGACCTTCGTCCTGGTGCTGGGGTCGTGGGTGCTGTTCCGCGCCGCCAGCCTGGGGGAGGCCACGGCCTATCTCGGCCGTCTGGTGGGGCTGGGGGAAACGCCGCCGGCGGCCCTCCTGACCGCCGGCGTCATCCACCGCCCCTACTACCTGGCCACCGTCGCCGTCGCCGCCCTCGTCACCTGGGGAGCGCCCCAGACCTGGGACTGGACGAGGCGGCTGACCGCGCCGCGCGCCGCCGTCGCGTTGGGACTCTTCGTCGCCGCCCTGCTGGCGATGGAGACCCAGGGCTACAACCCGTTCATCTACTTCATCTTCTAGGGTGAGGAGCATGCACCAGCGATCCCCTCACGAGCGGCGAGCGTGGGCCGAGGTCGGCCACACGGCGGTGCGGCCGGCGGTGGCGCGGCTGCTGACCGCCGCCTGCCTGGCGCTCCTGCTCGCGGTACCGGTGGTGCAACTCGGCGAGCCGGGGGGCGAAGCGACGCCGACACCGTTTGAGGACTTCTTCGCCGGCCTGTCGGAGGTGGCTCGCACCGCCCGTCGCGACGGTCTCCTGGCGGCCAATCGCGCGCTCCTGGAGCGGATGACCAACTTCGAGGACGCCCTCGAGCGGCGTTCGTGGCTGCTCGAGCGCGCCCTGCCGCCGAGCCAGTGGCTGCTCACCCGCTGGGGCGGTGCCGGCAACGAACGGGTGGTGGTCGGCGACGGCGGTTGGCTGATCTACCGGCCGGGGCTCGATTACCTGACCGGCCGACCCTTCCTCGATCCGGTGACCCTGGCCCGGCGCCGCGCCGCCGCTCCCAGCTGGCGGGCGCCGCCGCAGCCCGATCCGCGACCGGCGATCCTCGATCTGGCGCGGCAGCTCGAGGCGCGCGGCGTGGGCCTCGTCGTCCTGCCGGTGCCGACCAAGGCGATGATCTACCCCGACGCCCTGGCCCCCGCCCTGGCGGCACTCGACGAACCGCTCCACAATCCCTCCTTCGCCGCCTTCCGCGCCGAGCTGGAGCAGGCGGGCATCGCGGTCGTCGACCCCGCTCCGGCGCTCCTGGCGGCGCGACGTCGCGGCGGCGACGACGTCTTCCTGCGCACCGACTCCCATTGGAGCCCGGCCGGCGTCGCGGTGGCGGCGCGCCTCCTGGCGCAGCACGTCCTCCCGCGGCTGCCGCCGGCCGCGGCGGCCGGCTGGCGGCGCCAGGGCGTCGAGCACCGCGCCCTGGGCGACCTGGCGCGCATGCTCGAGCTGCCGCCGTGGCAGGAGCTCTATGCGCCCGAGACGGTGGTCCTGCAGCGCGTCGCCGGCGGCGACGGCCGGCCGTGGTCGCCGTCGCCGTCGTCGCCGGTCCTCCTCCTCGGCGACAGCTTCACCAACGTCTTCTCGCGCCCCGATCTCGGCTGGGGCACGGGCGCCGGCCTGGCGGAGCAGCTCGCCTTCCACCTGCAGCGGCCGATCGACCGGTTGGCGGTCAACGACGGCAGCGCCAGCGGCACCCGCCGCCGGCTCGCCCAGCTGCTGGCGCAGGGGGACGACCGGCTGGCGGGCAAGGTGCTGGTGATCTACCAGCTGGCGGTGCGCGAGCTGGCGCAGGGCGACTGGCAGCTCGTCCGCCTGCCCGAACCGGCCCGGGTGCCGCCGCCGGCCGGAGCGGCGTTTCGCGCCCGCGGCACCGTCGTCGCCGCCGCCCGCCTGCCGCCGCCGGGCACCACCCCCTACCGCGACGCCATCCTCGCCCTCCACCTGCGCGACGTCGAGGCACCTCCCGAAGCCGGCGCCGGCGGCGAGATTCTGGTCTACGCCTGGGGGATGCGCGATGATCAGCCGGCGCCGGCCTCGCGTTACCGCCCCGGTCAGCGCCTCGAGCTCGAGCTGGTGCCGTGGTCGGCGGCGGCCGCCGAGCTGGAGCCGTACCAGCGCCTCGAGCTGGCCGGCGAAGCGTCCTTTCTCCTCGATGCCTACTGGGCGGAGGAACACCATGCGATCGACTAGCCACCGGTTCTATCCCGATCTCCTGCGCCCCTGTCCGACGGCTGGGTCTTGCCGCCGGGCCGCTGCTCGCCGCGGGGCCGCTCCGCCGGCGGCGCGGCGGTCCGCGTCCGGCGGCGTCTTGCCGCTGCGGAGCCGGTGAGCCATGCACGCTCGGCCGGACCGAAGACCGAGGGGCAATCCCCTCCTCGCCGCGGCGACGATCCTCGCTGTCGTACTGGCGGCGTGCCCGGCGCCGCGGGCCGAGGAGGCGGATTGGCCGCGGGTGCTCGCCGACTTGGCGGCGCAGGCGGAGGCGGCCGGTACGACGGTGGTGCGGGGGCGGCAGGGCTGGCTCTTCTTCGCCCCGGAGCTGCGCCACCTGAGCGCCGGCCGCTTCTGGGGCGCCGCCGCCGCCGGCGCCAGCCGCGCCCCGGATCCGGCGGCGGCCGACCCGCTGCCGGCGATCCTCGACTTCCGCGATCAGCTGCGCGACCTCGGGGTCGAGCTGCTCTTCGTGCCGGTGCCGGCCAAGGCGGCGGTCTATAGCGAGATGTTGCCCGCCGGCGGGGGCGGCGACGCCATCGACGCGGCCGACCGGGCCTTCCTCGAGGAGTTGCGCCGGCACGGCGTCGCAGTGCTCGACCTGGGGGCGCTCTTCCGCGCCGAGAAGGCGAGCGGGCCGCCGCTCTACTGCCGCCAGGACACCCATTGGTCGCCGCGCGCCTGCGAGCTCACCGCCCGCCGCATCGCCGCCACCGTCGCCGATCGACCGTGGCTGGCGGCGGTGGCCAAAGAGGCCTTCGAGGTCCGCCGTGAGACGGTCGAGATCCGCGGCGATCTGTGGCGCCAGCTGCCCGAGCCGCGGCCGCCGCGCGAGCGCCTCGAGGTGGCGGTGGTGGGCCGCCAGACGGCGGCGGGCCTCGAGCCGGTGACGCCGTCGCGCACCAGTCCGGTGCTCCTCCTCGGCGACAGCCACACCCTGGTCTTCCACGCCGGCGGCGATCTCCACGCCCGCGGCGCCGGCCTCGCCGACCACCTCGCCCGCGAGCTCGGCTTCGCCGTCGACCTGCTCGGGGTGCGGGGCTCCGGTGCCACCCCGGCGCGGGTCAGCCTGCTGCGCCGCGGCGACGGCCTGGCGGGCAAGAAGCTGGTGATCTGGTGTCTGAGCGTGCGCGAATACACCGAGGGCCAGGGCTGGCGCAAGGTGCCGGTGACGCGGCGCTAGGCGGCAGGATCCCGCCGGCCTCCTGCTGCGGGGCCGTCGATGGCCGAATCTGCGGCGTTTTAAGCCCGGTCGTTTCTCGACGTGCGGGCGAGGACGCCGGCGTCGCGCCAGCGCCGAATGCCCTGCTCCAGGCACCTGCGGCCTGCCGCGACGGAGGCGGCGAATCGTGCGGGCCGGCGGCGGAGAAGCGGGGTCGGACCCCTCGGATATCATCGCTCGAATGAGCCTCCGCGCCTCATCGTCCGCCGCCGTCCTGCTGGCGCTCTTCGTCGCCTCGACGGGGGGCGCGGCCGTCGCTGAGCCGGCGGCGGCAGGCGGGCCGGCGGTGGTGCTGATCACCCTCGACACCACCCGCGCCGATCACCTCGGCGCCTGGGGCTGGCCCCACGCCCGCACCCCGAATCTCGACGCCCTGGCAGCGCGCGGGATCCGCTTCGCCCGCTGCGACAGCGCGGTGCCGATCACCCTGCCGAGCCATGCGACGATCCTGAGCGGCCTCTACCCGCCGCGCCACGGCGTGCGCGACAACGCCACCTTCGTGCTGGCGGAGTCGGTCGAGACGGTGGCGGAAGGGCTCGCCGCCGGCGGCTTCGACACCGCGGCGGTGGTTTCGGCGGCGGTCCTCGCTCGCCGCTACGGCCTCGCCCAGGGCTTCCGCCTCTACGACGACGACCTCGCCGCCGGCGGCGCCGGCGATCCGGACGCCGTCGAACGGCGGGCGGCGGCCACCACCGCGGCCGCCACCGCCCTTCTCCCCACCCTGCGGCGGCCGTACTTCCTGTGGGTGCACTACTTCGATCCCCACGAGGACTACGCTCCGCCGCCCCCCTACGCCGCTCAGGCGCGCGGCCCGCACGCGGCCTACGACGGCGAGATCGCCTACATGGACGCCGAGATCGGCCGCCTGCTCGCCGCGCTGCCGGCGGACGCCACCGTGCTGGTGGTCGGCGACCACGGCGAGATGCTCGGCGACGGCGGCGAGCCCACCCACGGCCTGCTCCTCGGCCACGGCGCTCGCCGCGTGCCCCTGCTCCTCGCCGGCCCGGGCATCCCCGGCGGGCGCACCGTCGACTGCCTGACGCGCACCGCCGACGTCGCTCCCACGCTCTACCGCCTGGCCGGCCTCGCGCCGCCGGCGGGGCTCGACGGCGCCAGTCTGCTGCCGCTCCTCGACGGCGACGACTGCGGGCGCACCAGCTACGCCGAATCCTTTCTGCCCTTCTTCGCCTACCGCTGGTACCCCCTGCGGGCCTTCTCCGAGGGCCGCTGGCTCTACGTCCACGGTACCCGGCCGGGGCTCTACGACCTCGCCGCCGATCCCGCCGAGAGCCGCGACGTGGCCGCCGAGCAGCCGGCGATCGCCGGCCGCCTGGCGGCGCTGCTCAAGGCCCTTCTGGCAGCGATGGGGGAGCGCCTCGAGGGAAAGGTGAGCGCCGAACGCGCCCTGTCCGACGAGGAACGCGCCCGCCTCGAGAGCCTGGGCTACGTCGGCGGCGGCGCCGGCGGCGAGGTGCGCCACGACCTGCCCGACCCGCGCGACATGGTCGGCGTCGCCGCCGACGTCCACCGGGCGGCGAAGCTGGTGCGCCAGGGCCGCTGTGCAGACGCCCTGCCCCTGCTGCTGGGCGTCACCCGCCGCGACCGCTACAACTTCCCGGCCTACAATCAAGCCGGCCTGTGCCTGCTCGAAGCGGGTCGCCTGCGCTCGGCCTTGAACGCCTTCGAGCGCGCCGCCCAGGTCAACCCGCAGTCGGCGGTGCCGCTGAAGAACGCCGGCAACGCGCTGCTGCGGCTGGGGGAGGCGCGGCGGGCGGAGGAGGTCTTCGCCCGCGCCTTCGAGCTCGACCCGATCTCCCCCGGCGTGGCGTCGAACCTGGCCGCCTTGCTGCGCGGCCGCGGCGCCGCGGCGGAGGCGGCCGCGGTGCTCGAGCGGGCCTTCGCTGCCGGCAGCCGCCATCCCGGTCTCTACCTCGAGCGCGGCATGCTGGCTGCCGCCCGCGGCGACGTCGCCGCCGCCTTCGACGACTTCCTCGCCGCCGCCGAGCGCGACCCGCACAATCCCGTGCCGCTCGACAACGCCGCCAAGGCCGCCGAGCTCCTCGGCCGGCCGCAGCAGGCGGCGGAGCTCTACCGGCGGTCCCTCGATCTCGACCCCGGCCGGCCGGCCCTGTGGGCCGCCCTCGCCACCCTCTACCTGCAGCAGCTCGGCGACCGCGACGGCGCCCGCCACGCCCTCGAACAAGCCATCGCCGCCGAACCCGATCCGGGACGCCGGGCCCGACTGGAAGACTTTCTGCGCCAACTCGATCCGGGCAGCTGAAGACGACGAGCCCGGCACGGCGCGACCGCCGCCGTGCCGGGCGGGACGAAGGCGGGGAGCTACTTCCGGCCGCGCCCCCGGTCGTGGGGCACGTCGACGGCGGCCTCGGCGGTGGCCGAATTGCCGGCGGCGTCGGTGCACGCCACCTCGATGAGGTAGCGGCGGCCGCCGCCGTTGCCGGCGCGCTCGGCGCGCAGGTCGACGGTGAGCGGGCCGGTGATCACCCAATCGGGCCTGCCGCCGTCGTCGCTGTCGTCGCTGTCGCTGTCGCTGTCGCTGTCGTCGCTGTCGCTGTCGCTGTCGTCGTCTCGCCGGGGGAGCTCGAAGCTGCTCACCCCGACGACGCGGCAGCTGGCGTCGCCGCCGTCGCAAGCGTCGGTGGCGACGGCGATGAGCGATACCGGCCGCAGCTTGTGGTTCGGCGGCCACAGCAACGGCGGGTCGGCGACGACGGTGGCGATCGCCGGCGGCGTCGTATCGACGACGCTCACCGTGGTCGCGGCGCTGGCCGCGTTGCCGGCGCCGTCGGCGGCGGTGAAGGTGACGGTGGTCGAGCCGAGGGGGAAGAGCGCCGGGGCGTCGCTGCTCACCGCTACCGCGCCGTCGCAGTCGTCGGTGGCGCTGGGTGCAGGCACGGCGACGGCGGTGCCGCCGGGGGCGGCGCATTCGGCGACGATCGGGCCGGGCACGCCGCTCAGGACCGGCGCCGTCCGGTCGACGACGGTGATCACCACCTCGTCGCTGGCGCTCGCCTGGCCGTCGCTGACCTCGAGGCGGATGGCGTGACTGCCGAGGGGCAAGGCGACGGTGGGCGTCGCGCCGCCGGCGCTGCCGAAGGGGCCGCTCCAGGCGAAGCTCAGCGGGTCGCCGTCCGGGTCGGAGGAGCCGCTGCCGTCGAGGGTCACCGCCGCCTGGCAGCCGGCGCCGGCGGCCACCGTGCGGTCGGCGCCGGCGTCGGCCACCGGCGGCCGGTTGCCGCCGGCGACCTGGACGGGGGGCGAGAGCTCCGACGTATTGCCCGCCGCGTCGGTGGCGGTGGCGGTGACGAAGCTGCCGGCGGCGAGCGGCGCCGGGTGGACGAAGCTGAAGCTGCCGAGGCACGAAGCGCCGGTGGTCACCGTCACCGTGCCGAGGGGCGTCTCCGCCTCGCCGAAGCCGGACGGGTCGGCCGCGGCGTTGGCGAAGAGCTCGACCGTGTAGGTGGCGCCCGGGGCGCTGTCGAGGACGCCCTCGATCACCGTGCTGCCGCCGGCGATCTCGGCGCGGGTGAGGTCGGGGAAGTTCTGCAGCAGATTGCCGCCGGCGTCGCCGTCGCAGGGATCGTTCGGGGTCGGCGTCGACGGCGCATCGGTGGGCGGGAAGGGGGGCGGGATCAGGTCGATGGCGAGGCCGCCGTTCGAGTGGATGGAATTGCCGCGGATGAGGTTGCCCTGGTGGCCGCCGGCGGTGAAGGCGACGCCGAAGCGGTAGTCGGGCTGATCGCTGATGCCGTCGCCGCCGTTCCAGGCGATGACGTTGCCCTCCACCCGGTTGCGCGGCGAGCCGGCGCAGACGAAGGCGATGCCGTGTCCGCCGTTGCCCAGGGGCAGGGTGCCGGTGCGGTCGGTGCCGATGCGGTTGTTGAGGATCAGGCCGTCGGCGGCGTCGCAGGTACTGAAGGCGTCGCCGAGGTTGCCGGAGATCAGATTGCCCTCGACCCGATTGCGCTGCGCCTGGGCGAAGGCCGAGCCGAAGCCGCCGATGAAGACCCCCGAACCGTTGGCCACCGCGACGGTGCCGGTGGCGTCGGTGCCGACGTAGCAGCCGACGATCGCGTTGTCGGTCGACACCGGGTCGACGTTGCGCACCACGCCGGTGGCCAGGCCGGGGAAGCCGTTCAGCACCAGGCTCTCGATGCGGTTGCCGTCGCCGCTGATCAGGAGGCCGTTGCCCGACGGCTGCAGGTCGCCGTTGAGCACGATCTCGGGCCCGAAGGGATTGGTGTCGCCGGTAAACGCGGTCTGGCTGGTGCCGTCGACCACCGTCGACTGGCGCACGACGGGCAGCTCGGACAGCGGCTGGATGGTGAACGTCGTGCCGTCGAAGCCCGGATCGCTGGTCGGGATGTTGAAGGTGATGACGTCCGGCGTCGATAGATCGGCGTTGGCGTCGAGCAGCGCCTGGCGCAACGATCCGGGGCCGCTGTCGTTGGTATTGGTGACCACCGTCGCTGCGCTGGTCGCCGTCAGGCGCAGGTAGTCGTAATCGGCGAAGGAACCCGCCGGCGTGAACCAGCTCTGGCCGGCCAGCACCAGATGCTGGTCGACGCCGGCGATGGAGCTCCCGAGGTCATGGCTGTAGCCCAGGTTCCAGGTCGTGCCGTCGAAGCTCCAGGAAGCCTCGAGCAGGCCGCCGCTGCGCTCGAGACGGAAGAAGTACGTCTCGGCGGCATTGCGGTCGACCAGCACCTGCTCGAGCGCCACGTGGTCGTTGGCCCGGGGCCCGGTCTTCTCGAAGAGGAGCAGCGCAATGGCGCCGGGGCCTTCCGGGGTTCCAGGGGGGAAGGGGCCGTCGCGATGGCGGCCGAACTGGGCGTAGACGGTGCCGGGCGAGCCGTCGCCGAAGTAGATGCGGATGATCAGGCCGCGGCCGTTCGAGAACGGCATGAAGTAGCTCGCCTTGGCCTCGAAGCGCCAGTTCTCGCCGCTGACCACCCGTCGCAGCTCGAGACCGGGGTCGTGATTGCAGCAGCTGTGCTCGCCGAAGGTGGTCTGGAAGCCGTTGACGAAGCCGTCGTGGTGGGTCATCGGTTCGACCAGGTAGCGCAGGTGGCCGGGGTTGTCGGTCAAGGAGAAGCGGTTGGCCGCGGCGGTGAGGCCGTGCACCCGCGGGAACGGCCCTCCGTACTCGACCACCTGCCAGGCGGGATCGAGGGTGGCGGAGGAGAATTCCTCGGCGAAGCCCTGGGCCGAGGCGCGCCCGGCGAGCATCGCGGCGAGCAGCGGCACCAGCAGCGTCGCGAACAAGACCGGCGTTCGGATGGGGGAAAGACGGGGTTGACGAAGACGGGGTTGACAAGAGGCCGTTCTCATGACGAGTCCCTCCACGATCCCCGGAAGGCGGGGATCGTCTGTCGGACCGGACCCGCTCCAGCCCCTCAGACCTTGTCGTCTGCTGGATACAGGCGTCCGAAGGCCCCGCGGCGTTACCGCCGGGACGCTCACCGAAGGGGGGAAGCTCGGTCTCAGTCCTGGGCGGCGACCACCGGCAGGGTGGGGCCGGCGGCGGTGAGGACTTCTTCCAGGCCGAGGTAGATGGCCTTGAACTGCCCGCGGTGGACCTCGAGGGCGGCGGGCTCGCCGCGGTAGACCGTCTGCAGCATGCCGGTGTCGATCAGGAAGACGCGGCCGTCGAAGCGCGGGCGGATGCGGTGGGCCTGCTCCGGGGTGTGGCCGACGACGACGCGGGAGACCCCCTGCCCGGCGAGGATCGACGACAGGTTGGCCCTCCCCTCCTCGTCGCTCCAGCGGGTGTAGCCGCGGAACCACAGGGGGCTGTCGGCGCGCAGGGCGAGCCATTCCTCGGCTTCCATGACGGCGCCCAGCGAGGCCGGCAGCGGCGCCATCTCGACGCCCTCGGCCGGCGGCTGAGCGAGGAGCTCGCGGACCACCCGGCGCAGCTCCCCGAGGTCGGCGGTCTCCACCACCAGGCGCCGGTCGAGGAGAATGCGTTTGGCGTCGTCGAAGGCGGCGAGCTCGCGGTGCACCTGGCGGTCGACGGCCTCCGGCTGCCAGTCGGCGAAGGAGGGGGCGATGCCGCCGTGCACCAGCAGCAGGTCGCCGATGCGCGCCACCGCCGGCAGCTGCCGCAGCCAGCGGCCGTAGCGGCCTTCGGGCCCCAGGGCGCGCCAGTACTCGATCAGGCCCGGCGGATGGGCGTTCAGGCACTCCTCGCGCTCCGCCCGCGTCGGCCGGCGGGCCTTTTCCCCCCGCGCCTTGGCGGCGCGCTTCCGGGCCTCGAAGAGACGCTGGCAGAGGGCGAGACGACGGGGCTCGGAGCGGCCGTCGGCCAGGCGGGCGAAGACCTCCGGATTGACGTCGCGCAGGTCGCCGAGGAGATTCATCAACTCGTGGTTGCCGAGCAGCACGATCACCCGGCCGCCGGCGGCGGCGGCCTGCTCCTCGAGCTCCATCATCAGGTCGAGCACCCGCAGGACGCGGTGCCCGCGGTCGAGCAGATCGCCGGTCTGCACCAGGATCGCGTCGCCGCCGATCCAGCGCCGATCTTCGTCGATCAGCCGCGCCTGGCGCAGGATCGACGCCAGCGCGTCGAAGGCGCCGTGGACGTCGCCGACGGCGACCACCCGGCGATCCCCCACGCCGTCGATCTCCACCACCCCGGCGGTCGCCCGATCCGCCGCCAGCAGCAGCAGGGCCGCCAGCCACCATCTCCACCTCGGCGTCGTCGCCTTCATGCCCGCACCCCCGCCGGCACCGCGGCAGGCGGCGCCACCTCCGGCACCTCTGCCGCCGGCCGCAACAGCCGGCGGAAGAGCGCCTTGACGATCTCGATGTTGTTGGACAGCAGGTCGAAGAAGTCTTCGGCCTCGAGCACCAGAACCGACGTCTCCTGCTCCGCCCGCGCCCGTTCGCCGCGCAGTCGATCGCTCAGGATCTCCTCCACGCCGAAGGTCTCCTTCGGCCCGACCCGCCGTACCCGCCCGGCTTCGCCGGCGAGGGTCACCCGTCCCTCGACCACGGCAAAGAGCGCGTCGGGCGGGGTGTTGCGATCGAAGATCGTCTCCCCCGGAGCGAAACGCTCCTGGCGCGCGATCTCGGCGATCCGCACCAGCTGCTCGGCGCTGGTATAGGTGAAGAGGTCGACTCCGCGCAGGAAGACGACCCTCTCAATCCGGGTCAACTCGGCCATCGATCGAGTGTAACACGCCGCCGCAGAATCAGCGCCGGCGCTCCCACAGGAGGTGGCTCAGCTCGGGGACGATCAGCTTGTCGAGGGCCAGGCGGACGGCGTTGGGGGAGCCGGGGAGGGTGAAGATCAGGGTCTCGCCGGCGAGGCCGGCGACGGCGCGGCTGAGCATGGCGGCGGCGCCCACCTGCTGGTAGCTGAGCATGCGGAAGAGCTCGCCGAAGCCGTCGAGGGTCTTGTCGAGCAGGCCGGCCACCACCTCGTAGGTGGCGTCGCGGCGCGACAGGCCGGTGCCGCCGGTGGTCACCACCAGCTGCACCGTGCCGCCGTCGATCCAGCGGCGCAGCAGCGCCTCGATCCGCCGTGGCTCGTCCTTGACCAGGCGCCGCTCGACCACCCGATGGCCGGCCGCGGTCAGCGCCGCCTCGATCAGGTCGCCGCCGCCGTCGGTCTCCGGCGTGCGGCTGTCGCTGATCGTCAGCACCGCACAGTCCGCCACCTGCCGCCGCGCCGCCCGCCGGTGCTCTTCCGCCGATCCGGTCATCGCCTCATCTTGCCACAGCCGCCCGGCAGGGGCGCGAGCTGATGATCGATCGGGGTCACGTCGAAAGCGGGTGAGCGCCGCGGTCGCGATACGCTCCGCCCATGGACGACGGCGCCCTGCTCGACCTGCTGTTGGAGCTCCAGGCCCTCGATCGGGTGCCGCGCAGCGGCTATGCCCTGCGCGGCGTCGACCGGCCGGAGAGCGTCAGCGAGCACAGCTTCCACCTCGCCTTCCTGGTCTGGGCGCTCGCCGCGCGCGAGCCCGAGGTCGACGGCGGCCGGGCGGTGGCCCTGGCCCTGGTGCACGACCTGGTGGAGGTCAGGACCGGCGATCTGCCGCGCACCGCGGCGCGCTACTGGCCGGCGGGGGCGAAGGCCCGGGCCGAAAGGGCGATCGCCGCCGAGCTGCTGGCCCCCCTCGGCGACGGCGCGCAGCAGCTGTTCGCCGAATATCAGGCCGGGGAGACGGCGGAGGCCCGCTTCGTCAAGCGTTGTGACGAGCTCCAGGTGCGGCTCAAGGTGATGGCCTACGAGCGCTGGGGCAGCGGCTCCCTCGACGACCTGCGCGCCGCCCTCGCCGACCTCGACGACGGCGGCTTCGCCTCCATCGGCGCGCTGCTCGCGGCTCTCGACTGCTATGATCGTCGCCCTTCATGAGCCACGATCTCGCCCCTCCGACCACCGCCCGTCTGCTGGCGCTGATCGACGCCATCGGCGGCCAGCCGGTGGCGATGCTCGTCGACCTGGTGGCCGACCGCTTCATCACCGGCACCCCCAAGCGCATCAGCCGCGAGGCGCCGGTCCTGATCCTGCGCTACGACGGCGAGCGCCTGGCCCCCGGCGGCGGCGCCAATGCGGTGGCCAACGTCGTCGCCCTCGGCGGTCGTCCCCTGGCTCTCGGGGTGGTCGGCGACGATCGCATGGGGGAGGCGCTGATCGAGTCCCTCGCCGCCCGCGGCGTCGCCACCGGCGGCATCCTGGTGCGCGGCGGCTACCGCACCCCGACCAAGACCCGCATCCTCGGCGGCGCCCGCCACGGCAGCAAGCAGCAGATCGTGCGCTACGACGTCGAGGACCGGGTGGAGCTGACGGCCGACGAGCGGCGGCGTCTCCTGGCGTTCCTCGACCGCCACCCCGGCGAGCTGCGGGTGGCGGTGCTCAGCGACTACGGCTACGGCGCGGTCGATCCCGCCCTGGTGCCCGAGCTGCGCCGGCGGCTCGGCAGCGGCGGCGCCGTGCTCGGCGACAGCCGCTTCCGCCTGGCGTCCTATCCCCAGCTCGACGGCGCCACCCCCAACGCGGAGGAGGCCGAGGCCCTCCTCGGCCACCCTCTTGAAGCCGGCAATCTCGACGCCGCCGGCCACAGTCTGCGCCGCCGCCTCGGCGTCGGCTTCCTGCTCATCACCCAGGGCAGCGACGGCATGGCCCTCTTCACCGACGCCGGTGCCTGCCATCTGCCGGTGCACGGCACCGATCAGGTGGCCGACGTCACCGGTGCGGGCGATACGGTGATCGGCACCTTCGCCCTCGCCCTCGCCGCCGGCGCGACCCCGCTCGAAGCCGCCTGCCTGGCGAACTACGCCGGCGGCGTGGTGGTGATGAAGATGGGCACCGCCACCCTCACCCGCGACGAGCTGCGGGCCGCCGTACGCCAGGATCCGGCGCCCCTCGAGGGACTGCGATGGGCCGCGTCGTAAGCCGCGACGAGCTCCAGCGGATCCGCGCCGAGCTGCGCGCCGCCGGCCGCACGGTGGCGTTCGCCAACGGCCACTTCGACCTCCTCCACGTCGGCCACCTGCGCTACCTGGAGGGCGCCCGCGCCACCGCCGACGTGCTCGTCGTCGGGGTCAACGACGACCGCTCGGTGACCCTGCTCAAGGGCCCCGGACGGCCGCTGGTCCCCGCCGCCGAGCGGGCCGAGCTCCTCGCCGCCCTGGCGCCGGTCGACTACGTGGTGATCTTCAGCGGCGAGTCGCCGGCGCCGCTCATCGCCGAGCTCGAGCCCGACGTCCACTGCAAGGGCACCGACTACGGCTCCCCGACCCGGGTGCCGGAGTACGACGTGGTGCGCGCCTACGGCGGTCGCACCCTGCTGGTCGGCGACCCCAAGGACCACGCCACCAGCGACCTGATCGCCCGCATTCAGGCGCTGCCACGGTCGCGTCGATGAACGTCCTCCTGGTCCGCACCAGCGCCATGGGCGACGTGGTCCACGCCCTGCCGGTGCTCACCGCCCTGCGCCGCCAGCGGCCCGAGGCGCGCATCGCCTGGGCGATCGAAGAAGGCTTCGCTCCCCTCCTCGCCGGCCACGCCGACCTCGACCGGCTGATCCCGGTGCGCCTGCGGCAGGACCGGCGGCGCCCCTGGCGCGCGGCGGCGGAGTGGCGCCGCGTCCGCCGCCGGCTGCGCGCCTTCGACGCCGACGTCGCCCTCGACCTGATGGGCAACCACAAGGGGGCCCTCCTCGCCCGCCTGTCGGGCGCCCGGCGGGTGATCGGCGCGGCGCGCGACCAGCGCCGCGAGCCGGCCAGCGCCCGCTGGCTCAACGAGACCGTCGCCACCGGCGGGGTGCACGCCGTCGACCGCGGGCTGGCGCTCCTCGGCGCTCTCGGCCTCGAGCCGCAGCCGGCCGACTTCGCCGGCGACAAGCTGCTGCCCGCCGCGGTCGCCGACGCGGATCCGCCCTACGCCGTCGTCCAGGCCGGCGCCGGCTGGGGCAACAAGCGCTATCCGCCGGTCTGGTGGGGTCGGGTGGCCCGTGCCCTCGCCCGGCGCACCGGGCTCGAGATCCGGGTCCCGATCGCGCCGGGGGAGGAGGAGCTGGCGGCGGCGGTGGCGGCGGCGAGCGACGGTGCCGCCCGCGCCGTCGACGCCGGGCCGCTGCCGCGCCTCGTCGCCCTGCTGCGCGGCGCCCGCCTGGTCTTGGGGGGCGACACCGGACCGCTGCACCTGGCGCACGCACTCGGGGTGAGCGTCCTATGCCTCATGGGCCCCACCGATCCGCGTCGCAACGGGCCCTACGGCGCCCCCGAGCGCGCCCTGTGGCGGCAGCTGCCGTGCAGTTTCTGCTATAAACGCCTGGTGGACGCCAAAGCGTGCCTGCTCACCATCCCCCCGGACGACGTGGTGGCTCGCGCCTGTGCCCTGCTGGCCTGATGCCGGCGGCACGCCGGCGGCCGGAGTGGCGGCCCCGCGCATCCGGTGCTGCGGCGGCCGGCGGACGATGAGACAAGATTCTTCTAGCGAGGACGGAGCATGAGCGAGCGACTGGGTGACCTGCTGGTCAAGGAGGGCAAGATCTCCACCGATCAGCTGCGGGAGGCGCTCAAGCAGCAGAAAGAGAAGGGCGGGCGCCTGGGCACCAACCTGGTGCAGATGGGCCTGATCGAGGAAGAGGAGCTGGTGGCCCTCCTCTCCAAGCACTTCGGCGTCTCCGCCATCAACCTGTCCAAAGTCGACGTCGACGAGGCGGTGATCAAGATCATCCCGGCCGACATCGCCCGCAAGTACACCATCATGCCGGTCTCCAAGGCGGGGGCCAAAGTCACCATCGCGATGCTCGATCCGACGAACGTCTTCGCCATGGACGACATCAAGTTCATGACCGGCTACAACGTCGAGCCGGTGGTGGCCTCCGAGTCGGCGATCCGCAGCGCCATCGACAAGTACTACGGTTCCACCCACGCCCTCGAGCTGAAGAAGGTGATGGAGGACCTCGACGACACCGGCGGCGGCGACCTCGAGGTGCTCGACGAGGAACCGGAAGAATTCGACATCGACGCCCTGGAGGAAGAGTCGGACGAAGCGCCGGTGGTGCGGCTGGTCAACATCATCCTCACCGACGCCATCAAGCGCGGCGCCTCCGACATCCACATCGAGCCCTACGAGAAGCGCTACCGCTGCCGCTACCGCGTCGACGGCCTGCTCTACGAGGTGATGAACCCCCCCCTGCGGTTGCGCGAGGCGATCACCAGCCGGATCAAGATCATGGCCAAGCTGGACATCGCCGAGAAGCGCCTGCCGCAGGACGGCCGCATCAAAATCCGTACCAAGATCGACAACAAGGACAAGGAGCTCGACTACCGCGTCTCCGTGCTGCCGACCATCTTCGGCGAGAAGATCGTCCTGCGCCTGCTGGACAAAGACAACCTGATGCTCGACATGACGAAGCTCGGCTTCGAAGTCGAGTCCCTGAACCGCTTCCAGCACAGCATCAACCGCCCCTACGGCATGGTGCTGGTCACCGGCCCGACCGGCTCGGGCAAGACCAATACCCTGTATTCGGCCCTCGGCAGCATCAACAAGCCCAGCACCAACATCATGACCGCCGAGGACCCGGTCGAATTCAACCTCCCCGGCATCAACCAGGTGCAGATGAAGGAGTCGATCGGCCTCAACTTCGCCACCTCCCTGCGCGCCTTCCTGCGCCAGGACCCGAACATCATCCTGGTGGGGGAGATCCGCGACTTCGAGACCGCCGAGGTGGCGATCAAGGCCGCCCTGACCGGCCATCTGGTGCTCTCCACCCTGCATACCAACGACGCGCCGTCGACCATCAACCGCCTGATGAACATGGGCATCGAGCCCTTCCTCGTCGCCACCTCGGTCAACCTGGTGGCCGCCCAACGCCTGGTGCGCCGCATCTGCAACTTCTGCAAAGAGCCGGTCGACACGCCGCCCGCCGCCCTCACCGCCATCGGCATGAGCGAACGCGAAGCCCGTTCCACCCGCCTCTTCCAGGGCCGCGGCTGCGAGAAATGCGGCCATACGGGCTACAAGGGCCGCGTCGGACTGTTCGAGGTGATGGAGGTCGACGACGAGATCCGCGAGCTGATCTTGAACGGCGCCAGCGCCATCGAGCTGCGCGAGAAGGCGATCGAGAGCGGCATGATCACCCTGCGCGCCAGCGGCCTGCAGAAGATCAAGGACGGCGTCACCACCATCGAAGAGGTGGTGCGCGAGACCGTCGACTGACCGCCGCGGCTCGGCCACGCCGGCGGACGACCCGTACCAGATCCTCGGTTTGAGATCGGTAGGGCGGTATACTCATAGGCGCGACCGCGACGCTTCGCCGTCGCTCCAGACGCCGATGGCCGGTATGCACGAGTCGACGCCAGCACCCGCCGTTCGACCGCCGCGCGGGTCGATCCCGCGGCGCCTGAGGCAGCGCTGGCACGCGGTCCTGGCGAGTCTTCTCGTGGCCGCGGGCGCCGCCGCCCAGAACCCGCTCGACCCCCCCCGCGCTCCCGATCCCGCCGCCGCCACGCCGCAGCCCGCCGCCACCGGCGAGGCCCGTCCCGCCGCCGCCGCCGTCGAGCCCCTGGCCGAGCGCCACCGGCGATGGCTGGAGGAGGTCGAGCCCCTGATCACCCGGGCCGAGCGCGAGATGTTCCTCAAGCTCAAGCGCAGCTACCAGCGCGACGCCTTCATCGACGCCTTCTGGAAGGTGCGCGATCCCTATCCGCGCACCACCCGCAACGAGCTCAAGGAGCGCTGGCCCCTGCGGGTGGCCGAGGCCCGCGCCCGTTTCGGCACCCTCAACGACGACCGCGCGCGCATCCTGCTGCTGCACGATCGGCCCACCGGCTCCTTCGCCGTGCGCTGCACCGCCAGCCGGGTGCCGGCCGAAGTCTGGTACTACAGCCGAAGTGACTTCGTCGATTTCCCCTTCCTGCTGATCTTCGTCAAGCCCCAGGACGACAAGCCGGCGCGCCTGTGGTATCCCAACGCCCTCGGCCTGCAGCAGTTGGCGCGCCAGGTGCGGCCCTGCGTCAACGGCTCGCGCCTCGGCCAGATCGTCAACGCCGTCGCCGCCGATCCGGACAGCTATCGCGCCGGCATCGATCGGGTGGTGGCCAAGCCGCGGCCGAGCAGCCAGGAGTGGATCCAGACCTTCGTCGCCCAGTCGACCGACCTGCCGCCCGGCGCCCGGCCCCTGCCCGGCGAGCTGCAGCTCGCCTTCCTCGGCCGTCACCAGAGCCGCACGGTGGTCCAGGGGGTGATCAGCCTGGCGGCCGCCGACCTGGGGGTCGCCGAGTTCGCCGGCTACCGTTCGCGCGACCTGCAGCTCGCCGGCGAGGTGATCAAGGACGGCGTCCTCTTCGAGAGCTTCCGCTACCGATTCGATTTTCCGGTGCTCGACGGGGACGAGTCCACCGTACCGATCGCCTTCCAGCGCTACCTGCGCCCCGGCGACTACCGCCTGATCCTGCGCCTCGACGACCTCAACGGCGACGGCGTCTATCGCGTCGACGTGCCGGTCACCGTGCCGCAGATCGATCGGCTCTTCGACCCGCCGGAGGCCCAGGACCCCCTGACCGCGTCGCTCTTCGCCGAGGCCATCGCCGCGATCGAGGCCGGGGAGACCGAGCTCAAGTTGATCGCGCCCACCGGCGCCGGGCTCCTGACCGGCTTCGTGCGCTTCGACGCCCTGGTCGCCGGCGACGAGATCCGCAAGGTGCGCTTCCTCCTCGACGACAAGCCGATTCTGACCAAGAACCGCCCGCCCTTCGACGTGCGTCTCGACCTCGGGCCGCATCCCGACCTGCACGTCCTGCGCGCCGAGGGCCTCGACGAAAGCGGCGCGGAGGTGGCGAGCGACGAGGTGCTGATCAACGGCGGCGGCTACCGCTTCCGCGTCAAGCTGATCGAGCCGCGCCGCGGCCGGCGCTACGAGCGCAGCCTGCGCACCCGTCTCGAGGTGGAGGTGCCGGAGGGCCGCAGCCTCGACCGCATCGAGCTCTTCCTCAATGAGAACCGGGTCGCGACGCTCTACCAGGAGCCCTTCGTCCACCCGATCATCCTGCCGCCGGGGCAGCCGATCACCTACGTCCGCGCCGTCGCCTACCTGCCCGACGGCAACTCGACCGAAGACATGGTCTTCATCAACGCGCCGGAGATCTTCGACGAGCAGCTCGAGGTGCAGATGGTCGAGCTCTTCACCACGGTGCTCGACGGCGGCGGCCGGCCGGTCGAGGGCCTCGTCGAGAGGGACTTCAAGGTCTTCGAAGACGGCACGCCCCAGAGCATCGCCCGCTTCGAACGGGTGCAGGATCTGCCGATCCACGCCGGCATCCTGATCGACAATTCGGCCTCGATGCACGGCGTGCTGGCGGAAGTGCGCAAGGCCGCCCTATCCTTCTTCCAGCAGGCGATCACCCCCAAGGACCGGGCGGCGGTGATCACCTTCAACAGCTTCCCCAACCTCGCCGTCGAGCTGACCAACGACCGCGCCGCTCTCGGCAGCGGTCTCGCCGGGCTGGTCGCCGAGGGCCGCACCGCGCTCTACGACAGCGTCATGTTCGCCCTCTACTACTTCACCAGCATCCGCGGCCAGCGGG
Organism: Acidobacteriota bacterium; assembly: GCA_003697015.1. Taxonomy (GTDB): domain Bacteria; phylum Acidobacteriota; class Thermoanaerobaculia; order Multivoradales; family J023; genus J023. The sequence continues at coordinate 23,019 of RFGL01000017.1, read as the reverse complement.
CGATCCTGGTGCTCTCCGACGGCAAGGACGAGTCGAGCCGCTTCACCTTCGACGAGACCCTCGACTACGCGCGCCGCGCCGGCATCACCATCTACACCATCGGTTTTCGCCTCGGCGGCGAGCTCGGTGCCCGCCGGCGGCTGGCGCGGTTGGCCGACGAGACCGGCGGCCGCAGCTTCTTCATCAGCGGCATCGAAGAGCTGGAGCCGGTGTACGCCACCATCCAGCGCGAGCTGCGCTCCCAGTACCTGATCGCCTACCAGAGCACCAACACCAGCGACGACGACGCATTCCGCACCGTCAAGCTCGAAGTCGACCGCCCCGACGTCGTGGTCAAGACCCTCTCCGGGTATTACCCTTGAGCGGCCGAGGCGCGGCCGTCCGCCATCCGATCCCAGTCGCCGAAGGCCTTGAGCCCCCGGCCAGCCCATCACCGAAGGAGCCATCATGACGCGAACCCGACTTCCCTGGTCACTTCTCCTCGCCCTGGCGCTGCTGGCCGCGGCCTGCACGCCGCCGGCGCCGACCCAGCCCGAGATCGCCCGCTACTCGATCGAGGACTTCCTCGGCACCACCAACTTCCGCGGGGCGTCGTTCTCGCCCGACAACTCGAAGGTGCTGGTGTCGAGCGACCAGACCGGCATCTGGAACGCCTACGCCATCCCCACCGGCGGCGGCGAGCCGGTCGCCCTCACCGAGTCGACCACCGAGTCGATCTACGCCCTGGGCTACTTCCCGAGCGACGAGCGCTTCCTCTACACCGCCGATCAGGGGGGCGACGAGCTCAACCACGTCTACGTGCGCGAGGTCGACGGCAGCGTCCGCGATCTGACGCCGGGGGAAGGGTTCAAGGCGGCCTTCTACGGCTGGGCGCAGGACGACGAGACCTTCTACGTCGCCACCACCGAACGCGACCGGCAGCGCTTCGACGTCTACGAGTACGACGCCGAGACCTACGACCGCAGGATGGTCTACCGCAACGAGAACGACCTGGAGTTCGCCAGCATCTCCCCCGACCGGCGGACCATCGCGCTGTCGAAGACCGTCAGCAACGCCGACGCCGACCTCTACCTTCTCGACGTGGCGAGCGGCGAGGCGAGGAACGTCACCCCGGAGGAGGGGGACGTGGTCTACACGCCGATGTCCTTCACCCCCGACGGTTCGGCGCTCCTGGCGCTGACCAACAAGGACAGCGAGTTCAACTACCTGGTGCGCTACGACCTGGCGGACGGTAGCTGGTCGACCGTCGAGACGGCGGATTGGGACGTCAGCTTCAGCTACTACTCCCGGGGCGGCGCCTACCGCATCACCGGCATCAACAACGACGGGCGGACCGAGCTGCGCCTCTACGACGGCATCAGCGGCGAGGGCGTGCCCTTGCCGGAGCTGCCGGACGCCGAGATCAGCTCGGTCGGGTTCTCGCGCGACGAGAGCATGATGGCGTTCTATGCCAGCACCAGCCGCACGCCGCGGGACCTTTTCGTCCAGGCGGTGGGGGACGGTGGCCAGCCGGTGCAGCTGACCCGCTCGCTCAATCCCAACATCGACCCCGAAGACCTGGTGATGCCCGAGGTGGTGCGTTTCGCCTCCTACGACGGCGTCGAGGTTCCGGGGGTGCTCTACAAACCCCACGGAGCGTCGGCGCAGCACAAGGTGCCGGCGCTGGTCTGGGTGCACGGCGGGCCGGGAGGCCAGTCGCGGGTGGGCTACAGCGCCCTGATCCAGTACCTGGTCAACCACGACTACGCGGTCTATGCGATCAACAACCGCGGCAGCTCGGGCTACGGCAAGACCTTCTTCCACATGGACGACCGCGGCCACGGCAATGCCGACCTCGACGACTGCGTCGCGAGCAAGAAGATGCTCGCCGACCTGGGCTACGTCGATCCCCAGCGCATCGGCATCATCGGCGGCAGCTACGGCGGCTACATGGTGCTCGCCGCCCTCGCCTTCCGGCCGCAGGAATTCGCCGCCGGCGTCGACATCTTCGGCGTCTCCAACTGGTGGCGGACGCTCAACGACATCCCGCCGTGGTGGGGGGAGTCCGCCCGCGCCTACTTCCGCAACGAGTTCGGCAGCCTCGACGACGAGGAGTATCTGAAGAAGATCTCGCCCCTCTTCCACGCCGACCGGATCGTCCGCCCGCTGCTCGTCCTGCAAGGCGCCAAGGACCCGCGGGTGAAGAAGGTCGAGTCGGACGAGATCGTCGCCGCGGTCAAGGCCAACGGCGTGCCGGTGGAGTACGTCGTCTTCGAGGACGAGGGCCACGGATTTCGCAAGAAAGAGAACCAGGCGAAGGGCTACCGGGCGATCCTGGCTTTCCTCGATCGCTATTTGAAGGATGGCGCACCGCGGGTCGGCGGCGGCGATGCGCCGGTCGGCTGAGACCGATCCACCCCCGGCCTTCGAGCTCTGCACAGGGGAGAAAATTCCCCCTGGCAGAGCTTTTTTCGTTATGGCGAGTTTGTATGAGAGCTTGCCGCCGTCTTGCGTTCGCCGGGCGGATTCGCTACCATGAGGGTTCGACCATCGCGTCCACACGGTCCGGTCGCGAGGTTCTGGCCGCTGGCGGCCAGAGCGAGCTTCGAGTCGGTCGAGGAGACTCAGCCTGGGGGGGTTAAGCTCGGATCTCCGACAAACGAGCCTTTTATGGCTGGCGCGTCCAGCGCGCTGGCCAGCTGAGTCTGAGCTGGCTCGGGGAACGTCTCGTCCGGTGCGGGAAGGGGACGTGCGGTGCAGCTGGTGCACAGTACGGTGGATGAGTCACGGGTGCGGGGTCATTCGGGGGATACGGATCGATGCAGGAACGGGGCTCGCGGGTTGCGCAGCCTTCTGACGGCGCCAAGGTCTACGACCTTGTAGGGGTGGGATTCGGCCCGGCCAATCTGGCCCTCGCCGTGGTACTCGAGGAAGCGCAGGAAGAGGACCGGCTCGAACGGCTCTTCCTCGAAGGGAAGCCGAGCTTCGTCTGGCATCCGAGCATGCTGCTCGAGGACTCCCTGCTTCAGATCACGGTGATCAAGGACCTGATCACCGTGGTCAATCCGCGCAGCCGCTTCACCTTCCTCAACTACCTGAAAGAAAACGATCGGCTGTACGAATTCCTCAACCTGCGCGACCTCTTCCCCACGCGCATCGAATTCAACGACTACCTCCGCTGGGCGGCGGGCATCCTCGCCGAGCGGGTGCGCTACGGCCGCTGGGTGGAGCGCATTATGCCGGCCGACGCCGACGGGCGGCCGCTGGCCGATGCCGGCGCCTCGCCGGCCCTGCTGCGGGTCGAGGCGCGCACCGGCGGCGACGGAGCGCGCGAGTCCTACCTGACCCGCAACCTGGTCGTCGCCACCGGCGGCACGCCGGCGACGCCGCCGGGGATCTCCCTCGAGCCCGGCGGCCGCATCTTCCATTCGAACGACTTTCTCGAGCGCATCAAGGCCTACCCCGATCGCCATGCGCCCTACCGCTTCCTGGTGGTGGGCTCGGGGCAGAGCGCGGCCGAGATCTTCGAGTACCTGATCGATCACTATCCGGCCGCCGACGTCACCGCCACCACCCGCCGCTTCGCCTACAAGCCGGTCGACGAGAGCGACTTCACCAACCGCATCTTCTTCCCCGAGTGGGTCGACTACTACCACAGCCTGGCGGCCGACAAACGGCGCAAGTTCTTCGACGATCTGAAAGACGTCAACTACGCCGTCATCGACCACGCCCTCATCCACCGCATCTACAAGAAGCTGTACCAGATGAAGGTGCGGCGCAACGAGCGGGCGCGCCTGGTGCCGTTTCTCGAGCTGATCGGCATCGAGGACGGTCCGGAAGGCGCCGCGGCCGAGTTCCGCGACGTCATGCGCGAGGAAGCGGTGCGCATCGAGGGCCTGGACGGCGCGGTGCTTTGCACCGGCTACGAGTGGCATAAGAAGCACCCCCTGCTCGCCGACCTCGAAGGCTATCTCGAGCTCGACGATCGGGGCGGATTCAAGGTTGAACGCGACTACGGCATCGCCAGCAAGCCCGGCTTCAAACCGCGGGTCTATCTGCAAGGGTTTTGCGAAGACACCCACGGCATCAGCGAGACCGTGCTCTCCCTGCTGCCGGTGCGGGCCGAGGACATCCGGCGGTCGGTGCTCAAGGCCCGCAGCCGGCAGCCGGCGCTGGCGATGACCTGAGAGCGACGAAGCGATGGTGCACGTTCAACATCTCGACGCCGAGAAGTTTCTCCAGGCCTATGGCGTCGACCTGCAGGTCCTCTACCCGTGGGAAGGGGTGGTGACGCCGCCCTTCGGCGCCGCCTGGGCGATCCTCGGCCCCGGCCGTTCGACCAAGTCCCACAAGCACCAGGAGGGCGAGACCTTCTTCATCGTCCGCGGCCACGGGGAGATGAGCGTCGGCGGCGAGACCACGCCGGTGGGGCCGGGGAGCGTCATCTTCCAACAGCCCTTCGACGAGCACACCCTGACCAACACCTCCGCCGACGAGGACCTGATGTTCCTCACCGTCTGGTGGGAGGACCGCGAGCTGTGGCCGTCGCAGGAAGACGACAAGCCGCCCGCCCCGGCGCCGCGTCGCCGGGTGATGGTCACCGCCGCGCCGCCGACTCCCAACGGCGACCTGCACCTCGGCCACCTCGCCGGGCCCTACCTGTCGGCGGACGTCTACGCCCGCTACTTGCGGCTGCGCGGCGGCGAGAGCTACTACGCCTGCGGCACCGACGATCACTGCATGTACGTCGAGCGCATGGGCCAGAGCCTGGGGATGAGCGGCCACGAGGCGGCCGACTTCTTCAGCGCCCAGATCCGCGACACCCTGGCCGCCGCCGGGGTGGCGATGGACGTCTTCATGAACCCGCGCACGTCGCCCTACTTCAAGCCCCTGGTGCTCGACTTCTTCCACCGCCTCTACCGCCGCGGCAAGCTCGAAGAACGCCGGGCGCCGGCGCCGTACTGCGAGCCCTGCGGGCGCTATCTGCACGAGGCCGACGTCGCCGGCGGCTGCCCCCATTGCGGCGCTGCGGTGACCGGCAATACCTGCGAAGACTGCGGCCGGATCAACGACTGCATCGATCTCAAGGAGCCGCGGTGCACCGCCTGCGGTACCCCCGCCGGCAGCCGGCCGTTCACCCGGCTGATCTTCCCGCTGAGCCACTACGCCGAGGAGCTGCGCCGCTACCACCGCTCGGTGACGATGAACGCCCACCTGCGGGCGTTCTGCGAGCGCGCCATCGCCGACGGCCTGCCGGACGTTGCGATCTCCCACGTCTCCAGCTGGGGCATCCCGGTGCCGATGGCCGGCGGCGACGGCGAGGCGCCGTCCGATCCGGCCTACGCCGAGCAGACCCTCTACGTCTGGTTCGAGATGGCGGCGCGCTACTTCGCCTACGCCCAGCACCTGAGCAGCGGCGACGGCACGGAGGGCAGCTACGAGTCCTTCTGGCGCTCGCCCGAGGCCGAGATCGTGCAGTTCTTCGGCTTCGACAACAGCTTCTATTACGCCATCCTCCTGCCCGCCCTCTACCTCGCCTACGACCGCGAGCTGCGGCTGCCCACCGCCTTCGTCACCAACGAGTTCTATCGCCTCGACGGCGAGAAGTTCTCGACCAGCCGCAACCACCGCATCCTCGGCCGCACCATGGCGGAGGCGGTGCCGCGCGACGTGATGCGGTTCTTCCTCGCCTACAGCTGCCCCGAGCGCGAGGAGACCAACTTCACCGTCGCCGACTTCGAGGAGACGGTCGAACGCGAGCTGCGCCGGGACCTTCAGGCCTGGCTGGCCGACCTGGGGCGGAAGGTGCGCGACGAATTCGACGCGACGGTGCCGGCCACCGGCGACTGGACCGACGAGCAGCGCTACTTCTACCGCCGCCTCGAGCGGTTCGTCGCGGAGGCGGCGGAGGCCTATGCCCCCGCCACCTTCTCGCCCCAGCGGGCGGCGCGGCTGCTGTGCGAGCTGGTGCGCAGCGCGCGGCGCTTCGGCAAGGGCGAAGACCATTGGCGGGGCGTCCCGGAACGCTCGCAGGAGCGGCGTACCGCCGTCGCGCTGGAGCTTCTGGCGGTCAAGGTCCTGGCCATCCTCGCGGCTCCGATCATGCCCGAGCTGGCCGGGCGCCTGTGGCGCGACCTCGGCTGCTCCGGGTCGGTGGAACGCGGTACCTGGGAGGACGTGCCGGCCTGGGTCGAGGCCGGGCAACGGATCGGCGAACTGGGGAGAGACGTCTACATTCCCGGCGTCCGCGGTCGATTGGACGCCGTTCTAGCTCAGGGGAAGGATCGTCTACAAGCACCGGGGGAAGGGGCGGGAGTGATCAACGATTCGGCTACCGGGGGATCGATCCCCATCCGGAGGTGAACCATGACGGATGGCGCGTTGAGCCAAGGGGAGTTCGGGGTGGCCTGGGGGCACTGTCTGCTTGTCGATTGTTTCGGCTGTGATTTCGACAGCTGCTGCGATCTCGACAAGGGATACGAGTTCCTGGACAAGATCTGCGACTTCTTGGGCATGACCAAGCAGACTCAGCCCTACATCTTCAAGACCTGCGAAAAGGCGTTTCCCGGCCGGCCGGGGTACAGCGGTTGGGTGCCGATCATCGAAAGCGCCATCCAGATCCATACCTCGGCCAAGAACCACTTCATCAGCATCGACGTCTACTCGTGCAAACCCTTCGACCCGGACAAGGTGGAGGAATTCGTGCGCGAGTGGTTCCAGCCGGAGCACGTCGAGCGGCAGATGATCTACCGCGGCCGCGGCGTCAAGCCCCTGTCGAACCAACCGCCCGAGCAGCCGGCGCGGGTGACGGCGGTGCGTTAGGCGCTCGATTCGTCGAGGACGTCGACGACGGTTTTCAGGATCAGATAGAGGATGCCGACCTCGAAGGCGTCGAGCTCGACGGGATTCTCCTCGTCGGGCTCGAGCAGGGCGTCGACGATGTACTGGACCACCCACGGCTGACTGGCGGCCTGCAGCTGGGCGGCGCGCTGGAAGAAGCGGTCGTGGGCGCCTTCGAGCTGTTGGACGGCCGCTTCGTTCTCCTCGAAGCGTTCGATGATGCGGTCGCTGGCGACGCGCTGGATGGTGCCGGTGGCGGCCTTCTCGAACATGCGGTAGACGACGAAGAAAAGGTAGACCGCCAGCTCGTTGGCGTCGCGGGAGAGCTCCTGGGTGGTCAGCGTGACGAAGGTCAGGAGGTGGGGTTGGCGCCGGGCGATGCGTGTCATCTCGTTGCGCGCCCGCCGCGGCGGCAAGGTCGCCGCCTCGCGCCAGCACTGCTCGACGATCTCTTCCGAGATCATGCTCAAGGTCCTCGACCGGTGGGGCGCGCGCTCATGACGTCCGCAGCGCCTCCTCGACCACCGCCACCGCCGCGGCGACCTTGATCCGCTCCTGGCGGCGGTCGTCGCGATAGCGGATCGTGACCGTGTCGTCCTTGGCGGTTTCGCCGTCCACCGTCAGGCAGAAGGGGGTGCCGACCTCGTCGTGGCGGGCGTAGCGGCGGCCGATCGAGTGCTGCTGGTCGAAGCGGGCGTTGATGCCGGCGGCGAGGAAGTCGGCGGTGATGCGTCGCGCCACCTCGGGCATGCCCTCTTTCTTGACCAGGGGCAGGATGCCGGCCTTGATCGGTGCCAGCCGCGGCTTGAGGCGCAGCACGGTGCGCGCCCCCTTGCCGTCGGCGTCCGCCGGCTCTTCGTCGTAGGCGTCGCAGAGCAGCGCCAGGACGCCGCGGGTCGCCCCCGCCGCCGGCTCGACGACGTGGGGCACGTAGCGCCAGCCCTTCTTGCCGCTCGCCGGATCGATCGCTTCGGGGTCGAAGTAGTCGAGCTTCTTGCCCGAGCTGGCGGCGTGGGCCTTGAGATCGTAATCGGTGCGCGAAGCGATGCCCTCGAGCTCGTCCCAGCCCCAGGGGAAACGGTACTCGACGTCGAAACAGCCGTCCGAGTAGTGGGCCAGCTCATCCGGTCCGTGAGCCCGCAAACGGAGGTTGTCGCCCCGGAGGCCGACCTGCTGCCACCAGCGCAGGCGCTCCTCTTTCCAGTACTCCAGCCAGCGCGGCCCCTCCCCCGGAGGCACGAAGTACTCCATCTCCATCTGCTCGAACTCCAGCGAGCGGAAGATGAAGTGCTCGACGGTCACCTCGTTGCGGAAGCTCTTGCCCATCTGGGCGATGCCGAAGGGCAGCTTGGCGCTGGTCGCCTGCAGCACGTTGGCGAACTGGACGAACATCGCCTGGGCGGTTTCCGGTCGCAGGTAGACCGACGAGTCGCCGAGAACCTCCTCGGCCCGCTGCCGCAGGGTGGCGTCGTCGGCGACGCCGGCGGCGAGCTCCCGTCGCAGGGCGTCGATGATGCGCCCGATCGGATCGACCGGGCCCATGTGGGTGCGGAACATGAGGTTGAACTGGCGCTCTTCGGAGAGGAAGGGCGAGCCGCAATTGGGGCAGACGTAGCCGCGTTCGCCGGCGTGCGCGCCGTGCAGGGTCTTGCCGCGCCGCTCGAGCTCGATGCCGTCGCGCGCCAGGCGTTCGACGGCGGCCTTGGCGCGCCCTTTGTCGGCGAGGGTGATCGGCGCCGCCTCCCCCGGCTCGGCGCGCGGCGCCTTGTCGGCGCGGAAGCGCTCGCCGCACACCTTGCAGTCGACCAGCGGATCGGAGAACGAGGCCAGGTGGCCGCTCGCCCGCCAGACCTGAGGATGCATCATGATCGCCGCATCGATGCCGACCACGTCCTCGCGGCCGTGGACCATCGTCCGCCACCATTCGTCCATCAGATTGCGCTTGAGCTCGACCCCCATCGGACCGTAGTCGTAGGCCGAGCGCAGGCCGCCGTAGATTTCCGAGCCGGGGAAGACGAAGCCCCGCCGTTTGCACAACGAGACGATCTTCTGCATGGTGGCGCTTTCGGCGTCGCTCACGTACTGCTCCTCCGTCATGGGCAGACCCCGGCCGTCGACCGCGGCGGGCGCCTTGTTCTACCACAGGGGGGGCGGGCCCCGGACGGCTCAGACCGTCGCTTTCTTGATCTTGCGCCGCAGGGCGCGCAGGCGGCGGCGGACGGACTTGAGCCGTTTCTTGTCGCGTGCCTCGAGGGCGGCGTTGCGCTCGACCTTCAAGGCGCGGATCTGGGCCTTGACCTTTCGCTTGTCGATTCCCACCACCTCGTGGTGGACGTGCTCTTCGAGCCCCAGCGCCACGCACATGGCGTGCACCAGCTCGTCCTTGTGCATGGTGGAGTAGCCGCGCAGGGCGTCGTGCTCCATGCCCTGGGCCATCTCGCGCAGCTGGGCGACGGTCTTGTTCTTGATCTCCTCGTAGGTGTGGGCCACGGTGGCGTTCCTCCCTCGGGTCGTCGTTGATGCTCAAGGCCCCCGAGTCTACCGTCAAACCGCCGCCGCCGTCGTCGCCGCCGGCGAACGCGTTCCGCCGGTCGGGTATACTGCACCTCTTTGAGGCCTGCGCCCGACCCGAGCCACCGATGAACGCCATGTGCAACGCCGCCGCCTTCAACCCCGCCGCGGTCCGCGCCCGCTGGGCGCCGCCCGCGGTCGCCGTGCTGCTGCTGGTGCTGGCGGCGTTGCCGGCGGCGGCCGAGCCTCTGATCCATGCCGAGCTCAGCCGGCGCGCCGAGAGGCCGATCCTGGTGCTGGTGCCGGGGGTGACCGGCAGCAAGCTGCGCGATGCCCGCACCGGCGAGGTCATCTGGGGGCCGGGCAAGACCTTCGCCGATCCGGTCGACGGCAGCTACGGGCTCGCCCTGCCGATCGTCCGCCGGCCCGGCGAGCCGTTGCCGGTCGAGGCGTTCGCGGTGCTCGAGGAGGTCAAACTGGCCGGCTTTCGCAAACCGGCGTACGGACCGGTGCTCAAGCTGCTCGAGGCCAACGGCTACGTCCGCGGCGACCTCGCCCGGCCGCGGCCGGGCGAAACCCTCTATCCCTTCCCCTACGACTGGCGGATCGACAACGTGGCCAACGTCCAGCGCCTCTACCGCCGGCTCGAGAGCCTGCGCCGGGCCCGCGGCGTCGAACGCCTGCGGATCGACCTCCTCTGCCAGTCGAACGGCGCCTACATCTGCCGCTACCTCGCCAAGTACGGCGGCGCCAGCCTGGAGCAGGTCGAGGCCGGCCATGCCGGTCCGCCGTCGACCCTGGCGATCGGCCGCATGATCCTGGTCGGCACCGCCAACGGCGGCAGCCTGCGCATCCTGCGCGAGCTCGACCGCGGGCGGCGTTACGTGCCGATCTTCGGCCGTCTGATCAAGCCCGAGACCCTCTTCACCCTCGAGTCGCTCTACCAGGATCTGCCCGCCTACCGCGACGACCTCTTCCTCGACGCCTCCGGCAAGCCGCTGGCGGTCGACCTCTACGATCCCGCGACCTGGGAACGCTACGGCTGGTCGATCTTCGGCGCCAAGGCCCGCGCGCGGCTGGCGCGGAATCCGCGGCCGGAGATCTTCGGCAGCATCGCCGACCGCCGTGCCTTCCTCGCCCGGGTGCTCGCTCGGGCCCGCCGCCTGCAGGCGGTGCTGGCGCGCGACGTAGCGGGCTTCCCTGCCACCCTGCGCTACTACCTGGTGCAGAACGACCGCGAGCCGACGCCGGAGCGTGCCGTCCTGGTGGCCAAGGGGGAGGGTTGGGAGACCTTCTTCGCCGGCGATCGACTGCTGCGCAAGCCCCATCTGCAGGCGTTGACCGCCGCCCCCGGCGACGGCCACGCCACCGTCACCAGCCAGCTCTACCTGTCGCCGCAGGAACGTGCGGCGATCGCCGGCGAGCCGTTCTACGTCGACGGCGACCATTTCGGCATGATCCTCGCCGACGAGACCCAGAGCGCTCTTTTGGCCTTCCTCGCCGACGACCTCGGCCCGGCGGCTGGAAGGACTACCCAGGAGTGACGGCTCCGCCCGCCGCCGCGATTCGCCGACCTCGATGAAGCAGACCCTCCGCTCTCTCGCCGTCCTCGCCCTGGTGGCCTGGAGCGCGCTTCCCGCCGGCGCCGCCGGCCAGCGGCTGCGGATCCGCGCCGAGCCCCTCGCCATGCCGGCCGGGGAGACGCGGGTCGGCGCCGTGCGATTCGTCGCCGGCTTCGCGCTGAGCTCGGAAGAGCCGGCCTTCGGCGGTCTCTCCGGCATGGCGATCAGCGCCGACGGCCGGCGCATGGTGGCGGTGTCCGACCGCGGTCGCTGGTTGGTGGCGAAGCTGCGTCACGACCGGGCGGGGATCCTCAAAGGGGTGGGTTCGGCCCGTCTCGGCGTCCTGCACGAGCCCGACGGCCGGCCGGTCGCCGGCCGCGCCCGCAACGACGCCGAGGAGCTCGTGGCCGTCGACGGCGGCTGGCTGGTGAGCTTCGAAGGCGACCATCGCCTGTGGCGTTTCCCCGCCGCCGGCCGGCCGGCGGCGGCCCTCGACGGCCGGCCGGTGCCGGTGCCCCATCCCGCCGCCGTCGCCGAGGGCGAAGACAACGGCGGCATGGAGGCCCTGGTCCGACTCGCCGACGGCCGGCTGCTGGTGATGGCGGAGGATCAGCGCGTCGCCGGCGGCAACCTGCGCGGTTGGCTGGGGCCGGCGGACGGCTCGGACTGGCGGGAGCTGCGCCTCGCCGCCGAGGGCGATCTCCATCCCACCAGTGCCGATCTGCTGCCCGGCGGCGACGTGCTGCTGCTGGAACGCAGCTACGCCCCCGGGGTGGGCAACCACGCCCGCCTGTCGCGCATCCCGGCGTCGTCGGTGGTGCCCGGAGCCCTGCTGCGCGGCGACGAGCTGGCGGTCTTCACCCCCCGGCACCCGATCGACAACATGGAGTCGGTGGCGGTCCGCCGCGGTCCGCGGGGGGAGGTGCTGGTCTACCTGCTGTCGGACGACAACTTCAACGCCGAGCAGCGCACCGTGCTGCTGCAGCTGGTCCTCGACCCGCCGCCGGCCGACGCGCCCGGGCGCGTCCCCGACGCCGCCGCGCCCCGCCAGGGATCGCACGACGGCGTGCTATAAACGATCGCCCCGGCGTAGCGCCCGCGCCCGGAGCAGTCATGTCCGTAGCCGTCATCGCCGACTCCCACCTCGGCGGCCCCGGTGGCCCTGCCGGGCCGTTGATCGAGCAGCTCGACGCGCTGCCCGACCAGGGCTGCGAGCGGCTCATCCTGCTCGGCGACGTCTTCCACGTGTGGGTGGGCTTTCGCCCCTTCGAGACCGACGAGATCCGCGCCCTCCTGCCGGCCCTCGAGCGGCTGCGCCGGCGCGGCGTGACGATCGACTACGTCGAGGGCAATCGCGACTTCTTCCTCCAGCACGGACCCTATGCGCGCTACTTCGACCGCCTGGCGAGGGAGGTGGCGGTCACCGCCGGCGGCCGGCGCTATCTGGCGGTTCACGGCGACGGGCTCAACGACCGCGATTATCCCTACCGCTTCTGGCGTTGGCTGTCGAAGAGCTGGCCGACGCGGCTCATGGTGCGCTCCCTGCCCGCGACCCTCAGCCGGCGGTTGATGTTCGCCTCCGAGCAGCGTCTCGGCCGCACCAACTTCAAGCACAAGACGGCGATCCCGGAGGAAGTGATCCGGCGCTATGGCGAACGGCGGTTGGCGGAAGGCTTCGACGTCCTCCTCCTCGGGCATTTCCACGCGCCGCGTACCCTGCAGGTGGCGGGCGGGGAGATCCGGCTGCTCGACGCCTGGTTCAACAGCCGGCGGGTGGAGTGGTTGGAGGGCGGCGCGGAGCGGGGCGCTGAGCATTCCAAAGAATCTCTGAGTATGACAAGATGAATTCGGAAAGTTTTGGAGGAGCACCTCAGCGGCAGGCTGACGCCTCAGGGGCGTCCGGCCTGCCCGCGAGGGGTGCCGCATCGATCCCCGTGCGGCCGCCGATCCGGTCCGGCGGCGCGCCGCTCGCGCCTTGCGATGAACGTCCTGACCCCCAGCCGTCGATCGCCCCGGAGGCGCGTCGTGATGCGGCGCCGGCGGCTGCGCGGACGGGGGCCGGCGATGGGGCCTGAGACCTATGCCGTCGCCGCCGGTCGCCGGGCTCGCGGGCGCTGCGCCGTGCCGCCGTCGAAGAGCGTCGCCCAGCGCTATTTCGGCCTGGCGCTGGTCGGGCGCCTGCCCCTGACCATCCACCGCCCGCTGACCTCGGAAGACCCGCGGCTGTTCCTCGACGCCCTCGCGCGTTGCGGTTTCGCCATCGAGCGACGGGGTGAAGCCCTCAGACTCACCCCCGGTCCGCCGCCGGCCGGCGGTGACGTCTTCTGTGGCAACGGCGGCACCATGTTCCGCTTCCTGACCGCTGCCTTGACCACCGTCCCCGGCCGCTGGCGCCTCGACGGCGTCCCCCGCCTGCGCGAGCGTCCCGTCGGCCCGCTGATCGCCGCCTTGCGGCCCCTGGGCGCCGAGATCCGCTGCCTGGAGCGCGAGGGCTACGCCCCCCTCGAGATCACCGGCGGCAGCCTGCGCGGCGGTCGCACGACCCTCGATGCCGGCGAGTCGAGCCAGTACCTCTCCGCCCTGCTGATCGCCGCCCTCGCCGCCCGCGAGCCGGTCGAGGTCACGGTCGAGCGCCTGACCTCGACGCCGTACGTCGATCTGACGTTCGAGGCCATCGCCGCCTTCGGCGGGCGCCTCGAGGCGCTCCCCGACGCTCCCGGCGGCAGCCGTCGCTGGCGGGTCGAGCCGTCGCCCCTCGCCGCCGGCGAGGTGACGGTCGAGAGCGACTACTCCGCCGCCGCCTACCCCGCCGCCGCCGCCGCCTTGACCGGCGGCCCGGTGGTGCTCGAAGGGCTGCGGAGAGATTCGGCCCAGGGCGACCGCCGCTTCCTCGATCTGCTGGCGGAGATGGGGGCGCGGGTCGCCTGGCGCGGTGCCGAGCTGGTGGTCGAAGGCGGCCCGCTGGCGGCGCTCGACGCCGACTTGAGCGACGTCCCCGACCAGGTGCCTACCCTGGCGGCGGTCGCGCCCTTCGCCCGCGGCACGACGGTGATCCGAAACGTCGCCCACCTGCGGATCAAGGAATGCGACCGGCTCGCCGCCATGGCGCGCGAGCTCGGCCGGCTGGGGGTGCCGGTGGAGGAGCGTGCCGACGGCCTGGTGGTGCCGGGGACGTGGGCTGAGGCGCCTCCCCCCAGCGAGCCGGTCGAGGTCGAGACCTACGGCGATCACCGCATCGCCATGGCCCTGGCCCTGGTCGGCCTGCGCCGGCCCGGCGTGGTGATCCGGGCGCCGCAGGTGGTCGCCAAGTCGTACCCGGCGTTCTGGCGCGATCTGGAACGCCTGCTCGGCGGATGAAGTCGGCTTACGAGCGCTCCCCCGCACCGCGCCCCGGCGCGGCCCAGTCGCCCCCGGCGGCGGCGCTTCTCGATCACCAGGCCCTCGATCCGCCGCACGACGGCGAGCCCCTCGAACGCGCCGTCCTCACCGATCAGCAACGGCTGGCGGTGGTATTGCAAGGGGCGGCGCTCCTCGCCCATCTCGACTACGGCGGCCTGGTGCTGGCCGGCGGCTGGCGCGCCGCACGTCTGGCGGCGGACGGCCGTCTGATCGCCGGCGGTCTGCGTCGCGGCCGGCCGGATGGCTTCAATCAAGCGTGGTTGGTGGCCCTGGTGGAAATCCTCTTCCGCGGTCCCGAGGTCGCCGGCCGCGGCATGGCGCGCCGTGCCGCCCGCCGCCTGCTCGAGCGCTGGCGCCCGTCCTTGACGCCCCTCGCCGGCGACCGGGCGGTAGCCCAGATCCTCGATCTGGCACCGTTCTTGTGGCAGCCGCCGTTCGCCGTTGCGCGCCGCGCCCTGGCCGCGGTTCACCGGGAGGGCCGCCGGCGCCGGCTGCGGGTCGCGGGACCCGGGCCCTGCCGCCGGCGGTTCCTGGCTCGGGCGCGGGATCGCCTCACCCTCGAGCGCCTGCTGGCCGGGCCGCGGGCGCAGGATCTGTGGTCGGGGTGGCGCCGCGGCCTGGGAGATCCCCTGCGGCTGGTCGCGGACGGACGCCCGGCCCAGGCGGTCATCGTCTGGGAACGACGTCCGCCCACCGCCGCGCCGCAGGTCCTGGCCTTCGCCGAAGCGCTCTACGCACTCGGCCGCTACGAGCGGGCGCGCAGCGTCCTGCAAGGGGCGCGCAGCGTCGCCGCGCGGTTGTTGCGCGCCCGCTGTCAGGAGAAGCTCGGCGAGCTGCGGGCCGACCGTGCCACCCTCGATCGGCTGGCGGCGACCGCCCTCTCCGGGCCGGCCACGGTCGAGGCCGCCGAGCTGGCGGTCAAGCTGCTGGCCAACCAGGGCCGGCCCGACGCCGTGCGCGACTGGGTGGCGCGGGCCCTCGCCGCCGGCCGCGGCCGCTGGCAGCTGCGAGCACGGCTGCTGGCGGCGCTCGCCGCCTGGGACGAGGGCGACGCCGGCGCCATGGATCGCCATCTGCAAGCCGCCGCCGTCGCCCGCGACGACCCCGACCTGGCCTGGCGCTGGCACCACGCCCGCGGCCTGCGCAGCCACCTCGCCCGCGACGGCGACGGCGTGGTGACCCACGTCGCCACCGCCCTGCGCCAGGCGCGCCGCCGGCTGCCGCGGGAGCGGGTCGGCCGGCTGTGGAACGAGCTGGCGTTGGGGCGGGTGCTGATCGACGATCTGGCCGGCGCCGAGCGGGCCTGCCGCCACGCGCTGCGACGGCTGCAGGAATGCGACGGCACCAGCGCCACGACCCTGGTACTGCCCAACCTGGCGGAAGTGCGATTGCGCCGCGGCCGGCTCGCCGGCGTGGGATCGATCCTCGAGGTCTCGATGCGGGAGAACCGCCGTGCCGACAACGTGCGCGGCCTGCTCGCAGACCTCGAGCTGTGGGCTCGCTACGAGCTCGCTCAGGGACGCACGGCGGCGGCCCTGGCGCGCTGCGTCGAGGCACGGGAGCTGGTCGCCCGGCGACCTGCCGCCGGCGACCTCGAGCTGGTGCGGGTGCTCGAAGCGCGGGCTCGCGGCTGGCAGGGTCAGGCCGACGCCGCGTCCGCCGCGCTGGGGGACGGCATCCCCGCGGCGCTGGCCGAGCTCGAGCCGGAGGAAGGGCCGGCCCTGCTCGCCCTCGCCGGCCGCCGCCAGCAGGCGTCGGAGCTGGCTCACGGCACGCCCTGGGCTCCCCTGTGGCGCTCGCTTGCCGCCGGCCGCTCGCCCTCCGCCGCGATCTGGGACGAGCTCTCCAGCCTGGCGCCCTACCGCGCCGCCCGCCTGATCTTCGACTGCGAGCTGGTGCAGCCCGGCATGGTGCCGTCGCTGCGGGTCCGGCAGGCCGCCGACACCCTGCGCCGCTGCGGGGCCGAGCCCATGGCCGAGCGCCTGGAGGGGCGCTCCTTGAGCGCCTGGCGCGCCGTGGAGCGGTATCTGCAACGGCGGACGGCGGCCAGCGGCGGCGCCTGGGCGGCCCTCCTCGCCGGAGCGGGGTACGACGACGTCCGCCTGGTGCGCGAGGACGACGCCGGCCGCCGCCGGGTGCTGGTCGCCGGCCCGGGCGGCGAGGAGACCCTGACGGCGGACGACGGCGGCGGTCGCCTGGTGCTGTCGGCCGCCGCCGTCGACAGCCGCCTGCGGGCGCTCTTCGCCCTCATCCGGCGCGATCTGCCGGCCGCTCCCGGCCGCCTCCCTCCGCCGCCGGCGACCGGCGGCATGATCGGCGCCAGCGCCGCCCTGCGTACCGCCGTCGAACGTCTGGGCAAGCTGGCGAAAGCCGAGTTGCCGCTGCTGATTCTCGGCGAGAGCGGCACCGGCAAGGAGCTGGCGGCGCGGTACGTCCACCGTTCGAGCGCCCGCGCCGGCGGACCGTTCCTGGCGGTCAACTGTGCCGCCCTTTCCGAGTCGCTGATCACCTCCGATCTCTTCGGCCACGTCCGCGGCGCCTTCACCGGCGCCGACCGCGATCGACCCGGCGTCTTTGAGGCGGCGCGCGGCGGTACGGTTTTTCTCGATGAAATCGGCGATCTGCCGCCGCCGGTGCAGGGCATGCTGCTGCGGGTTCTGCAGGAGGGGGAGATCCGCCGTCTCGGCGAGAGCCATCCGCGCGGCGTCGACGTGCGGGTGGTGACCGCCACCCACCGCGATCTGGAGCGCATGGTGGCGGAGGGTACGTTCCGCCAGGATCTCTACTTTCGTCTCAAGGTGGCGATGGTTCGATTGCCGCCTCTGCGCGACCGCGACGGCGACGTCCTGCTGCTCGCCGATCACTTCGTGGAACGCGTCGCCGGGTCTCGCCTGCGCCTTTCCCGCGCCGCTCGGGAGCAGCTTTCATCCCACCCCTGGCCGGGCAACGTGCGCGAGCTGAAGAACGTATTGGAGGTCGCCGCCGCTCTCGCCGGCGAGGGTGAGATCACCCCCGAGCACCTCGATCTGCCGCATGCCGGATCGGCCGCCGGTTCCGAAGCTACGTATCATGCTCAACTCGAAGCATTCCGGCGGCAGCTGATCGACCGCGCTTTGCGTTCGACCGGCGGCAATCGCGCGGCGGCGGCGCGTCAGCTCGGGCTCAGCCGCCAGGCGCTCTCCTACATGGTGCGTCAGCTCGGGCTGATTCACTCCTGACCTGTGGTGCGGGGGGAACCCTTACGCCTTTCTTGAACAACTTTTCTCATCCCACTTGACTTTCGCAGCGAAGTATTCTAAATAATGTGCGGGCTCACTTCTTGGACGTTCCACCAAAGAGGATGGCAGATTCGGAGGCTGTGATGGCTGAAGCGGATAGCAAGCTCCTCACCTTGACCGAGGTGTCGAGGCGTACCGGCATCTCGATGCCGACGCTGCAGCGCTACAAGAAGCTCTATCAGGATCGGATCCCGTCGGAAGGCAAGGGGCGCACTCAGCGTTACCCGGAAGAGGCGTTGGCGGTTTTCGAGCAGTTGAAGAAAGAGAACGTCAAGCGTCGCGGGCGGCCGCGCAAGGCCGCCTCGGCGGCGGCAGCGCCGAAGCGTGCGCGCAAGACCCGCAAGACCAAGACGGCGAGAAAGAAGAAGACGGCGACGCGTCGCAAGCGTACGGCCAGGAAGAAGACGGCGGGCGAGGGTCTGTTGACCTTGACCCAGATCAAGAACGTGACGGGCATCTCCTATCCGACGCTCCTGCGTTACGTCCGCTTGCACTTGAAAAAGATTCCGCACAAGGGATCCGGGCGGGGGCGCCGTTATCTGCCGGAAGCGGTCGAGGTCTTCCAGCGTTTGCGCGCCGAGAGTCCGCGCGGGCGCGCGGCGAGCAAAGCCAAAGGCACGCGTCGCAAGGCGGCCGCCGGCGCCGGCACCAGTGCCAGCGTCAGCCGGCGCATCCGAGCCCTCGAGAGCGGCCAGAAAGAGATTCTGCGCTATCTCAAGAAGCTCGAAAAGGCGGTCAAGAAGCCGATACGTTTGTCGGTCAGGCGCTGATACGCCTTGTGGAAGGCGCCCGGATGAAGCCCCGCCACCGGCGGCGGGGCTTCATCCGTTTTGTTCGCCGTCGAGATGGTCCCAGCCGCGATCGGGGAGGCGCCGCCGGGCGCCGTCTTCGATCAGCTCCACCCTCCTGCCGCCCTGAATCTCACCGATGCGCCGGCAGCCGAACGCCGCCGGTGGCACGACGTCCGCCGGCAAGCTGAAGAGCAAGACGTAGTCTTCGCCTCCGAAAAGCGCCATCTCGTACGGTTCGCGATCGAGCCGTGCGGCCAGCTCGACGGCGTCGCGTGCCAGGGGCAGACGTTCCGATCGCACCACCGCCCCGGCGTCGCTTTCGCGACAGAGACGGTATAGATCACGGGCCAGGCCATCGGATAGGTCGATGGCGCCGCCGCGGCGCGTTTCCCCGGCCAACCAGCGGCCGAGAGCGAGTTGCGGCGACGGCGCCAGCTGGCGCCGCACCGCGCGTCGCGCCGCCCGCGCCAGCCGATCGCTCAGGCGGAGGCCGGGCGGCAGGTGGATCGTGCGGCCGGCGAGGCGGGCGCCGCGCCCCAGCAGCTCGAGCCCGAGGGCGGCCTCGCCGACCGTGCCGCCGAGCCAGAGTCCGTCCCCCGGCCGGGCGCCGCCCCGGCGCAGCCAGCGACCTCCCCGCGACCGCCGGCCGAGAAGCGTGAGGACGGCGGTGAGGTGCGGCTGGCGGGCGAGGTCGCCGCCGGCGAGCTCGATCCCGTGGCGCGCGGCGGCGCGGTGCAGGGCGTCCAGGAAACGCCGGTGGTCGTAGTCGGCCGGCGCGGCGAGGGCGAGAAAGGCGTAGGCGGGGACGGCTCCCATCGCCGCCAGATCGCTGAGGTTGACCGCCAGCAGCCGGCGCGCCGCCCACGCCGGGTCGAGATCGGCGGGCAGGTGGACGCCGGCGATCTGAGCGTCGGTGGTGACCGCCCACGCCTGCCGCGGCAGCACGGCGGCGTCGTCGCCGATCAGGCCGCCGGGCAGGCGCCGCCGCAGCCAGGCGATCAGGCGATCCTCGCCCGCTGGCGGCGCCGGCCCCCGGTCGCGGCTCATCGCCGCGGCTCGGTGCCCGGCGCGTCGCCGATCAACGCCGCGCCGGCGAGGTCGTCCATGTGCTCGAAGGTCCGCAGGCGCAGCTTGCGGCGCAGGCTCTTGGGCAGGGTCGCGAGCTCGCCCCGATTGGCCGCCGGCAGCAGGACGGTGGAAATGCCGGCGGCGTGGGCCGCCAGCAGCTTTTCTTTCAGCCCGCCGATCGGCAGCAGGGCGCCGCGCAGGGTGAGCTCGCCGGTCATCGCCACGCTGCGGTCGACCGGACGGCCGGCGAGGATCGAGATCAGGGCGGTGGCGATGGTCACCCCGGCCGACGGCCCGTCCTTCGACACCGCTCCCGCCGGTGCGTGGACGTGGAGATCCTGGGCGGTGAGCAGGGAGGCCTCGAGACCGTGGCGGGAGGCGTAGCCGCGGGCGTAGGTCAAGGCGGTCTGGGCCGACTCCTTCATCACCTCGCCGAGCTTGCCGGTGAGGTGGAGCTTGCCGTCGCCGGGCACGGCGAGGACCTCGATGAACATCAGCTCGCCGCCGTGCTCGGTCCAGGCCAGGCCGGTGGCGATGCCGACCCGATGGCGGTCGAGCAGCGCCTCCGAGAGGTGCCGTTCCGGCCCCAGAATGCGCGCCACCCGCCGGCCGTCGAGGCGCCCGAGAGGACGCCGGCCGGTGGCCACCCGCATCGCCGTCTTGCGGCATAGGCTGGCGATCTCGCGTTCCAGGGCGCGCAGGCCGCTCTCCCGGGTATAGCCGCGGATGATCCTCTGGATGCCGCCGCGGGTAAGCTCCAGGTGGGCCGGCTCGAGGCCGTGTTCGCGCCGCGCCTTGGGCAGCAGGTGACGGCGCGTGATCTCGACCTTCTCCTCCTCGGCGTAGCCGCTCAGGCGGATCACCTCCAGGCGGTCGCGGAACGCCGGCGGCACCGGCTCGAGCCGGTTGGCGGTGGTGATGAAGAGCACCCGCGACAGATCGTAGGGCAGCCCCAGATAGTGGTCGCGGAAGGTGGCGTTCTGTTCCGGATCGAGCACCTCGAGCAGGGCCGCGGTCGGATCGCCGCGGGCGTCGGCGCCGATCTTGTCGATCTCGTCCAGCATGAAGACGGGGTTGCTGGTCCCCGCCTGATGCAGCCCCTGGAGGATGCGGCCGGGCAGGGCGCCGACGTAGGTGCGCCGGTGGCCTCGGATCTCCGCCTCGTCGTGGACGCCGCCGAGGGAGAGACGGGCGAAGCGGCGACCGAGGGTACGGGCGACGGCGCGGCCGAGGGACGTCTTGCCCACTCCGGGCGGACCGACGAAGCACAGGATCGGCCCCTTGGCGTCGGCCTTGAGCTTGCGCACCGCGAGGAATTCGAGAATCCGTTCCTTGACCGTCTCCAGTCCGTAGTGATCCTCGTCGAGGATCGCCCGCGCCCGCTCGAGGTCGAGCCGGTCCTCGCTCATCACCCCCCAGGGCAGGCCGGTGAGCCAGTCGAGAAAGGTGCGCACCACCGCGGTCTCGGCGCTGTCCGGGTGGCCGCGCTCGAGCCGGCGGATCTGCCGTTCGAGCTCCTCGCGGGCTTCCTCGGGCAGCTTTTTCTCCTCCGCTCGCCGGCGGTGGGCGTCGATCTCGAGGCGGAAGTCGTCGCCTTCGCCGAGCTCGTCCTGAATCGCCTTCAGCTCCTGGCGCAGGAAGTACTCGCGCTGGTTGCGGTCGAGCTCGTCGCGCGCCTGGTTGGCGATGTCCTGCTTGAGCGCCAGCAGGTGGAGCTCGCGCTCCAGATGGTGGTGGACGGCGCGCAGGCGGGCGACGGGGTCGAGGGTCTCGAGCAGGGACTGGGCCGCCGCCGCCGGCAGCTCGAGATTGCTCGCGGCGAGATCGGCCAGCCGTCCGGGATCGTCGAGGTTGGCCGCCACGACCACCACGTCGGGAGAGATCGCCCGCCCGAGGTGGATGGCCTGCTCGAGGCCGTCGACCACCCGCCGCGTCAGGGCCTCGACTTCGGGCTCCATCTCCACCGCCGGCGGCGGCAGGGGGACGATCTGGGCCTCGAGGTAGGGCTCGCGGCGTGCCACGTGCTCCAGGCGCACCCGCATCAATCCCTGTACCAGCAGGCGCATGCGGCCGTCGGGCAGGCGCAGCATGCGCATGATCATTCCCGCGGTGCCGATCGGGTGCAGGTCTTCCGGCTCCGGCTGGGGGTTGCTGCCGTCGCGTTGGGTGGCGAGCATCACCAGCCGCTGATCGGCGAGGGCCCGGTCGATCGCCGGCACGCCCCCCTCCGGGCCTACCGACAGGGGCACGATGACGTAGGGGAAGACCACCGCGTCGCGCAGCGGCAGGACGGGCAAGATGTCGGGTAGCTCCGGTACCCGATCACCGGCGGGGGCGCTGATCATGGTCTTGTCATGCCGGCTCGGCCTGGCTGGCCGGCAGGCCTCAAGGCTCGTTGAGCAGGCTCTGGACTTCTTCGACGAAGGCGCCGATGTCCTCGAATCGACGATAGACCGAGGCGAAACGCACGTAGGCGACCTGATCGAGCTCGCGCAGGCGGTTCATGATCATGTTGCCGATCTCCTGGGTTGAGATCTCGCGCTCCTCCC
This sequence comes from Acidobacteriota bacterium, assembly GCA_003697015.1. Classification (GTDB taxonomy): domain Bacteria; phylum Acidobacteriota; class Thermoanaerobaculia; order Multivoradales; family J023; genus J023. The sequence goes on along the minus strand of RFGL01000017.1, from coordinate 1,042 downwards.
GCTGGTGCAGGCGGTGCTCGACCGACGCCACCAGCTCCTCCAGGGTCTTCAACGGGATCGGCCGTTTCTCGCACGCCTTGAGCACGCCGGATAGCAGCTTGGCGTGGTCGAACTCCTCGCGGCGGTTGTTCTTCTTGACCACCATGTACGGGATGTTCTCGATCTGCTCGTAGGACGTGAAGCGACGGCCGCAGGCCAGGCATTCCCGCCGCCGGCGGATGGTGGCGCCTTCCCGGCTCTCGCGGGAATCGACGACCCGATCGCGGTTGACCGAGCAGAATGGGCACTTCATCGGATTGACTCGATCATCGGTTGGTTGCCGCTCCCCCCGACGCTACCACGAGCGCGGCCGTGAGCTCAGCTGGCGTCGAGGGCGATGTTGAGGTGCAAGAGGAGCTTCTCTAGGGTCTCGGGGTTGTCGATCTCGACCGCCAACCGCCGTACCTCGTCCACCGCCTGGCGGTTTTCGTCTTCCAGCTGCAGGGTCAAGGCGACGCGGCGCGCCCGCGCCAGGTCGGCGCGGCTCAGCCTCAGCTGCAGATCGCGACTGAGCTCGCCCAGGCCGTTGCTCGGCCGCTTTTCGGGCCGGCGCCGGCGCAGAGCCTGGCGGCGGATCTTCTCCAGCTCCGCCAGGGCGTCGATGCCCGACGGCCGCCGTTTGCGCCGCTTCGCCTGGACGGCGGCCGGCGCCTCGTCCGGCGTGGCGTCCTCGTCGGCCGGCGTGGCTTCGTCGCTCGGTTTGGCTTCGGCCGGCGTGGCTTCGACCGGTTTGGCTTCGTCGCTCGGTTTGGCTTCGTCGGCCGGTTTGGCTTCGTCGCTCGGTTTGGCTTCGGCCGGCGTGGCTTCGACCGGTTTGGCTTCGTCGCTCGGTTTGGCTTCGTCGCTCGGTTTGGCTTCGGCCGGTGCGGCTTCGACCGGTTTGACGTCGTCGCTCGGTTTGGCTTCGCCGGCCGGTTTGGCTTCGACCGGTTTGGCTTCGACCGGTTTGGCTTCGGCCGGTGCGGCTTCGACCGGTGCGGCTTCGATCGGCGTCGCCTCGTCG
>RFGL01000153.1 GCA_003697015.1 Acidobacteriota bacterium | reverse complement strand
GGTAGAACAACAGCCGCGGCCCCTCCCCCGGATCTCGCTCGTCCACCAGCACCGCACCGCGACGCAGCAGCTCGCGGTGGCGCTCCAGCACCACGTCGATCGTGGCGTCCAGCAGCGGGCTGCCCGGGCACACCAGATAGGCCCGGGGCTGCGCGTCCACCCGCTCCTTCTCGAAGCAAACCCGCTCGTAGCGTGCCGCGACCGGCGTGCCGCGGGCGAGCAGCCGGTCGCGCTGGCGGATCACCGCCGGCACGTGGCTGATCTCGAAACGCCCTTCCTCCCGCCGGTGGAGCCGCCCGCCGAGGTGGCGGAAGGCCTCGAGGAAGAACGCCTGGATGAAGTGCGGCTGCAACCGCCGGGCGTGGGCACGCTCCATGTCCGCACGGATCGCCTGCACCTGCCTGAGGTCCATCGCGTCCTGCACCAGGGCGCGGCGTTCGAGCAGCTGGCGCAGGTGGTGCGGATTGACCGCCTCGTCGATCGCCCGCTCCAGCCGCGCGCGCACCTCAGGCTGCTCGCCGTAGCGGATGGCATCCATCAGCAGATGGCGCAGGGGATGCTCCTCGAAGAGCTGGCCGAGGACGTCGAAGACCTTGCCCCCCAGCGACTCGCGCTCCACCTCGAGCTTGGTCAGCAGGCGCGAGTAGACGTCCCCCTCGCGGGTGTCCCTCGCCACCAGGTTCCACAGGTGGCAGACCTCCTGCTGGCCGATGCGGTGGATGCGGCCGAATCGCTGCTCCAGGCGGTTGGGGTTCCACGGCAAGTCGTAGTTCACCATCAGGTGGGCGCGCTGGAGGTTCACCCCCTCGCCGGCGGCGTCGTTGGCGATCAGCACTTCCACCTCAGGGTCGTTCATGAACGCCTCGACCACCGCGCGGCGGGCTTGCCGCTGCACGCCGCCGTGAATCTCCACCACCGCCTCGTGCCGGCCCAGGCGGGTGCGCACCCGCCCCGCGAGATAGGAGAGGGTGTCGCGAAACTCGGTGAAGATGATCAGCTTGCGGCGGTGCCCGTGCTCGTCGACCATGCGCGGATCGTCGAGGATCGAATTCAGCTCCTGCCACTTGGCGTCGGCCCCCGAACGCCGTACCCCGCGGGCCTGGGCCTCGAGCTGGCGCAGGCGCTCGATCTCCAGTGCCAGCTCCTCCACCGTGATCGCCGCCGTGGCGTGGTCGATCAACTCCTCCTCGAAGGCTTCGCGCTCCTCCTGCGGGCTGTCCTCGTAGATCTCCTCCCACTCGTCCTCATCCAAGCTCGGCACCTCGACCGCGTCCGCCAGCAGCTCGCCGTCGCGGAGCGTCGCACGCGCTTCCAGAAGCCGTTTCTCCAGCCGCTCCCGCCGCCGCTCCAGGGAACGGTAAATGGCTTCCGGCGACGACGCCAGGCGGCGTTGCAGGGTCATCAAGGCGAAGCCGACGTTGATCCGCCGCTGGCTCTGGCCTTCCTCCACCAGCCGCTTGTCCGCGCGGTTCATCTCGTCGCGCACGTAATCGGTCACCGCGGCGTAGAGGCGGGCCTCCGGGGCGCTGAGCGGGTACTGGACGGTGTAGGACCGGCGCTCGGGAAAGAGTGGCTTGCCGTCGAAGCGCACCAGGTCTTCCTTGACCAGCCGGCGCATCAGGTCCGACGCATCCGCCCGGTGGGTTCCCGCGCGGTAGCGGCCGGCGAAGCGGTCGCCGTCGAGGAGCGCCAGGAAGAGCTGGAAGTCCTCTTCCTTGCCGTTGTGCGGCGTCGCCGTCATCAGCAGAAAGTGACGGCTGCACCGGCCGAGAAGCTCACCCAGGCGGTAGCGTTTCGTCAACTTGCGCTCCCCGCCCTGGTAGGTACCGCTCAGCTTGTGCGCCTCGTCGCAGATCACCAGATCCCACTCCGGCGCGGCGGCGAGACGCTGCTGTAGCTCGTCATTGCGGCTCAGCTGGTCGAGGCGGGCGATCAGCAGGTGCTTGTGCGTGAAGGGATTGCCCGTGCGCGAAGTCTGGATCATGTCGCGGCTCAGGATCTCCAGCTCGAGGCCGAGCTTCTCCCACAGCTCGTCCTGCCACTGCTCCGTCAGGCTTCCCGGCGCCACGATCAGGCAACGCTCGAGGTCGCCGCGAACCATCAGCTCCTTGATCAGAAGCCCCGCCATGATCGTCTTACCCGCTCCGGGATCGTCCGCCAGCAGAAAGCGCAACGGCTGGCGCGGCAGCATCGCCTCGTACACCGCGCTGATCTGATGCGGCAGCGGCTCGATCAGCGACGTCGTCACCGCCAGGTACGGGTCGAAGAGCCACGCCAGCCGGATCCGATAGGCCTCCGACACCAGCCGCAACAGCTCCCCGTCGCCGTCGAACGACCACGACCGTCCCGCAGCCACCAGCTCCAAGGCCGGCTCCCCGTGGCGGTAGACCAGCTGCCGGTCAAGACGCCCGTCCCCGTCCTCGAAGATCACCTCCACCGCCTCGTCCCCGAACCACCGTACCCCCTGCACCGTCACCACCGCATCGCCTCTGATGCCCCGAATGCGGGTGCCGGTCTTGAGGTCTTCGAGTCGCATCGGCATGAGCTGCGAGGTCCCCCCGCCAGAAGGCCAGTCCGTGGAACCGCGTCAGTCT
>RFGL01000152.1 GCA_003697015.1 Acidobacteriota bacterium | reverse complement strand
GCGGCGGCGAGATCGTCCGCCTGCTCGATCCGCGCATCGCCGCCGCCACCCGCGACGCCGCCCTCGCCCGCCTGCGCCGGCTGCAGGCGCCGTCCGGCGGCTTCCCCTGGTTCCCCGACGGCGCCCCCTCCCCCTACCTCACCCTCTACGTCCTGAGCGGCCTCAGCCGGGCGCTCGAGGTCGGCCTCGAAGTTCCGCGGGACGTGGTCCTGCGCGCCTGGTCCTATCTCGAGCAGCACTGGCGCCGGGAGCTGAGCCCGGAGCCGGCCGGCGACTGCTGCTGGCCGCAGATCACCTTCCTCGCCTACGTCCTGTCGGCCTACCCCGACCTCGGCTGGACCGGCGGCGCCTTCAGCGAGGACGACCGCCGGCGGATGCTCGATCGCGCCTTCGCCCGCTGGCGGGAGCACCCGCCCTTGCTCAAGGGCTACCTCGCCCTCGCCCTCCACCGCGCCGGCCGCCACGACGACGCCCGGCTGGTCTTCGACAGCGTCATGGACTCGGCGCGGAGCGACCCCGACCTCGGCACCTACTGGCAGCCGGAGGAGCGCTCCTGGCTGTGGTACAACGACGTCGTCTCCGGTCATGCCTTCGCCCTGCGGGTGCTCACCGAGCTGGCGCCGACCGACGGGCGGCGCGACGGCCTGGTGCAGTGGCTGATGCTCGACAAGAAGCTCAACCACTGGCGCTCGACCCGCGCCACCGCCGAGGCGATCTACGCCCTCGTCCACCACCTGCGCCTGAGCGGCGAGCTGGCGGCGCGGGAAGAGGTGACGGTCTCGGTCGGCGAGCGCCGCCGGCGCTTCGTCTTCGAGCCCGAGGTCTACGCCGGGGCCGGCAACCGGCTGGTGATCGCCGGCGACGAGCTCGATCCGCCGGCCCTGGCGGTGGTGACGGTGGAGAAGGACGGCCCGGGGCTGGCCTTTGCCTCCGCCACCTGGCATTTCTCCACCGAAACCCTGCCGGCGACGGCGCGCGGGGACCTCTTCACCGTCGAGCGGCGGTACTACAAACGCCGGCTCGAGGGCGGCGAGTGGCGTCTGACGCCCCTGGCCGAGGGCGCCCCCCTCGAGGTCGGCGATCAGCTCGAGGTGCAACTGACCCTGCGCCTCAAGCACGCCGCCGAATACGTCCACCTGCGCGACCCGCGGCCCGCCGGCTGCGAGCCCGAGAGCACCGCCTCCGGGCCGCGCTGGCACCTCGGCATCGGCTGGTACGAGGAGATCCGCGACAGCGGCACCAACTTCTTCTTCGACGCCCTGCCGGCGGGCGAATACCCTTTCCGCTACCGCCTGCGGGCCAGCCTCGCCGGCCGCTTCAAGGCCGCTCCGGCGCAGGTGCAATCGGTCTACGCGCCGGAATTCGTCGCCTACTCCGCCGGCGATCGGGTGACCATCGCCGGCCACGAGACGGCGACGCCGGCGGCGGGCCGGAGGGAGGCGCCGCCGGACGCCCCGGAGGAGACCCCGCCATGAGCTCGATTCTCGTCCCCCTCCTCGCCCTCACCCTGGCGGCGGGCAAACCGTTCAAGGTCGAGACCTGGCACGATCGGGCGGTCGACTTCGACCGCTGCCGCACCTTCGACTGGGCGGAGCCGCCGCCGCCGGGCAGCTGGTCGCGCCGCCAGCGCGGGTTCAAGACCCAGGACGACGAGATCCGCGACGCCATCGCCGAGCGGCTCAGGGAACTGGGCTACGTCCACGACGACGAGGGGGAGGTCGACTTCCTGGTCGCCTTCGAGCTGCGCAGCCCCGACCCGCGCCGCCGCCGCGGCATCACCGGCCGCGGCGGCGGGGCGTTGATCCCCCTGGGCAAGCGGGGCTCGCCCTACGACAACGTGCTCTACGTCGAGCTGCGCGATCCCGCCACCGAGCAGCCGATCTGGCGCGGCCGCGCCGGCCCCATCCTGATCAAGAAAGAAGACCATCGCCAGCGCCTCAAGCGGGCGATCGGCGAGATCCTCGCCGCCTTTCCGCCGCCGCCCTACGTCGCCCCCGCCAGGGCGTCCCCGGCCCAGCCGCCCGCCCATTGACGCGCTGGCGTCGATCGGCCACACTCCGGCATCGATGCAGGAGCCTCGCACCATCGAACGGATCGCCGAGGTGCTCGCCGCCACCCTGGCCGCCGCCCTCGTTCTGCTGCTGGTCGCCGCCGCCGGCTGGTACCGCGCCTCCCACCGGCCGCCGCGGCTGAGCGACCTGCCGGACGATCAACGGCAGCAGCTGGCGGCGGCGATGCTGAACCGCAGCCCGGGGATCTACGTCGCCACCTGGTTCGAGCCCGCGATCGGCTACACCCTGCGCCCCCTCTCCGAGATCGAGGCCTGGAACGATCGCTTCACCAGCAACGAGCTGGGCTACCGCAGCGGTCCGGTGGCGAAGAAGCCGGGCACCTTTCGCCTGCTCTTCGTCGGCGACTCCTGGACCTACGGCATGGGGGTGAGTCGGCAGGAGGCCTACCCGGCGGTGGTGGAGGAGATCGCCCGCCGCCAGGGGGTGACGCCGCCGGTCGAAGCCTGGACCCTGGCCTTGCCGGGGTACAACGCCGTCAACCAACTCGCCGCCCTGTGGTTCTTCTTCGACCGCCTGCAGCCCGACGCCGTGGTCCTCGCGCCGACGGTCAACGATCACCACTCCATGCTGCACGTCCTGCCCAACGGCTCCTTGGGGCCGCTCTTCGGCGGCCGCGACGAATTCGGCCACCCCCACCATCTCGCCTACCGCCTCGAGCACGCCGATTCCTTCCGCGCCCGCAGCCGCCTGCTGCGCATCGCCCGCGCCATGCGCGATACCGAGAAGCGACTGCTCGAGCGCGGCGTACCGGTCGTCTTCTTCTTCATCGCCCGCTGGTACCCGGAGGAGGTCCACCTGCTGGTCCGTGGGGCGGGGATCGAGTCCCCCTATCTGGTGGTTCCGGTGCGCCTGACCGTCGGCGAGCGCTGGACCAACCCGGACATCGACCACGGCAACCGGGCGGCCAACCGGGTCTACGGCGAGGGCCTGTACCGCGGCCTGGCGCGCCGCCTCGGTTGGCCGCCGCTGGCGCCGCCGGACGATCCCCAGCTCGCCATCCCCTACTTCGACCGACCGTCCCTCGAGCCGAACCATCTCTGGCAACGCCGCCGGCAACGGCTTCAACAGGGCTACAACCGGCGCAACCTGGCGTCGGACTGGCAGCCGGGGGGGAAGGATCGCTGGCGCCAGGTCGCCGGGCCGATGAACGCCGCCACCGGCGCCATGGGCCACGCCACCACCATCCTGCTCAGGCGCCGCGCCGGCAGCAGCCGCCTGCGGGTGACGGTGGCGCGCTTCGACGCCCTGCCGTCCCTCTATCCCCTGCGTCTGACCGCCCGCATCCCCGCCGGCGGCGGCGGCACGCAGGCCACGACCACGGTGCCGGCGGACGGGCCGCCGCAGCACCGATTCACCCTCCCCGTCCCCGACGACGTCGCCCCGGGCACCGCCCTCGACCTGGAGCTGATCGCCGAGCGGGCGGCGGCGGAGCCGCCGGACGGCAAGGCGCCGCGCTCCGTCAGGGTGCTGTCGGTCGAGCAGCTCGACTGAGCCGCGGCGCCGGCGCCTCAGCGCCGCGCGGCCTCCCCCACCATCCCCTCGACCAGCGCCCGGAAGCGGCGGTAGACCACCGGCCAGTCCCAGTCGCCGGCGCGCTCGCGGCCGCGGCGGGAGAGGCGCTCGGCAAGCTCCGGCTCGGTGCACAGGCGGTGGACCGCAGCGGCCATCGCCGCCGGGTCGCCGGCCGGCACCAGCAGGGCGTCGTCGCCGGCGGCCAGCAGATCGGGGATGCCGCCGGCGTCGGTCGACACCACGCACAGGCCGCAGGCCATGGCCTCGATGACGCTGACCGGCGCGTTGTCGACCCGCGAGGTATTGAGGAAGACGTCCCCCTGCGCCAGCCGGTGCGGCACCTCGGCCTTGGGCACGCCGCCGGCCAGGGTCACCCGGTCGCCCAGCTCGAGCTCGGCGATCAGGCGCTCCACCGCCCGCCGGCTGCCGTCCCCCTTGTCCGGGCCGACCATGGTCAGCTGCGCCGCCGGCTGCAGCGGCAGCAACCGCGCCAGGACGCGCACCGCCGAGGACGGATCGTAGACCGCGTGGAAGGCGCGCAGCCACACCAGCCGCGGGGCGAGCCGGCGGCGCCGGCGGAAGGGGTAGCGCCGCAGCTCCAGGGCATTGGGCAGGAGCTCGATGCCGGCGCGGTAGGGCGCCAGCGTCCGTTGCAGGTAGGGCGACGGCGCGGTGACCACCGCCGCACCGGCGAGCAGGCGGCGCAAGCGCTCGGGGTGGCGGCCGGCGAAGGCCGGCAGATCGCCGCCGTGGAGCGCCACCAGGTGGGGTTTGCCCAGGCGGCGGAGCAGCGCGCAAGCCAGTTCCCCCCAGAGGAATGCCCGCCCGCTGTAGAGCTCGACGTGAGCGGCGGCGTACCGCCGCCGGCGCCGCCAGATCGCCGCCAGCATGTCGAGCAGGCGGGCCGGCCGCCAGCGCCGCCGGGAGGTGGTGAGGATCGGCCAGCCGGCGGCGGCCAGCCGCGCCGCCAGGTGCTCCCCGGCCGACGGGCTCTTCAGGCTCGGAGACGACAGGAAGGAGCCGACGAAGATGAGCGGCGGCGGGCGGCGGATCGTCCTCTCCATACGGCGGGTCCCTCTCGCCTGCCGACGATACCGCGTCCGCCCTTGACATCTCAGACAGGCTGTCTTACGATCCGTTGAGACACCTTGTCTGAGACGGAGCGATGGACGCCGATCGACCGCCAGCGAGCGAAGTCACCGACGCCGAGCTGGCGGTGCTCAAAGCCCTCTGGCGACGGCGCCGGGCGACCATCCGCGAGCTTACCGACGAGCTCTACCCCGGCGGGGGAGCGTCCCACTACGCCACCGTACAGAAGCTTCTCGAGCGCCTCGAGAGCAAGGGCTGCGTCGGCCGGCGGCGGCACCGGCGGGTCAACGTCTACCGCCCGCGGGTCGACCGCCGGACGCTGATCGCCCGCCGCCTGCAAGCGACCGCCGACCGCCTCTGCGACGGCTCCCTGGCGCCGCTTCTGAGCCATCTGGTGGGGGCGGCGGACGCCCGCCAGCTCAGCGATCGCGACCTCGCCGCCCTGCGCGCCCTGGTCGGCCGGCTGGAGGAGGACGGCGCCGGAGGCGAGGGGAGATGAGCGAGGCCGCCGCCGCCGAGCTGCTCTCCGCCCTGGCGCGTCACGCCCTGGCCGCCGCCGGCCTCGCCCTGCTCGCCGGCGCCGCCGGCCGGCTGACGCGCCTGCCGGCGGTGGCCCACGTCCTGTGGCTGGCGGTGCTGCTCAAGCTGCTGACGCCGCCCCTGATCGAGGTGGCGGTGTTGCCCGCGGCGC
>RFGL01000151.1 GCA_003697015.1 Acidobacteriota bacterium | reverse complement strand
GTTGCGCGAGCGGTGTACCCCGCGCTCGCGGCGCAGGTCCTCGACGGTGATCGGCTCGGGCAACCTGCCCGGGCTCTTGACCTCCACCCGGTCGGGGAAGAGCAGGATCTCGATCGCCTGCCCTTCGATGGCGTAGTTGCGGTGCGCGACGGCGTTGACCACGCACTCGCTGATCGCCTCTTCCGGCAGGATCTGGGCGGTCGAGAATAGCGTCTCCTGCCGGCGCTCCGCCGCCAGCTCGCGTTGCAGGAGGTCGATGGCGCGGGGGATGAGGGCGGCGATCGGCCCGCTCACCTCCTGCTCCCGGGTGCGCAAACGGCGGCCGAAGCCCTCGTCGTCGCCGTGCACCCGGCGGATGCGCAGGCGGTTGTTGGCATGCCAGCGCAGGGGCTCCCGGGCGAAGAGCAGGAGGGCGGCGCGGCGCAGGGTCACCACCCCGTTGCGGCTCTCGATCAGGTTCCAGTAGCGCAGCAGGGTCTCGAAGTCGTCGAAGTGACGCCATAACCTGAAAGGAGGACGCAAAGGGGGACGCGAAGGAGGACGACCAGGCCGCGGCCAGCGAGCCAACAGCGGGTCGAGATCCTCCACCGCCGCCCGCGGCTCCGGCGTCGCCTCGTAGCCGGCGTCCCCCAGGACGTGCTGGCGGCGGCGCTCGATCTCCCGCGGCGGCACCGGTTCCGAGCGCGCGCCGCGGCGCCACAGGCAGCGGCCGCGGGCGTCGACCACCGGCTCGCCGACGTGCTCTTCGACCCGAAACCACAGCACCGTCTTGCCGTCGAGGGCGACCGTGCGCACCGTGGCGCCGAGGTCGACGTCGAGGATCTCGCGCTTCGGGGCGTTGACCAGATAGCGCAGCGCATCGCCCTCATACGGCACGCCGGTCACCGCGCCGTCGTCCTCGACGCCGACCAGGAGATCGCCGCCGTCGGAGTTGGCGAAGGCCACCAGGGTCTCGCCGACGTCCCGCGCCACCTCCTTGAGCGGCCGCGGTTCCTTGCCGTTCGGGCCGTAGCTCCAGGCGGTCTTGAACTCGGCGTAGTAGCCCTCGCCGCTGGCGATGATCGCCTCGACGAGCGCCCGGTTGTCGTACCTCATGCCCATGGGCTCCGCCCTGCCGGAGGATCGCCCGTCATCCTAGCAGCCGCCGCCGGCGACGTCGTCCGCCAGCACCCGGGTCAGCCATCGGCCGATGGCCTGGATCTCCTCCAGGCAGACGGCGTGCTCCATCGGGTACTCATGCCACTCGACGTCGTAGCCCAGGCTCTGCAGATAGTCGCGCGATCGCTCGGCGGCGGCGATCGGGATCATCGGATCGAAGCGGCCGTGGGCCTGGAAGATCGGCACCTCGAGGTTGGCCTCGCTGCGTTCGCCGGCGAGCTTGTCGTGCAATACCAGGTAGGCGGAGAGGACCATGATGCCGGCCAGCCGCTCCGGGTAGCGCAGGCCGGTGTGCAAGGCCATGGCGCCGCCCTGGGAGAAGCCGGCGAGGACGATCTTCTCCGCCGGCACCCCGCGCTCGGTCTCGCGCTCGATCAGGGCGCGGATCATGGCCTCGCTGCGGCGGATGCCGCGCTCGTCCTGGCCGCGGGCGTCGAGGCTGGCGACGTCGTACCAGGCGGGCATGATCAGCCCCATGTTGATGGTCACCGGGATGCGCGGCGCGTGCGGGAAGACGTAGCGCACCTGGAGGTCGCGCGGCAGGCCGAGCTCCGGCGGCACGCCGGCGAAGTCATGGCCCGAGGCGCCGAGGCCGTGCATCCAGATCACCGCCGCCTGCGCCTCGCCCGGCGGCTCCTGAACGATCGCGGGGAGAATGTCGGTCGTTTCCATGACGGCGCATGGTATCGCGAGGCGGCGTCGCGCGGCGAACCGCCGGGACGCGGCGCCGGCGGCCGGCCGCCGTGGTAGGCTGCCTCCCCTCACACGTCCACGGAGGAAGCCCATGAGAGGTAGCTTGTGCCCCGCGCGCCTCGCCCGCTTGAGCCTCGCCGTCGCGGTTCTCGCCGCGGCGCCCTCGTGGCCCCACGACGAGGGCCCGGCCGGCGTGCGCTTCGCCATCACCTACCCGGCGTCCCTCGCCGCCGGTCCCCTCGACGGCCGCCTGCTGCTGATGATCTCGACCGACGACGGCGCCGAGCCCCGCTTCCAGATCCGCGACGACCCGAGCACCCAGCAGATCTTCGGCATCGACGTCGAAGGCTGGCGCCCGGGGGAGGAGCGGTCGATCGACGCCGCGGTCTTCGGCTACCCCCTCGCCAGCCTCGCCGAGGTGCCCGACGGCACCTACCGCGTCCAGGCGCTGCTGCACCGCTACGAGACCTTCCACCGCGCCGACGGCCACGTCGTCAAGCTGCCGATGGACCGCGGCGAGGGGCAGCGCTGGAATCGGGCCCCGGGCAACCTGCTGACCGCCCCGCTCGAAATCGCCCTGCGGCGCCGCGACCCGCAGCCGATCCGCCTCGAGCTCGATCGCGCCATCCCGCCGATCGAGCCGCCGGCGGACAGCGAGTACGTCAAGCACGTGCGGATCCGGAGCGAGCTCCTGTCCGAATTCTGGGGCCGGCCGATGCATCTCGGCGCGGTGCTCCTCCTGCCCCACGGTTTCGCCGAGCACCCCGAGGCGCGCTACCCCCTGGCGATCAACCACGGCCACTTCGCCGCCACCCTGAGCGGCTTCCGCACCACCCCGCCCGACCCCGACCTGCCGCCGGTCGACCGCGAGTGGATCGCCGAGCACTGCCCCAACGGCCACCACCCGGACTGCGACGCCCACGGCTACGAGCGGGTACGCCAGCAGGCGGCCTACGACTTCTACCGCCTGTGGACCGGGCCCGACTTTCCGCGCGTGATCGTCGTCCTCATCCAGCACGCCAACCCCTATTACGACGACTCCTACGCCGTCAACTCGCAGAACCTCGGCCCCTACGGCGACGCCATCACCTACGAGCTGATCCCCTGGATCGAGGAACACTTCCGGGGCCTGGGGCCCTGGGCGCGCGGCCTCTACGGCGGCTCGACCGGCGGCTGGGAGGCGCTGGCGGCGCAGGTCTTCTATCCCGAGGAGTACAACGGCAGTCACGCCGCCTGCCCGGATCCGATCGACTTCCGGGCCTACACCCTGGTCAACGTCTACGAGGACCACAACGCCTACTACCTCGAAGGGCCCTGGAGCCGCGTCGCCCGCCCCGGCCACCGCGACTACCTCGGCCAGGTCAACGCCACCCTCGAAGGCCAGAACCACAAGGAGCTGGTGCTGGGTAGCAAGTCGCGCTCGGGGGATCAGTGGGACGTCTGGGAGGCGGTCTTCGGTCCGGTGGGGGAGGACGGCTACCCGCGCCGCATCTGGGACAAACGCACCGGCGCCATCGACCACCAGGTCGCCGCCTACTGGCGCGAGAACTACGACCTGCGCTACGTCCTGGAGCGCGACTGGGCCGAGCTGGGGCCGAAGCTGGCGGGCAAGATCCACATCTACGTCGGCGAGATGGACAACTACTACCTGAACAACGCCGTCTACCTGATGGAGAAGTTCCTCGCCGGCACCACCGATCCCCCCTACGGCGGCACGGTGCTCTACGGCGCCCGCGACGAGCACTGCTGGTCCGGCGACGCCACCACCTTGAATGCCTACTCCCGTCTCACCTACCATCAACGCTTCGTCCGCCTGCTGGTCGAGCACTGGCTCGCCACCGCGCCGGAAGGAGCGGACGTCACCAGCTGGCGGTACTAGCGGATATACTGGCGGCATACGCCACAGCGACCGTAGGAGCGAAGCGACATGAAGAAAATCGCAGCGGGCTGCGTGGGAATAGGACTGGTGTTGGTCGGCCTCTTCGCCCTCGGGGCGGTGGCGGTGGGCTTCGGCAGCTACAACCGACTGGTGGAGCTCGAGGAAGGGGTGGCCAGCGCCTGGAGCCAGGTGGAGAACGTCTACCAGCGCCGCGCCGACCTGATCCCCAACCTGGTGGCGACGGTCAAGGGAGCGGCCGATTTCGAGCAGGAGACCCTGAACGCGGTGGTGGAGGCGCGCTCGCGGGTGGGCCAGACCCAGCTCACCGGCGTGCCGAACGCGGAGCAGATGCAGGCCTTCGAGCAGGCCCAGGGGGCGCTGTCCTCCGCCCTGTCGCGCCTCCTGGTGGTGGTCGAGCGCTATCCCGAGCTCAAGGCGACGGATCGCTTCCGCGACCTGCAGAGCCAGCTCGAGGGGACCGAGAACCGGATCGCGGTCGAGCGCCGGCGCTACAACGAGGCCGCCCAGGCCTTCAATACCGCCCGCCGGCGTTTCCCCGCAGTGCTCGTCGCCAGGCTGCTCGGCTTTGAAGAGAAGCCTTACTTCAAGGCCACCGAAGGCGCCGACCAACCGCCGAAGGTCGAGTTCTGAGCCGGGTCGGAAGGGCCCTTCCCCCGCCGCGGCCCCGGCAAGGCACCATCGAGACGACGGCATGAGCGTGCGAGAGCTCTTCGATCCGCAACAGCTGCAGGCGGTGCGCCAGGCCACCCGCCGGGCCGAAGCGCGCACCGCGGGCGAGGTGGTGACCTACGTCGTCGGGCGGTGCGACGAGTACCGCGAAGCGTGGTGGACCGGGGCGACCCTGGGAGCGCTGCTGGCGGCGATGGCGGCTGCCGGCTGGTCCTATCTTCACGAGCTGTGGGGGGTGCCGGCGGCGTGGCTGGTGGCACCGCCGTTTGCCGGCGCCGTCGCCGGTTACGCCCTCGGCCGCTTCGTGCCCCCCGTCCAACGCCTGCTGGTGCCCGACGAAACCCTCGAGCGGCGGGCCGCCCGGCGCGCTGCCGAGGCCTTCCTCGAAGAGGAGGTCTTCGCCACCCGCGACCGCACCGGGGTGCTGATCTTCGTCGCCTACCACGAACGGCGGGTGGTGATCCTGCGCGACGCCGGCATCAACGCCAAGGTCGACGCCGCGAGCTGGGACGTCATCGCCGCCGACCTCGCCCGCGGCATCCGCCAGCGGCGCGCCGCCGAGGCCCTGGTGCAGGCGGTGGAGGCCTGCGGCAAGCTGCTCGCCGAGCACGGCGTCGAGCGCCGCGCCGACGACGCCGACGAGCTGGCCAACGACGTGCGGGTGCGCGATGTCTGAGCCGGCCACCGCCCCGCGCCGGCGGCGGGCGGCCGTCCTGCTGCTGGCGCTGCTCGCCGGGGCCCACGCCGCCGCCCTCGAGGTGCCCTACCTCGGCGGCCGGGTCAACGACCTGGCCGAGATGTTGAGCCCCGAGGTCGAGGCGCGGCTGGAAGAGGCCCTGCGCCGGCACGAGCAGGCGACCGGCAACCAGGTGGCGGTGCTCACCATCCCCAGCCTCGAGGGCGAAAACCTCGAGGACTTCTCCATCCGCGTGGTCGAGACTTGGCAGCTGGGCCGTCAGGGGGTCGACGACGGCGTCCTGCTGCTCCTGGCGCGCGACGACCGCAAGATGCGACTCGAGGTCGGCTACGGCCTGGAGCCGACCCTCACCGACGCCCTCGCCAGCCGCATCCTGAACGAGATCATGCGCCCGCGCCTGCGCCAGGGCGACGCCGACGGCGCCGTCGAGGCCGGCGTCAACGCCGTCCTGGCGGTGCTCTCGGGAGCCGAGCTGCCGCCGCCGCCGCGGCGCACCGCCCGCCGCGCCAATAAGGAGTCCGGGGTGGTGATCCTGCTGCTCCTCTTCCCCTGGTCCTTCGGCGCCATGCGGGCGCGGGGGATCGGCGCCCTCTTCGCCTTCCTCTTCCTCCTCGCCTTCTGGGGCGGCCTCGGCGCCGCCTTCTTCGGCACCCCGGCAGCGGTGGTGATGATGATCCTGTGGAGCCTCGTCTTCCCCTTCGGCTGGCTCTTCCTGCACAAGACCGCCGCCGGCCGGCGCCTGCTCGAGGCGCAGGAGAAGCGCCGGCGCCGGCGGCGCAACGGCTGGTCGTCTTCCGGCGGCTGGTTCTCCGGCGGCGGCGGCGGCTTCTCCGGCGGCGGCTTCTCCGGCGGCGGCTTCGGCGGCGGCGGCTCGTCGAGCAGCTGGTAGCCGCACCGGGCTCGATCCCCCGATCCACCCTCGCCCCAGGACGCGCCCGCCGGCCCGCGCCGCGATCGCGCGGCGGCGGGAAGGGGCCCGGCGCGGAGGATCCGCGCCGGGCTCCATCGCCCTACTGGCTGTCGAAGGTGGCGATGCAGACCTTGTCGACGTCCATCGTCACCACCCCGTCGGTGCAGTCGGGATCGCCGGAGAAACCGGCGAAGAACGACCGCCCGTCGTCCGGCCGGGCGAAGAGGGTGACGGTCTCCCCGGGCTCCACCACCAGGGTGCAGGCGGCGCCGCAATTGATGCCCGGCGGGTTGCTGGAGATGGTGCCGAAGCCCGTCCCCTGGACCACCACCTGGAGGGTGACGGTCACCGGCGGCGGCGGCGGCAGGGCCTCGAAGATGGCGATGCAGCTGCGGTCGCCGTCGCCGTTGAGCAGGCCGTCAAGGCAGTCGCCGTCGCCGGCGAAACCGGCGAAGCGCGAGTCGTCGTCGGCCACCGCCTCGAGGCGGACCCGGCTCAAGCTGGGGAATTGCGCCGCGCAGGTCGAGCCGCAGTCGATGCCCGACGGCTCGCTGCGCACCACCCCGTCGCCGTCGCCCGACTTGCTGACGGTGACGGTGAAGCTGCCCACCGGCGGCGGCGGCGCCACCTCGAAAGTGGCGGTGCAGCTCTTGTCGCCGTCGGGCAGCAGCAGGCCGTCGGCGCAGTCGGCGTCGCCGGAGAAACCGCGGAAGACCGAGCCGTCGTCGGCCCGGGCCTCGAGCCGGATCGACGACGAGCCGCTGAAGCTGGCCGAGCAGGTCGAACCGCAGTCGATGCCCGACGGATTGCTGAACACCGTGCCGCTGCCGGCGCCGGCCTTGGTGACCGAGACCGTCACCGACGGCAGGCGGATGCGGATGAAGACCCGGGCGGTGGCGCATTCGACCGGCGTGCCGTCGTCGCACACCTCGTAGACGAAGTTGTCGCTGCTCGAACCGCCGCCGTCGTGGGTGTAGGAGAAGGTGCCGTCGGCGGCGAGGGTCAAGCTGCCGTTCGACGGCCCGCTGACCGGCGTGGTGGTGACGAAGAGGCTGTCGCCGTTGGGGTCGAAGTCATTGTCCAGCAGGCTCGCCGCCCCCGAGGTCAGGGTGGTGGCGGTGCCGCCGGTGGTGACCGCGATGCTGTCGGCGCCGAGGATCGGCGGATCGTTCGGCGTCTCGGTGATGTCCTCGTTGATCAGCACCGTCCCCTGATCGCTGCCGCCGTTGCCGTCGTCGACCCGGAAGACGAAGCTGTCGCGCTCCTGGGCCGCGGGGTTGGCGGCGGTGTAGACCACGCTGGCGCGGTTGGGCGGCAGCGGCGTGAGGCCGGTGAGGACGCCGGCGCTCGGACCGCTGACGATCGAGAAGGTCAGGACGTCGCCGTCGACGTCGTTGGCGGAGAGGTTGATGGTGATCGACGGCTGACCGCCGGTCTGCACCGACTTGTCGTTGGCCACCGGCGGGCTGTTCGCCGCCTCGACGTCGATCTCCACCGTCGCCTGATCGCTGCCGCCGTTGCCGTCGTCGACCGAGAAGACGAAGCTGGCCAGGCCCTGGAAGTCGAGATCGCCGGCCGCCAGGCTGAAGACCACCGTGGCGCTCTGGGCCGAGGTCTGGGTGATGGCGGAGAGCTGGCCGGTGGTCGGACCGCTGACGATGGCGAAGGTCAGGGCGTCGCCGTCGACGTCGCTGCCGGTCAGGGTGATGGTCAGGGGCGCGTCGGCGCGGGTGGCGAGGCTCTGCGGATCGGCCACCGGCGGATCGTTGACCGGATTGATGGTCACCGTCACCGTCGCCGTGCCGCACTGGCTCGGCAGGGGCGAGCCGTCGTCGCACACCTCGTAGACGAAGCTGTCGCTGCCGTTCTGATCCGCGTCCGGCGCGTAGGTGACGACGCCGGTCGCAACGTCGACGCTGGTGCTGCCGATCGACGGAGCGCTCAGCACCGCCACCGACGACGGAACCAGGGTGCCGTCGGCGTCGGCGTCGTTGGCCAGCACGTCGATCGCCACCGCCACGTCCTCGTCGGTGGTGGCGGCGTCGTCGGCGGCCGCCGGCGGATCGTTGATCGGGGTGATGGTGATGGCGACGGTGGCGCTGGCGCAGTGCACCGGGGTGCCGTCGTCGCACACCTCGTAGACGAAGGCGTCGCTCAGGGTCTCGCTGCCGTCGTGGGCATAGCTGAAGGTGCCGTCGGCGGCGAGGCTGAAGCTCGCCGCGTGGTCGGGGCCGGAGAGCGGCGTGGTGGTGACCGCCAGCGCGTCGCCGTTGGGGTCGGCGTCGTTGGCCAGGACGCTCGTCTCGCCGCTGGCGAGGATCGCCACCGTGCCCCCCTCGGCCACCGTCGCCGCGTCGTCCACCGCTACCGGCGGCTCGTTGAAGAAGCTGTCGAGAGCGATGATCGCCTCCTTGTCGACCCGCACCCGGCGGCCGACGAAGGCGCCGGTCGCGCGGCTCTCCTCGCCGATGCGGATGGTGCCGTTGGGGGCGTAGACGTTGGCGCCGACCGTATTCTGCCGATCGAAGCGGACGTCCGAATCGCTGTCGCCCGAATCGCTGTCGCCCTTGTCGCTGTCGCCCTTGTCGCTGTCGCCCTTGTCGCTGTCGCCCTTGTCGCTGTCGCCGCCCTTCTTCTTGCCCGAGTCGCCGCCCGAGTCGCTGTCCTCGTCGGCGCCGGCGACGTAGAAAATGATCTGCGAGGCGTCGACGGAGGCACCCGGCGCCGGGCCGACCACCGCTTCCTTCTTGGTCCGCAGGGTACCGGCGATCCGCACCTGCGAGCGGTCTTCGAAGAGCAGACGGCTTTCCTTGTCGGCGTCGATCTCGGCGAAGCTGTAGACGCCCCCTTCGAAGAGCACCGTGCCCCCCTTCTCCACCCGCAGGGCGCCGTAGTCGCCGGCCGGCAGGCTCAGGCTGTCGCCCTTCTTCACCCGCAGGTCGTCGGCGGTCGGGGTGCCGGTCTGGAAGGGCGGCAGGGGAGCGAAGACCGGCAACGCCAGAGGCGTGATCTCGCTGCCGAGGATGGTGCCCTTGTTGTCGAGCTGGTTGTAGGCGACGTCGCCGCCGATCTGCGAACCTTTCTTGATCTCGACCCGGTCGCCGGCGAGGCGCCAGCCGGCGGCGGTGGTGACGTCCTTGCCCACCTCGAGCTCGCCGGCCCCAGCGTCGTTGACCACCACCTCGCCGGAGCGCACGTCGACCCGATCGCCGAGCTCGACGCCGTCGCTGCCGAGGATCACTACCCGGGAAAATCCCGGCGGTACGTCGGAGGCCACGGCCGGCAGGGCACAGACCATTACGACGAGCAACCAACCGGCTCGTTTGTGGAGATTGCGCATGGAAACCTTCCCCCTTCCTCCGACCGATCGCCGTCCAGACTACCCCCCGACGACGTCCGATCTCCGTCGACAACGAAGCCGCCCCCTCGCGGCACCTCTCTTGACTTGGCGGGAAAAACCCTCCATGTTGAGGTTAGCATGCCTCTTGGGAGGCGTCAACACGCTCCGCCTAAGCAATCCGTCCGTCGGTCGCGCGGCCTTGATCCACTCCGGCGCCGTTTGGGACGTTAGCTCTATGGCCGCTGAGAAAGCGCTGCTGCGGCGTGCGGCGCCACGCCGCCGAGCGCGGGGGAAAACGCAGGAAGGGGACGTACCGGGAGAGGAAGGAGGCCCGTTTTCGGTCCCTTGATCGTCGACCGGCTATCCGTCGACGCCGGCCACCCTCGGAGAAGGGTGGCCATTTTTGTCTCCGCCGGACGCGGCGACGGACCCGGGAGAACCCGCCCCCCGCGCCGGCGACCCGGCACGGGGCGCCCGTCCTCCACGCCTCGCTCCTCACGCCGCGCCATCAGGGGTAGACGTAGGGCGCCTGCAGGCCGAGGGGGATGCCGAGCAGCCAGTAGGCCACCAGGAAAACCGTCCAGCTGACGAAGAGCGCCACCGAGTAGGGCAGCATCAGGGAGACCACGGTGCCGATGCCGGTGTTCTTGACGTAGCGCTGGCAGAAGACCACCACCAGGGGGAAGTAGGGCATCAGCGGGGTGATGATGTTGGTCGTCGAGTCGCCGACCCGGTAGGCCGCCTGGGTGAGCTCGGGGGAGAGGCCGAGCTGCATCAGCATCGGTACGAAAATCGGCGACAGCAGCGCCCACTTCGCCGACGCCGAGCCGACCAGCAGGTTGACCGTCGCCGCCAGCATGATGATGCCGACGATCGTCACCTGACCGGGCATGCCGAGGGACTTGAGGAAGTTCGCTCCCTCGATGGCGATCAACACGCCGATGTTCGACTTGCTGAAGGCGGCGATGAAGAGGGCGGCGAAGAAGGCCATGACGATGTAGTAACCCATGGTGCTCATCGCCTTCGACATGCCCTCGACCACGTCGCGGTGGCTCTTGACCGAGCCGGAGACGTAGCCGTGGACGACCCCGGGGACGATGAAGAAGATGAAGATCAGCGGCACCAGGCTCTGCATCAGCGGCGCCTTGAAGTCGGTGACGGCCCCGTTCGGCGCCCGCAGGGGCGAGCTCTCGGGCAGGGTGGCGAGCACCAGGGCGATCAGCAGCAGCGCCATCGACGCCAGGCCGGCGAGCAGGCCGCGGCGGTCCTTGGCCTCGAGCTCCCGCATCTTCGGCATCTCTTCCGGCTCGCCGTCGACCTCGGTCTGGCGCAGCCGCGGCTCGATCACCCAGTCGGTGATCAGCCAGCCGACGGCGATCACCAGCACGCTCGACAGGCTGGTGAAGTACCAGTTGCAGAGCGGATTGACCATCCGATCGGGATCGATGATCTGCGCCGCGCTCTGGGTGAACCCCTGCAGCAGGGGATCGATGCCCGAGGGGATGAAATTGGCGGAGAAGCCGCCGGAGACGCCGGCGAAGGCGGCGGCGATGCCGGCCAGCGGGTGGCGGCCGGCGGCGTAGAAGATCACCCCGCCGAGGGGGATCACCAGCACGTAGCCGACGTCGGCGGCGGTGTGGCTGACCACCGCCGCCAGGATCAGCACCGGCGTCAGCAGCGAGCGCGGGGTGAAGCCGAGGATCCACTTGAGCAGGGCGTTGATGAAGCCGGTGTGCTCCGCCACCCCGACCCCGAGGAGCGCCACCAGCACCACCCCGAGGGGCGGAAAGCTGGTGAAGGTGGTGACCATGCCGGCGAGGAAGGAGGCCAGAGAGCTGCCGGTGAGCTGGTTCTGGATCCGGATCGGCTCCTCGGTGCGGGGGTCGATGGCGGAGAACGCGACCGGCGCCAGGAGGGCCGACAGCCCCCAGGTGATCAGCAGCAGGATGAGAAAGAGCACCGCCGGATCCGGCAGCTTGTTGCCCACCTTCTCGATCCACGACAGGAGCCGGTCGAGGGTTCCCGGCGGCTCCCGCTTCTCCGACTTGCTCCGATCCTTCTCTGCGGCCATGGCTCCTCCTGCTTCGTTCGGCGCCGCCGCGGGCGGCGTACGTCGCCCTGCGGGCTCGGCTGGCATGCGGTAGTGGCCGGAGCATACCGCGTGCCGGCCGCAAACGGTAGCCGCCGGCGCCAGGGCGGGGAAGGGTGCCGGGCTAGGCGCGGAGCTCGACGAGAGCTGCCAGAACCTCCTCCGCGCTGGCGAAGCGCTGCTCCGGCGACCTGGCCAGGCAGCGCATCACCACCTGGTCGACCGCCAGCGGCATGCCCTCGACCAGCGTGGCGAGGGGCTCGGGCACCGCCTGGCGGTGGTGCTCCAGCACCTCGGCCGCGGTGGTGCCCTCCACCGCCGGCCGGCCGGCGAGCAGCTCGTAGAGGGTGGCGCCCAGGGCGTAGACGTCGCTGCGCGCGTCCGCCCCCTGGCCGGCGAGCAGCTCCGGCGCCTGGTAGCGCGCCGTCACCCCGGGCTCCATGGTGCCGATCAGCGCCGCGGCGAGGCCGAAGTCCGTCACCTGGGCCAGGCCCGAGCCTTCGATCAGCACGTTCTCCGGCCTGAGGTCGAGGTGCAGGACGTTCAGGGCATGGCCGGCGGCGAGGCCGGCGGCGATCTGGCGCGCCAGCAGCAGGCCGGCGGCGACGGGCAGCTGCGGGCGCTGCTGGAGGACGTAGCGCAGGGTGACGCCGCGTACGTAGCCGACCAGGAGGTAGGGCAGGCCGCCGACCTGGCCGAAGTCGTAGACCGGCACGGCATGGGCGTGGTTGAGCGAGCGCAGCAGGCGCATGTGGTTGGTCAGCCGCTCGAGGCGCTGGGGATCCGCCGTCACCTCCGGCCGCAAGAGCTTCAGGGTGGCCAGCAGATCGCGCTCGCGGTCGCGCACCTTGAAGGCCACCGCCAGGCGTCCGGCGCCGAGCTCGGCGAGGATCTCGAAGCGTCCGGCGAGCAGCACGCCGGCGGTGACGTCGCTGATCGCCAGCCGCTCCTCGTCGAGCGCGCCGCCGTCGCCCGGCGCCTTGACCCCGGCGACCTTCGCCGCCAGCTCGCCCGACAGCACGTAGAGCGGCATCGGACTGATCACCCCGCGCTGCGCCTTGGGCATGGTGCCGGCCTGACGGAAGGCGGGGAGGAGCGCCTCGGCGGCGGGCTTGGCCAGGAAGACGTCCCCCGGCGCAGCCTCGCGCAGCAGACTCTCGAGCTGCTGCGCCGGCAGGCCGAGGACGGCGTTGCCCGGCCGCTCCCCCCAGCTCACCGAGCCGGTCACCGCGTTGCCCAGGCTGATGGCGGCGGCGGGCGGCTCGGGCTCGTCGAAGACGCTCTCGCGCTGGGACAGCAGCAGGATCGCCTCCGCCGCCGACGCCAGGGCGCCCAGGGCGGCGCCGTCGCCGGCGAAGCCGGCCAGAATGCGGTGGCCGGCGACCGCTTCGATCCGTCCCTTGCGCGCCTTGACGGCGGTGGCCACCCGCCGCAGGTCGCGGCCGAAGCGGGCCAGGGTCTCCTCGGCGTCGTACCCCGCCCGCGGATTGGCGTAGCGGCGCAGCTCGAGGCCGAGGAGCGCCACCGCCTGGGACTGCGGCCGGCTGCTCGCCTCCCCCGGGGCGGGCTCGGGGAGCGTGCGGGAGACCTCGCCGATCACCGCCTCCAGCTGACGGCGCTCGCGCAGATCGGCGGCGAGGGCGGCGAGGCCGCCGGCGATGCGGCCGTGGTCGCCGCTCAATCGGCGCGGGATCTCGACCTCGTAGTTGCCCCGGGCGAGCTCGGCGGCGACGGCGGCGAGAGAGCGCAGGGGGGCCTGGATCCGGCGTGCCCAGAGGGTGCCGAGGATCGCCCCCAGGACCAACGCCGCCAGACCGGCGCCGAGCTGCGCCAGGCGGATCAGATCGAAGGCCGAGGTCGTGGCGCCGGGCAGGGTGACGGCGACCGCGGTACCGACCGGTTGTTCGGCGGCGTCGCGCAAGGGGGTCAAGGCGGCGACCGCCGGCCCCTGCGCCAGGGTCAGCGCGACGCGGTCGAGGGTCTCCCCGCGGCCGATCACCCGCGGCAGGGCTTCGCCGTTCTTGCGCAGCGCGGCGATCAACTCCTGGGTGGCGGCCGGGCCGAGGGTGCCGGCGGCGCGGGCCGGGCCGGTGGCGGCGGCGGCGAGATAGACGACGTCGGCCCCGCCGATGCGACTGAGCTGGGTGGCCAGGGCGTCGTCGATGGCCAGGGCCACCAGGACGTAGCCGACCAGGTCGAAATCCCGCGCCAGGGGCATGGTCACCGCGTGGTAGAGCTTGCCCCCCTGCTGCCAGACGCCGAAGGCCTGATCCTCCGCCAGCGCCACCGACACCAGGGATCTGGGAGAGGTCTTCCCCCGTCGCCTGCGGGTCGTCGCTGCGCGCCACCACCGCTCCGTCGCGATCGAGGACGATCGCCAGGTCGAAGGCGAGAAGGTCCTGATAGGTCTCGACCAGATCGAGCACCTTGACCGCATCGCGCGCCGCCGCCGCCTCCGCCAGGTAGCTCTTGAGCACCTGATCGGTGGCGAAGACCCGCGAGATCAGCTGCAGTTGACGGTAGCGCTGCTGCTGCAAGGCGGCGTGGCCGGAGAGGCTGCCGGTGAGCAGGCGGGAGACTTCCTGGCGGCTCACCCGCTCGCCCACCAGGGTGGTGGCGAGCAACCCGCCGCCGGCGGCCAGCAGGGCCACCACCAGGACCAGCAGCAGGATCCCCGTGCCGGCGCCGCTCGTGCCGCTGCTTCCGTCCTTCGCCACCGCCTTCTCCTCGTGCGCTGCGCCGGCCGCCGGCATGGCGATCGCCCCGAGCTTCGCCGGCGGCCGCAGCCCGGCCGGCCGTGCTCCTCGCCCGCGCGCGGGCGTCGCGACGCCGCGGGCGGCTCGGGTCAGGCGCGATCGGCGAACTTTATCAGAGCCGGAGCGGGCTTCCTACCGGCCTCGGCGGCGGTCCCGCCGGCGGCCGCACCGTGGCACAATCCGGCCATGGTGAAGCAGGAGGAGCCGCCGATCGTCGAACGCATCGCCCGCTTCGTCGCGCGGCCGGCGAGCGACGACTTCGACCGCCTGGCGGTCGACGCGTTCGCCTACCAGTACCGCACCATCCCCCCCTACCGCCGCCTGTGCCGCAGCCGCGGCGCGACGCCGCGGTCGGTCCACCGCTGGCAGGACGTGCCGGCGGTGCCGGCCGGCGCCTTCGCCGGCCTCGCCCTGCACGCCGCGCCGCCGCGCGAGGTCTTCCGCTCGAGCGGCACCACCGGCGGCCCGCGCAGCGTCCACTACCACCCCTTCCCCGATCTCTACCGGCGGGTGATCGACGCCTCCTTCCCCGCCTTCTGCCTGCCCGAGGGCGGCCGCCCGCCGATGCTCTCCCTGATCCCGTCGCGCCGCCAGCTGCCCGACTCGAGCCTCGCCTTCATGGTCGATCACGTGCTGCGCCGCTACGGCGGCAGCGGCAGCCTTACCGCCTTCGGCGACGGCGGCGTCGACGCCGCGGCGGCCACCGCCTGGTGCCGGCGGCGCATCGCCGAAGGGCGACCGGTCTTCGTCCTCGCCACCGCCTTCGCCCTGCTGCAGTGGCTCGACGAGCTGGCGGCGCAGGACGTCACCCTGGCCCTGCCGCCGGCGACGACGATCTTCGAGACCGGCGGTTTCAAAGGCCGCAGCCGGGAGATCGGCCGCGGCGAGCTGCTCGATCGGATCGCCCGCCGCTTGCAGGTCCCCGCCGCACGGGTGGTGCGCGAGTACGGCATGACCGAGCTCACCAGCCAGCTCTACAGCCGGGTGCTCCAGGGCGGCGATCCCGACCTCCTGGTCGGGCCGCCGTGGCTTGCGGCGCGGGTGCTCGAACCGGCGAGCCTGGAACCGGCGGCGCCGGGGGAGGCGGGCCTGATCGCCATCTTCGACCTGGCCAACGTCGGCTCGGCGGTGCACCTGCTGACCGGCGACCTGGGCATCGCCGAGGCGGGCGGCATCCGCCTCCTCGGCCGCGCCGCGGGCGCCGAGCTGCGCGGTTGCTCCCTGACCGTCGAGGAGCTGCTCGATGACGCCACCCCCTGAGCCGACCGACGCGGCGGTGCCGGCGATCGCCGGCCTGCCGCCGCTCGCATCCGCGGTCCGACGCGGCGTCGCCTACCGCAGTCGCCGCTTCACGCCGCCGGCCCTGGCGGCCCTGGTCGAGCACCTGACGCGGGCCGGGCCGGCGGCCCTCGCCGCCGTCGAGCGCCGCCAGCTGGCCGCCGCCTGGGGGGACGTGGTGGAAGTCTTCGCCGACCCCACGAGCGCCGAGCGCCGCCGCCTCGCCGCCCCCCTGGCCCGGCTGAGCGGCCTCTCCCCCGCCGGTCTCGACGCCGCCCTCGACACGGTGCTCGGCGGGGTGCGACGGGCGCTGGCGGAGGAGCTCGTCGAGGACGCTCCGCGCTGCCTCGAGCCGAGCCCCGCATGGGTGGTCCTGGCCTCCAATCTGCCGGCGCTGGCGGTGCAGCCTCTGTTGCCGGCGCTGGCGGTGGGCCGGCCGGTGCTGATCAAGTCGCCGTCCGCCGAGCCCCTCTTCGCCCCCGCCTTCGTCGCCGCCCTCGGGCGCCGCCTGCCGCCCCTCGCCGACGCCGTCGCTGCCGTCACCTGGCCCGGCGGCGACCGCGAGCTGGAAGAGGTCGTGCTGGCGCGGGCCGGCAAGGTGCTGGCCTACGGCGGGGCGGCGACCATGGCCGACCTCGGCCGGCGCGCCGGCCGGCGCCTGCTGGCCTACGGTCCCAAGCTCAGTCTGGCGGTGATCGGCGCCGGGGCGGCGACCGATGCGGTGGCCGCCGGACTGGCCCGCGACGTCGCTCTCTTCGACCAGCGCGGTTGCCTGTCGATCCAGGCGGTCTACGCCGCCGGCGACGCCGTGGCGCTGGCGCGCCGCCTGGCGCGCCAGCTGGGCGCCTTGGCCGAACGCTGGCCGCCGGGGGAGCTGACGCCGCAGGCAACGGCGCGGGTGCAGGAGCTGCGGGCGACGGCGGCGATGCGCGGGCTGGAGATGCCGCCCCTGCCTCTGGCCAGCGGCACGGTGATCGTCGAGCCGCGGCCGCAGCTCGAGCCCTCCCCCGGCCTGCGCACCGTGCGCATCCACCCGCTGAGCGACCTCCACCGCCTGCCCGCCCTCCTCGCCGGCTGGCGCGGCCGGCTGCAGGGGGCCGCCCTGGCGGGGGAGGAGGCCTGGGCACTGGCGCCGCGGCTCGAGGCCTTGGGGATCAGCCGTTGCGCCGCGCCGGGCGAGCTGCAGAGCGCCGACGCCAGCTGGCACAACGGCGGCGTATCGCCCCTCGCCGCCCTGGCGGCCTGAACCCGCCGGGGCGGCTTCAGCCCGCCGTTCCCGCCCCACGATCCGGCGTGGTGGACTTGCCGCGAACGCCATCCCGGAGCCTGCGCTTTGTCTCTGCGCCTTCCCGGTCCCGGGCCCCTCGTGGTACCTTGACAGCATGGCAGAGATCGATCTCAACCTGCTGCCCGCCGTCTTGCGCGGCCTGCGCGTACGCAGTGGCCGCACCCAGGTGGAGGTGGCGGCCAAGGCCGGGGTTCCTCAGGCCAACCTGAGCCGCTGGGAATCGGGCAAGGTGCGGCCGAGCCTCGAGTCGCTGGTCGCCGTGCTGACCGCCCTGGGCATCGACTTCCGCGACCTCCAGGACGCCTTGGAGGAGATGGCGGGGGGGCATGCCGGCGGCGATGCGGAGCGCCAGCGACCCTTGACCCCGCCGCTGACCAATGCCGGCATGCTCGAGCTGCTCGCCGCCCTCGACCGCCGCGTCACGCAGATCGAGCACGTTCTCGCCCTCTCCAGCCGCGACGGCGACACGGTCCAGGACGGCGACGCGGTCGCCACCGCCGGCAGCTGAAAGGCATGCGCCGTCAGCCTCCCGCCGGAAGGCCGTAGCCGGCCGCATCCGCGGCGTTCTCCCGCCCCCTCGTTGCTCGAGCTGCGCCGGCCTCAACCGCCGTCGTCGCTGCGCGCGTAGACCGACTTCTCGGCCTCGAACCAGCTCTCGCCGCCGTCGATGCTCAGCTCGCGGATCAGGGTGAAGCCCTGCTCCGTGACGTCCTGGATCGAGCACCGCTCGTGGATGGTGAGACCGAACATCTCGAGCGGCGTGCCGGTGTCGAGGTTGGTCAGCACCAGCCGGCCCTGATCGTCGAAATCGCCCCGTTGGACGTCGAGCAGGGTGGTGGCGTCGTTGATCTGGGTCAGCTGATAGCGCTTGCGGTAGCGGTCGTAGCTCAGGGTCCGCACCACCTGGTTGCCGTCCGCGGTGGCGTAGCGCTCCTCGAGCAGACCGCCGCCGAGCAGGCTGACGATGGTCGAGCGGCGTTGCGACTCCTCGAGCGGCGCGCCCGGCTGCTGGCGGCTCGCCACCGCCACCTCGAAGGTGCCGGCGAGAGCGCGCAGGGGGCCCATGCCGATCGGCAGCGGCATGCGGAAGAGCTCGTCGTCGATCTCGGGATTGATCTCCACCTCGGCGATCGCCATCACCCGGTCGCGGGTGTACCACTGACTCTCGACGAAGAACGGCATCACCACCTCGCCGACCCGACGGAAATCGTCGTAGTAGGTGCGCTGCTCCGCCGGCCGGCCGAAGTCCGACGCCGGGCTGTCGCGCGCCACCTCGAGGTAGGTCTCGGGATCGAGGTACCAGGTCTCGCGGGAGCCGTCGGCGCGTTCGAGCTCGAGGGCGAGGGTCTCCAGGCCGTCGATCGTCACCGCGCCGGCGAGCTTCACCTTATGGCCCTTCTCGCGGTAGTCGAAGAAGGGCGTGGTCATCTCCGCATCGCGCTCGACCACCGCCAGGTCCGCCCCCTTGATCGCCTGCGCTCCCTCCTGAAACCAGCGGTTGTCCCACCAGTAGGTCTCGCCGTCGTAGCCCACCACCACCAGCTTGTCTCCCAGCTTGTGGTCCAGGTGATAGAGGACGGCGTCGCCGGCGCGCTTGCGGTGCAGGGTGAAGGGGGACACCTTGCTGAAGGCGGTGAAGTCGCCGGTGATCTTGAGCGAACGGATCTTCGCCCACGCCTCGCGCCCGCCGCGGGCGGCGACGTGCTTCTCGATCACCTCTTCGGCGGTCATGCCGCCGGCCTGTCGCTCGGTGGTCGCCGCCGCCGGCAACGCCGCCAGCAACAGGGTGAGCACCAACGTCGTCTTGCGTTCGATCATCGCGTCCTCCTCAACCCCGCAGGTCGTAGCTCACCATTTCCGATTGGCTGCGCAGGTACAGCCGGCCGCGGGACAGGGTCGGTGCGGTCCAGCAGCGGCCGTCGAGGGCCTGGACGCTGCCCTGCTCGACGTAGCCCTCCGGCGTCGCCGCCAGCAGCAGCAGCTTGCCGCGATCGGAGAGCACGATCAGGTGGCCGTCGGCGTAGATCAGGGAGCCCTTGCCCAGGCCCCGCTTGGCCCACGCGGTCTCGCCGTCGGCCACCGAGATGGCCTTCAGGGTGGCGTTGTCGAAGCCGTAGATGTAGCCCTCGTGCAGCACCGACGAGCTGAAGTGGTTTTTCATGAAGCGGGTCTTCCACACCTCCTCGACCGTCGCCTCGCCGCCGTTCTCCGACACCGCGACCAGCATCGCCCCCACCCCCTCGGCGCCGGAGGCGAAGATCTTATTCGGCGGCACGAAGACCGGCATGGCGTGGGTCTCCCCCCGCGGCCAGGGATGGGACCACACCTCGTTGCCCTTGTCGTCGATGCAATTCAGCTTGTCGCCGACCACGTAGACGTAGCGCGGCTCGCCGTTCATCTCCACCCGTATCGGCGAGTTGTAGCCCGGCTCGGGAGGGCCGTCGCCGAAGGTCCAGCGCACCTCGCCGGTCCTCTTGTCGAGGGCGGCGTAGGACTTGCCTTCGGGGCCGCCGCCCTCGAGGATCAGCAGCTCGCCGTCGACCAGGGCGGAGGTGGAAAACCCCCAATGCGGCACCCGACTGCCGAAACGCTCGGTGAGCTTGAAACGCCACCGCGGCTCGCCGTCGGCGGTGGCGAGGGCGGCGAAATCGCCGAACGAGCCCAGGACGTAGACCGTGTCGCCGTCCACCGTCGGCGTCGAGCGCGGGCCGTTGCCGAATTCGGTGTCCTTCTTCTTGCCCACCACCGTGCGCCACAGCTCCTCGCCGCTGCCGGCGGCGAAGGCGGCGGCGAATTCCACCGCTTCGCCGTCGTGCTCCCCGGCGTACATGGTGTAGAGCCGGTCGCCGACCACGGCGATGGCGGAGTAGCCCTCGCCCAGGGGCCGCCGCCAGAGCTCTTTCGGCCCGCCCTCGGGCCAGGCATCGAGCAACCCGGTCTCCGTCGAGACGCCGTCGCGGTTGGGGCCGCGGAACTGCGGCCAGTCGTGCTCCGCCGTCTCCGCCACCAGCGTCGCACCGCCGGCGAGCAGCGCGGCGGCGAGCGTCGCGGACCATGCATGTCGGGAAATCGCCATCATCGAGACCCTCCTGGGGGGTGAAATCGTGGGGTTCGCTTGATCATACGTCAGCCGGCGATCAGGGTTGCCCACCCCCCCCGGCCCGGCGCCGGCTCCGGCATCCGTCGCCCTCCGGCGCAGAATCTCGCCGCCGGCGTCGTCTTCCTCTCTTCGTGAGCGGTGCGATGGACGCGCCGCCGAGCTCGATCGAAGGAGGACGACATGGACCTGCATCCCATCCGCATCGTGATCTGCCCGTGCTGCGCCGCCGCCTGGCCGATGCGCGGCGACGATCCCCGGCCGGTTACGGTCGGCGGCGATCCCCCGCCACCGGCCGCGGCGGCGCTCGACCGGTGGCAGTGGGAGGAGGCGATGGACTGGGAGGACGCGGCGGCGGCCTGCGAAACCGACCTGCTGCTGGCGGGCGACTACCCCGGGCTGGTGCGCCTGCTGGAGGAGACGGTGGCGGCGCGGCCCGACGACGACGACGCCCGCCTGCGCCTCGGCGAGGCCTACGTCAAGAGCGGCCGGCCGCAGCGCGCCCTCGAGTTGCTGGCGCCGCTTCACCAGCGCCACCCGGACGGCCTCGACGTGCAGCTGGTGATCCTCGACGCCTTGATCGCCAGCGGCCGCCACGTGGACGATTTCCCCTGGTGCCGGCGGATGCCGGTGGTAAGCCTCGACCGCGCCGTCGCCGACGCCTGCGCCGCCTATCTCGCCCGCCGCGGCGAACCATCGCCCCTGGCCGAGCTCTACGCGCTCGGCCCGCCCTTCGGCTACCTGCTGTTCGGCCCCGACGAGCTGCTCGCAGCCCTCGCCGCCGACCGCCGATTCCGCGTCGAGCCGGCGGCCGATCCGGGCGGGCCGCGGCTGCGCCTGGCGGCCGCAGAGGCGGGAGACGGCGGCTGAGCCGCTCACCGCGAGCCGACGAAGCGGGCGATCTCTTCCACCGCCTCGGCCAGGTTCTGCTCCAGGGTGCGGCCCGAGGCGCGGCGCGGCTTGAAGCCGTGGTCGCCGTCCTCCAGCCAGTGGAGGCGGATGCTCGGCGACAGTTCGTACCCCGCCACCTCCTGGGCGTTGCCGAAGGGATCGCGGCTGCCCTGGAGGATCAGGGTGGGGGTACGGAGGTCCGCCAGGTGGGCGGTGCGCAGGCGCTCGGGCCGGCCGGGGGGATGGAAGGGATAGCCCAGGCAGACCAGGCCGCGGACGGCGGCCTCGTCGGCCACCATCGAGGCGATGCGACCGCCCATCGACTTGCCGCCGATCACCAGCTCGTCGCCGCCGCCCAGCCGATCGATCACCGCCCGCCAGGCGTCGAGCAGGACCGGCGGCCGATCGGGGCCGCCGCCCTTGCCGGTGGCGCGGCGGCGCGCCATGTAGGGGAACTCGAAACGCGCCACCCGCAGGCCGCGCTCCGCCAGACCGGCGGCGACGGCGTTCATCCACGGATGGTCCATCGGCGCCCCGGCGCCGTGCGCCAGGACGACGGTCAGCGGCGCCGCCGGCGGTCCGTCGAACAACAGCTGGGTAGTCATGTCGGTGGCTCTCCCGCCCGCCGCCGCGCCGCGGTTTGGCGCCGCCGCCGGAGTGTGATGAGATTGACCTCCGCCGCATTCTACGCGACGATCCCAGCACCGGCGCCGACCGCGCCGCCATCGACGCCCGGAGGCAGACACGAGGATGAGCACAGAAGGCAACTTCAAGGACCTGGTCGACGTCCTCCAGAAATCCGTCGCCGCCTTCGGCGACCACAACCTCTTCGGCACCAAACGCGACGGCGTCTGGCAGTGGATCACCTACCGTGAATTCGGCCGCCGGGTCGACGATCTGCGCGGGGGCCTCAAGACCCTCGGCGTCGGGCCGGGGGATACGGTGGCGATCATCTCCGGCAACCGGGTCGAATGGGCGGTCGCGGCCTACGCCACCTACGGCCTCGGAGCGCGCTTCTGCCCGATGTACGAGCACCAACTGGACGAGGACCGCAAGTACATCGTCGAGGACAGCGGCGCCAAGGTGATCTTCACCTCCACCTACCCGATCTACGAGACCACCCGGGAGTGGGTGGGCACGGTGGGGCAGGTCGAGCACGTCTTCTGCATGGCGCTGCCGGAGGAGGACGAGGCGAGCTTCGCTCACCTCGAGTCCGTCGGTCGCCGGCAGCCGGCGCCGGTGGCGGAGATCGATCCCGAGTCGATCTGCGGCTTCATCTACACCTCGGGCACCACCGGCAAGCCCAAGGGGGTGTTGCTGTCGCACCGCAACATCGTCTCCAACCTGAACGGCGTGGCGCGGTTCTTCCCCATCGACACCCGCGACGTCTCGGTCTCCTTCCTGCCCTGGGCCCACTCCTTCGGCCAGACCTGCGAGCTGCACATGCTGCTGTCGCGCGGTGCCGCCATCGCCATCGCCGAGTCGATCGACAAGCTGATCGACAACTTCGCCGAAGTCAAGCCGACGATCATCCTCGCCGTGCCGCGGATCTTCAACCGCATCTACGACGGCCTGCAGAAGAAGATCGCCGAGGAAGGCGGCATCAAGAAACGGCTCTTCGACGCCGCCATGGCCAATGCCGAGGTGCGCAAGAAGCTCGCCGAACAGGGCAAGACCTCGGCCTTGGTCGAGCTCAAGCACAAGTTCTACGACGCGCTGGTTTTCTCCAAGATCCGCGCCCGCTTCGGCGGCCGCCTGCGCTACGCCATCTCCGGCGGCGCCGCCCTGTCGCCGGAGGTGGCGGACTTCATCGACAAGCTGGGGATCTTCGTCTGCGAGGGCTACGGCCTGACCGAGACCAGCCCGATCGTCTCCTCCAACCGCATCGGGGCGCGCAAGATCGGCTCGGTCGGCCAGCCGATCGACGGCGTCGAGGTGATCATCGACACCAGCGTGGTCGACGACGAGGACTCGCAAGACGGCGAGATCGTGGTGCGCGGGCCCAACGTGATGGTCGGCTACCACAACCTGCCCGAAGCCACCCGCGAGGTGATCCGCGAGGACGGCGGCTTCCGCACCGGCGACCTCGGGCGGATGGACGAGGACGGCTTCCTCTACATCACCGGCCGGATCAAGGAGCAGTACAAGCTGGAGAACGGCAAGTACGTGGTCCCCGGCCCGCTGGAGGAGCAGCTCCAGCTGTCGGGATTCATCAGCCAGGCCTTCATCGACGGCGCCAACCGGCCGTACAACGTCGCCCTGATCGTCCCCGACCGCGCCGCGGTGGAACGCTGGGCGAAGGAGAACGGCATCGCCGGCGACTACCCGGCCATCCTCCAGCACGACAAGACCCGCGCCCTTTTCGAACGCGAGATCGCCGAGCACAGCAAGGGCTTCAAGGGCTACGAGCGGATCAAGGGCTTCGATCTCCTGCCCGAGGAATTCTCGGTCGACAACGGCCTGCTGACGCCGAAGATGAGCGTCAAGCGCAAGGCGGTGGTGGAGCGCTACCGCGACCGCTTGGCGGCGCTCCACGCCGCCGCCGCGAGCCCCCAGACCGTCGCCGCCGTCACCCCGGGCGGCGGGCGGTGATCAGGGAGCCCCAATTCTGCAGGTCGACCGGGTGGCGGGCCCGTACTGAGTCGAAGCCGGCACGGCGCAGGCGCCGGCGGTAGTCCTCCAGGGTGCGGACGTCGCCGCCGGTGCCGCCGAGCAGCACCTCCCACTGGGCCACCACCACCGAGCCGGCGTTGCCCAGCTCGCGCCGGCGCAGGATTTCGTAGATCGCCACCTCGCCGCCGGGGGCGAGCGCGGCATAGGCTTTGGCCAGCAGACGGTCGGCGGTTTCCCCGTCCCAGTCGTGGAGCACGCGGGCGAAGAGGATGGCGTCGTGCCCGGCGGGCAGGGGCTGGGTGAGGAAGTCGAGCGGCACGAAGCTCAGGCGCTCGCCGCCCAGCCGCCGGCCCTCCTCGCACACCGCGGGCAGGTCGGCGACCGTCGCCCGCAGGCGGGGATGGCGGCGGAGCAGGGCACGCGAGACGTGCCCCAGGCCGCCGCCGACGTCGAGCAGTCGCTCCACCCGCCGCAGATCCCAGGTGCGGGCCAACACCTGGCTCGACAGACTGGCGGTGGCGGCCATGTAGGAGCCGTAGCGGCGGATGCCGTCGGCGCCGGCGCAGCCCATGGCGCGGTAGAACTCCTCCCCCCGCCGGGCGCTCGGCCGGCGGCGGATGGCGGCGATGGCACCGGCGCCGGCATTGGCCACGCAGTAGGCGGTAAACGCCACGCCCAGGCCGTCGCTGTGCCACAGGCGCCGCAGCAACCGGCCGGGGACGATGCGCTCCCCCTTGCGACGCACCAGGCGGAAATGGAGCGCCGAATCGAGCAGGATGCGCAGGCACTCCGGCGGCAGCTGCAGCCGGCGGCGCAGCTCCTCGGGGGTGCACGGTCCCCGGCGCAAGGCCGCGAACAACCCCACGTCCTCGCCCGCGGCCACCGTCCGCACCGCGCACGCCCCCTCCAGAATGCGGCGCAGGCGCAGCCAGTCGAAGACCGCCCCGGGCGAGAAACGAAAGGCGCGCAAGAATCCCCACGCCCGCCGCACCCGGGCGAGCCCCAGGCCCCCGACCGGATCCGATCCCGCTTTCGCCTCCGGCGACGCCATCACAAGTCCTCCCGCAGAGCGTTTCCACCGCCCGTCACGCCACCCGATCTCTTCATCTTGCCGTCCTACGACCGCCGCCGGCAAGCGGCGGGCGGAGACCGCCGCGGGGCGAAGCCGAGCCGATCCGCCGGCGCTTCGATTAGAGCGCAAGATCCGGGTAGCGCCGCGTCCCCGGGCTGCGGCAACCTGAGGCTGCCCGGCGGCGATGGAGCCGCCGGCGCTCCGGGTAGAGCGGCGCCCTGGCGCGGCGGCAACCGGGAGGACGGTAAGATGAGCACGATCACGAACGGCGTCGGACGTCGCCGGCAGGAGCAGCAGGACGCGAGGATGAGCGCCCCGACCATCGATAAGGAGGAGGCCTGGGCGGCGGTGGCCGGCCGCGACGCCTCGCGCGACGGCGCCTTCGTCTACGCGGTGGTGACGACCGGCGTCTTCTGCCGCCCGGGCTGCGCCTCGCGCCGGCCGAAGCGCGCCAACGTACGCTTCTTCGCCGGCGCCGAAGAGGCGGCGGCCGCCGGCTTCCGCCCCTGCAAGCGTTGCCGGCCGCACGACGACGGCCCGTCCGCTGCGCTGCGCGCGGTGGAGCGCGCCCGCCGCTACCTCGACGCCCACCTCGACGAGACCGTCACCCTCGAGCGTCTGGCGGCGATCGCCCACCTGAGCCCCTTCCACCTCCAACGCACCTTCAAACGCCGCTTCGGCGTCTCCCCCCGGGCCTACGTCGAGGCCCGGAGGGCGGCGCGCCTGCGCACCCGCCTGCGGGCCGGGGAGGGGGTGCTGGAGGCGGGCTTCGCCGCCGGCTACGGCTCGGCCAGCCAGCTCTACGAGCAGGCCGACGCCCGCCTCGGCATGACGCCGGCGACCTACCGCCGGGGAGGAGAAGGCATGCTCATCCGCTTCGCCACCGCCGCCACCCCCTTGGGCCGGGTGCTGGTCGCCGCCACCTCGCGCGGCATCTGCGCCGTCAGCCTGGGAGACGACGACGACGCCCTCGAGTCGTCCCTCCGCCGCGAATATCCGCGCGCCGACGTCCGCCGCGACGACGGCGAGCTCACCGCCCTGGTGGCCGCGATCCTCGCCCACCTCGAGGGGACCGGCGAGCCGTCCCTGCCGCTCGACGTGCGCGCCACCGCCTTCCAGGAACGGGTGTGGCAGGCCCTGCGCCGGATCCCCTACGGCGAGCGGCGCACCTACGGCGAGATCGCCGCCGCCCTCGGCCGCCCGCGCGCCGCCCGCGCCGTCGCCCGCGCCGTCGCCAGCAATCCCACCGCCCTCCTCGTCCCCTGCCACCGCGTCGTCCGCGCCGACGGCAAAGCCGGCGGCTACCGCTGGGGCGAAGAACGCAAGCGCCGCCTGCTGCGTCGCGAGGCCCGCGTCGTCGCCGCGCGAAAAAAGGGTGGCACCCACGGGAAAAAGGGAGGCACCGCGGATGACGACGCCTAACTCGCTCATTCGAAACGAGTTGCGAAAACCCTGGCACCTGACCTGCGAAAACCCTGGCACCTGACCTGCCTGGCGACAACCCTGGCACCTGACCCGCCTGCTGTGTCCCGGCCCGCGTCGTCGCCGCGCGAAAAAAGGGTGGCACCCGCGGTTGGCACCCGCGGTCGGGAAAAGGGTGGCACCGCGGATGGCAGTTCTAACTCGCTCATTCGAAACGAGTTGCGAAAACCCTGGCACCTGATCGGCAGCGGGAGATGCTGCGCTTGATAGATTCCCCGCATGCCGGGCAATTCTTTCGGCCAGCTGTTCCGCATCACCACCGCCGGCGAGAGCCACGGGCCGGGGAACGTGGTGATCATCGACGGCGTGCCGCCGGGGCTGGAGCTGTCGGAAGACGACCTGCTGCCCGACCTGGCGCGACGGCGACCGGGGCAGTCGAGGATCACCACTCAGCGTCGCGAGGCGGATGCGCCGCGCATCCTCTCCGGGGTCTTCGAGGGCAGGACCACCGGCACCTCGATCGCCATCCTGATCGAGAGCCACGACCAGCGGCCGCGCGACTACTCGGCGATCAAGGACGCGTACCGGCCGGGGCACGCCGACTACAGCTTCGACGCCAAGTACGGCTTCCGCGACTACCGCGGCGGCGGCCGTTCGAGCGCCCGCGAGACCAACGTGCGGGTGGCGGCGGGGGCGGTGGCCAAGAAGCTTCTGGCCGAGGCCCACGGGGTGCGGATCGTCGGCTACGTCGATCGGGTGGGGGACGTGGTCGCGCGGGTCGACGACCCGGCGGCGGTGACCCTCGACCAGGTCGAGGCGTCGATCGTGCGCTGCCCCGACCCGGAGGCCGCCGACCGCATGATCGCCCTGATCGAGAAGCTGCGCGCCGAGCGCGACTCGATCGGCGGCGCGGCGACCATCGTCGCCAGCGGGGTGCCGGCGGGGTGGGGGGAGCCGGTCTTCGACAAGCTCAAGGCCGATCTCGCCAAGGCCCTCTTCAGCCTGCCGGCGGTGCTCGGGGTTGAATACGGTGCCGGCTTCGGCGTCGTCGCCGCCCGCGGCAGCGAGAACAACGATGCGTTCATCAGCCGCGACGGCCGCATCCTCACCGCCTCCAACCGCCACGGTGGCATGCTCGGCGGCATCTCCACCGGCATGCCGATCGTCCTGCGCTGTGCGGTCAAGCCGACCAGCTCCCTACCGCGCGAGCAGCCGACCGTCACCCGCGACGGCCGCCCCACCACCATCGTCACCAAGGGCCGCCACGACCCGTGCCTGGTGCCGCGCTTCGTGCCCATGGCCGAGGCCATGGTCGCCATCACCCTCGCCGACCACATGCTGCGCCAGCGCGCCCAGGTGGGGTCGGCCTAGCCGTCAAGCTCGCCGTCGTGCCGGGCGACGCGAGAGGAGCTCGCGTCGTTCAGGGGCACTCCCCCTTGAGAATCCAGGCGGCGACGTCGCCCACCACCCGCTCGGCGACGGCGACGGCGCGCTCGTAGTCGGCGGGGGTGGAGGGTCCGTCGCCGGGGCGGAAGAGGTGGTCGAGAGCGGCATAGCTCTTGAGGCAGGCGCCGGACTTGCCGGCCAGGGCCTCCTGCCAGCGGGCGAAGTCCTCCATCGTCACCTGATAGTCGCGCTCCCCTTGCAGCACGAGGATCGGCAGGCCGAGGGCGGCGGCCTCGGCCGGGGGGTCGTGCCGGTCGAGGTCGCGCCAGTAGGCGAAGGGGGCGCCGAGGATCTGTCCCGCCGGCGGCGGCGCCTCGCCCGCCAGGGCCGAGCGCAGCTCGCCGACGAGGCCTTCGACCGCCGCCAGGCGCTCCTTCTCCTCCGCGCTGAGCTCGCCGTCGGCCCGGGCGACGTAGCGCATCTGCCTGAGCATCGCTTCGGGCAGGGGCAGGACGCTGCCGGCAAGCACCACGATCCCCGCCGGCCGCGGCGGTCGAGCAGCGATCCTCGGCGCCACCGTACCGCCCAGGCTGTGGCCGAGGACGAAGACGCGTTCGCCGTCGATCTCCGGCCGCCCGCGCAGGAGCTCGAGGGCGGCGCGGGCGTCGTCGATCGCCTCCTGCTCGACCGTCAGGCCGTCGCCCGCAGCGGCGAGATCCTGCGGCCGCTCGTAGCTGCGCTTGTGGTACCGCAACACCGCCACCCCGCGCCGCGCCAGCCCCCAGGCGAGGTCGCGGAAGGGCTTGTTGGGGCCGACGGTCTCGTCCATGTCGTTGGGGCCCGAGCCGTGGACCAGGACCACCGCCGGATGCGGCCCCTCCCCCGCCGGCAGGCTGAGCTTGCCCGTCAGGCCGGCGACCGAAACCGCCACCTCCTCGACCGGCGCCTCGGCGTCGTCCGCCGGCGGCTCGGCATGGGGGACGAGGAAAAAGCCCCCCACCTTGCCGGACGGCTCGAGCACCACCCGCAGGTCGAGCTCCCCGCGGGCGAAGCGTACCGGCACCCGCAGGCGGTAGAAGCCCTGGAGCCGCGGCTCCTCCCACGCCTCGCCGACCGCCACCACCTCGCCGTGCTGGGCCTCGAGCCGCTGGCGCAGCTGCTGCCGCGCCCGGCGACCGAATGCGGCGAGCATCGCCTCCCCCATCATCGCCTCGAGGGCCTCGTCGTCGTCGCCCCGCAGAAAACCCTCGCCGAAGCGTTCGGCGATCCGTGCCCGCCCGCGGGCATCGGGCTCGGCCGCCACGGCGGCAAGGGCCGCGAGGATCGTCGCCAGGATGCCGGCCACCGCCGGTACGACCTTCCACCAACGCCTCATCGTTCGCCTCCTCGATGCCTCGGTCATGGCGCCGTACGCGACCCTACGGCAAACCTCGTCCACCGTACAAACCCGGCCCGACCGCGGCCTCGCCATCGACCTGGCCCGCGGGATCGTCGCGCCTCTACTCTTGTGGGCAGTGACGGGGTCATGATCGAGCGTGCGCCTCTATCCCCGCGGCAAGGCGGGCAGGCCGACGCCCAGGGTCGGGCGCTCGCGCAGGACTTCGCGGCGAAAACGGAAGAGCTCGGCGGGACGGCCGCCGGTGTCGGCGGTCAGTTTGCCGGTGCCTTCCACCAAGCCGCCCTTCTCCACCAGGCGGCGGAAGTTCTGCTTGTGCAGGCGCATGCCGGCCAGGGCCTCGACCACCCGTTGCAGCTGGAAGAGGGTGAAGGTCGGGGGCACCAACTCGAAGACCACCGGCCGGTAGCGGATCTTGCCCCGCATGCGGCCGACGGCGGTGGCGAGGATCCGACGGTGGTCGAAGGCCATCGGCCGGCCGAGCCGGCGGGCGACCTCGGGATCGCCGGTGCCGCGGTCGCGCAGGGCTTCGGCCACCAGGCCGGCCTCGTAAAGCAACTCGTAGCGGTGCAGGACGCGCTCGCCGTCCCACGGCGCCCCCCCCAGGCCGAAGGCGATGTCGACCCGCTCGCGGCGCTGGCGGCGGAGCTCCCCTTCGGCCGCCGCCACCCACGCCTCGAGCGCCGGCTCCAGCACCCGCTCGAAGAGCGGCGGCCGGCCGTCGCGCCAGTCCTCCCACGGCAGGTAGCCGTACCAGCCGCGCCAGCGGACCCCTGCGGCGTCGGTACGGCCCTCGCGCACCAGGCTCAGATAGCCGATCGAGATCACCCGCGGGCCGCCCTCGCGCTCGCGCGGGTCGCGGTTGCGGTCGCCGAAGGTGTAGAGCTGCTCGACGTAGCCCAGCTCGAGGCCGGTCTGCTCGCGCACCCAGCCGCGCACGGCGAGCTCGAGCGTCCGGTCGCGCTCGGCATCGAGCGGGCCGAAGGGCAAGGCGTCGGCATCGCCGGCCGGCGGCGGCGGCACGGTCAGCACCCGCGGTTCTTCGTCGGTGACCGCCAGGATCACCGCGTTGAGGCCGATGACGATCCTGCGTTCCGCCATGGTGGTTTCCCCGGGGTGCCCCGCGATTATCCCGGCGCCGGACGGCGAGCGCAAGCGATCGGCCGCGACGCGCCGCCGGCCGGTGCGGTAGGCTGGCGGGCGATGACCATCCCGGTCCCGTCGGACGCGCGGGCAGCGCGCGATCTGGGCGGCGGCTTCCGACTGCTCGGCGACGCCGAGACCGGCCGCCTGCGGCTCGCCGTCGGCTTCGCCCCTCCGGGCTGGCAACCCCGCCGCGCCGGCACCGCCGGCCGCCCCTCCTTCCCCGGCACCGGACTGCTGCTCGACGGCCGCTGGTACGAGATCGCCGGCGCGGCGGAGACCGCCGAGGGGATGCTCTACGAGCTGACGCCGTGGGAGGACCGCTTCCCCCTGCGCCAGGTCTTCGAGCTCAGCCGCGACAGCTGCACGGCGGCCGCCGCCGAGCATCGACGGCGCCGGGCGCGCGAGCGCCGCGCCGCCGCCCTGGCGGCGGCGCCGGTTCTCACCGGCCTGCTCCCGGCCGCCGATCAACGACGGCTGGAACGCGACTACGGCGTGCCGGCGCGGCGGGCGACGGCGATCTCGGCCCTCGTCCTGCTCTTCCTCTCGATCGCCGTCCTGCTGCTGATCTTCGCCCTCACCAAGGGTCTCGGGCTCGGCGCGATCGAGCCGCTCATCGCCGCCGTCGCGCCGTACCGGCCCGCCGTCTTCTACCTCGCCCTCGAGTCGATCGTGCGCTTCGCCGCCGCCGCCTCCGCCGGCGCCGTCGGCTCCCTGCCGGTGGCGCTGCCCATCCTCGCCTGGCGGGCGGTGGCCGCCGCGCTCGCCGGCGGACCGACCGCCGCGCCTTCCCGCCGCGGCGAGGCACAGCGCTTCGCCGCCGCCCGCGACGAGGTTCGATCCCTGCCCCCGCGCCCCGGCGACGCGGACGCGCCGGCACGGCTGGAAGTCGTCTCGCTCCTGCCCAAGGAGCACTGGACGGCCAACGTCACCGGCATCCGCTACCGCGGCGCCGACTACCTCCTGACCGAGCGGCAGGTGGTTGCGGGGCCGGACGGCCGGCGCCACCGCTTCGTCCTGGAGCAGGCGCCGGCGGAGATGATCTTCCGCAGCGGCTGCGACTACCGGCCGGAGGAGGTGCGGGAGCTCTACCGCCGGAGCCGCCAGCGCCGCGCCGCGACCTGGGTCGAGACCGCCGCCGTGCTCTGGGGCCTGCTCGACGGCGAGCTGCAACGCGCCCTGGGGCGCGCCTACCGCTACGAGCCGCGCCGATTCACCCGCTGGACCATCGCCGGCGAG
This sequence comes from Acidobacteriota bacterium, assembly GCA_003697015.1. Taxonomy (GTDB): domain Bacteria; phylum Acidobacteriota; class Thermoanaerobaculia; order Multivoradales; family J023; genus J023. The sequence continues at coordinate 7,779 of RFGL01000151.1, read as the reverse complement.
GCGGTCCTCGGCGCCTACAACCTCCTCGCCAGCCTGGCGCGAGGGGCGGGCGGCGCCGGCGGCGCGGCGGACGGCATCGTCTTCTTGAGCGGCCTCTTCCTGCTCGCCGAATCCTTCCTGCGCTGGCGCGCCTGGCGTGCCGGCGAGGTGCGCGGCAGCCTCCTCGGTCTGCCCCTCGCCCCCTTCGCCCGCCGCGCCCTGCGCTGGGCGCCGCCGGCGGCGAGCGGCGGGTCGCCGGGACCCAGCCCGCGGTGAACGCCGGCCGCCGGCGAGGGCGCGGACTTCCCGTGCCGGACCGAGGGGGAGAGCAGCGGGCGATCGGCGAATCGCCGCGGATCCGCCCGAAGATCCGGCCCACTACCCGCCCCCGCAGCGCGGTTGAAGTCCCGCCGCGGGCTGCTAGACTCGGCGGCCGACCCATCCACCCGATCCGCCGAGCGCCGCCCCATGCCCACCGCCCTTCCCGACGACCTCACCCTGCGGCCGATCGACGACCGCGACCTGCCCTTCCTGCGCCGTCTCTACGCCTCCACCCGCCAGCAGGAGCTGGCGCCGGTACCGTGGAGCGAGGAACAGAAGGAGGCGTTCCTGCGCTTTCAATTCGACGCCCAGCACGCCTACTACCAGGAACAATTCCCCGGCGCCGCCTTCGATCTGGTGCTGCGAGGTGAGGAAGCGATCGGCCGGCTCTACGTCGACCGGCGGGAGGAGGAGATCCGGCTGATCGACGTCGCCCTGCTGCCCGAGCACCGCGGCCGGGGCATCGGCGGGGCGTTGATGCGGCGGCTGCTGGCGGAGGCGCGCGGCGCCGGCAAGAAGGTGCGCATCCACGTCGAACACAACAACCCGGCGCAGCGCCTCTACCGCCGCCTCGGCTTTCGCCGCATCGAGGATCAGGGGGTCTACCACCTGATGGAGTGGTCGCCGGAGAACGAGGAGGACGAATCTTGAAGGATCTCGCCGAGCTCAGCGCCGAGGATTTCAAGCCTTTCCTGGAGGAGAGCTTCCGCCTGCCCATCGACGAAGGGCAAAGCCTCGAGCTGCGCCTGATCGAGGTCGTCGGCCGCCGCGGCGACACGGTGGACGGCGCCCGGCGCTCGCCGTTTTCGATCGTCTTCCGCGGTCCGCACGAGCCCGCCCTGGCGCAGCAGATCTGCCGCCTCGAGCACCCGCGGATGGGACGGCTCGCGCTCTTCCTCGTGCCGGTCGGCCCGGACGAGGACGGCATGCGCTACGAGGCCGTCTTCAGCTGAACGCCCCATCCCCCGGCGGCCGCCGGCGCCCTCTTCCGGCAGCCTCTTCCACCGCCGCCATCACCGCCTCGAATTCGTCGTCGCGCATGCCGGCGAAGAGGGGCAGATTGAGGACGCTGCGCGCCAGGCGGCGCGCCTGATCGCCGCCGAGGCGGCCGGCGAGGAAGCCTTCCGCCGCCGGCTGCTCGGACATCGAACCGGGGTAGATCGTGCCGTAGCCGACGCCGTGCCCGTCGAGCACCCGCCGCCACGCCGGCCGCTCCTCCGGCGGGATCAAGGTGACGTTGACGTAGCCGTTCTCCTCGTATCCCGGCGGCGGAGCGGCGGTGGCGACGCCGAGCTCGGCGAGGCGCTGGCGATAGCGCGCGGCGAAGCGCCGGCGAGCGGCCAGACGGGGGCCGAGGTAATCGAGGGAGAGGCTCAGATAGGCGGCGTCGAGGCCGGCCATGCGGCTGTTCCACCCCACCAGGCCGTGCTCGTAGTGGAGCGTCCGGCCGTGGTTGCCGAGGCGGCGCACGCGCTCCAGGACGGCGGCGTCGCGGCCGACGACGGCCCCGGCGTCGCCGCAGGAGCCGAGCACCTTGGCGGGGTAAAAGGAGATCGTCGCCAGCTCGGCGCCGCGGTAGATCGACTCCCCCCGCCAGCGACAGCCGAAGGCCTGGGCGCCGTCCTCGATCAGCGGCAGATGGCGGCGGCGGCAGAAGGTGCGGAAGTCGTCGAGTCGCGCCGAGCCCCAGCCGTAGAGGTGGACCAGGATCGCCGCCCGCGGCCGGAAGCGCTCTACCGCCTGGCGGAAGAGCTCGAAGTCCATCTGCCAGTCCCCGGGGTCGACGTCGACGGTCACCGGCCGCGCGCCGCAGTTGACCACCGCCTCGAAGGTCGCCCAGAAGGTGGCGTCGGGGATCAGCACCCGGTCGCCCTCCCCGACCCCGGCGGCGCGCAGGGCGAGCTGCAGGGCGTCGGTGCCGTTGGCGCAGCCGACCGCACCGCCGACCTCGAGCTCCGCCGTCAGCCGCTCCTCGAAGGCGGCGACCCGGGGGCCGCCGACGAATTGGGTGCCGGCGGTGATCTCCCGGCACAAATTCAGCCAGCGCTCGACGAAACCGGGTTCGAAACGTTGCAGGTCGATGAAGGGGACGGCCATGGCGGGGGGCGAGCCGCCGTGCTGGCGCCGACGCTCCGGCGGCGATACTATCGTGCGCGTCGGATCGATACAACGCGCCCGGCGGCGGCCGGGCGGCGACGGCGGTGGGAACCGGAAACGGGAGGAGGATCGTTGAGCAAGCCTGCGGCGGAGCCGCCCGCGGACATGCCGGCGGAATCCCTCGCCGAGTGCATGCGGTTGCTCGACCGGCTGCCGGCGATGGAGGTCGACGCCCAGCTGGCGGCCCTCGAGCGCCTCATCCGCATCCCTCACCCGCAGGTGCGGCGGCGCGCCCTCGGCTTGGGGGCGGCGATCCTCTCCGACGAGCGCCTGGCGGCCTTTCTCCACGACGACGCCGACGACGTGCGCCGCAACGCCGGCCTGGAGATGCTCAAGCTGCGCCGCCGCCGGGCGCTTCACCTGGCGGCGGCGCTGCTCGACGATCCGGATCCCGACGTCGCCCTGCAGGCGGTTCTGGCCCTCGGTCACCGGCGCGACCTGCGCGCCCTCGAGCCCTTGCGCAAGGCCCTGCGCCATCCCTGCCCCAACGTCGTGCAGGAGGGGATCGTCGCCCTCGGCCGACTCGGCCTGCCCCAGGCCCTGGACGACCTGCTGCCCCTGATCGACGCCGAACCGTGGATCGCGACGGCGGCGATCGAGGCCATCGGGCGGCTGCGAGCGAGCGCCGCGGCGCCGGCCCTCGTGGAGCGCCTGCGCCACCCGGTGCTGGGCGCCTTCGCCGCCGAGGCCCTGGCCCGCATCGGCGGCTCGCGCGCCTTCGTCGCCCTCGCCGAGCTCTGGCTTGCACCGCCGCCCGAGGCCGACCGCGACCTCCTGCTGCGCCTCCTGCCCCACGTCCTCGAGCGCCTGACCTGCGCCCCGCCGCCGGTGGCGGGTCTCGAGCAGGCGCTCGAGGAGCACCTCCAGGACGCCGACCCGTCCCGCCGCCAACCCGCCCTCCAATGCCTGCTGATCCTGCGCGGCGGCGAACGCAGCCTGCCGTCGTTCTAAAGGAAGGGGGGCCGCCGAGCCCAGCGCCCCGGAGGGGCGCAACCGTACAGCCCGGGGCCTAGGACCCCGCAGCCGACCTATTCATGGAACGGTCTCCGCATGGGGAATCCGCGGGCCTCGAGGTAGTCCTTGACCTGCTGCACGTCGTAGGTTCCTTGGTGGAAGATCGAGGCGGCGAGGACGGCGGCGGCGCCGGCTTCGAGGGCGGCGGCGAGGTGGGCGGGCTCGCCGGCGCCGCCGCTGGCGATGACCGGTACGCCGACGGCGGCGACGACGGCGCGCAGCAGCTCGAGGTCGTAGCCCGCCCGGGTGCCGTCGGCATCGATCGAGGTGAGGAGGATCTCGCCGGCGCCGCGCTCGACGCCCTCGCGCACCCAGGCGACGGCGTCGCGGCCGCGCGGCCGGCGGCCGCCGTGGGTGACCACCTCCCAGCCGCCGTCCGGCCGCCGCTTGGCGTCGACCGACAGCACCATGCACTGGCTGCCGAAACGGCGGGCGATGGCGTCGATCAGCGGCGGGTCGTCGAGCGCCGCGGTGTTCACCCCGACCTTGTCGGCGCCGGCGCGCAGCAGCCGATCGGCGTCCTCCACCCGGCGCACGCCGCCGCCGACGGCGAGGGGGATGAAGACCTGCTCGGCGGTGCGCCGCACCCAGTCGAGGGCGGTGTCACGGCGCTCGGGAGCGGCGCCGACGTCGAGGAAGACCAGCTCGTCCGCCCCCTGCCGGTCGTAACGGCGGGCGATCTCCGCCGGATCCCCCTGATCGCGCAGGTTCCGGAACCTCACCCCCTTGACCACCCGCCCGTCTTTGACGTCGAGGCAGGGGATGATGCGCCGCAGGAGGCCGCTCGGCGGGCTCACGATCCCTCCCCGCGGCAGACGGCGAGGGCCTCCTCGAGGCGGAAACGGCCGTCGTAGAGCGCCTTGCCGACGATCACCCCGGCGATCTCCGGCACCTGCCGCGCCGCTTCGAGGTCGGCCAGGGACCTCACCCCGCCGGACAAGAGGGCGGGGATGCCGCTGGCCCGGGCCAGCCGGCGTGCCAGCTCCAGGTTCGGCCCCTCGAGGGTGCCGTCGCGGGCGACGTCGGTGACCAGCACCGCCGGGCACGGCAGGCCGCGCAGTCCCTGCCCGAGGGCGACGGCGGAGGCCGTCACCCCCTCCCGCCAGCCGGCGATCCGCAGCTCGCCGTCGAGCACCTCGAGGGCCGGCACCACCCGGCCGGGGAAGGAGCGGGCGATGCGGGCGAAACGCGCCGGCTCGCGCGCCACCAGGGAGCCGAGGATCACCCGCGCACAACCGGCGGCGAGGGCGCGGGCGACCGCCATCTCGTCGCGCAGACCGCCGCCGAGCTCGATCCGCGGCCGGCCGGCGGCGGCGAGCTCGGCGATCAGCGCCCGTTGCGGCGTCTCGCCGAAAGCGCCGTCGAGGTCGACGACGTGCACCAGCTCGACCCCGGCCGCGGCGTAGCGTTCGAGCACCGCCAGCGGATCGCCGCCGTAGTCGGTACGCCGCTCGTCGTCCCCCTGCTCGAGGCGCACCACCCGCCCGTGCCGCAGGTCGATCGCCGGGATCAGCTGCACGCCGCCTCCCCGCGCCGCCGCGTCGCCGGCAGCGGCGCGCCGCCGCCGGCCAGATGCAGGAAGTTGCGCAGCAGGCGCAGGCCGGCCCCGCCGCTCTTCTCCGGGTGGAATTGGGTGCCGAGCACCCGCCCGCTGCCGGCGACGGCACAGAAAGCCGCGCCGTGGGTGGCCCGCGCCAGGACGACCTCCGGCGGTACGTCCAGGGCTGCGAAGCTGTGGACGAAGTACATCGCCACCCCCTCCGGCAGGCCGGCGAGGAGGGGGTGCTCGGCGAGGTCGTGGAGGCCGTTCCAGCCGATGTGGGGCAGGGAGACGCCGGCGGGCAGCCGGCGCACCTCGCCGGGCAAGAGGCCGAGGCCGTCGGTGTCGCCGAACTCGTCGCTGCGCTCGAACAGGAGCTGGAAGCCGACGCAGATGCCGAGCAGGTAGGCGCCGTCGTCGAGGGCCTGCCTCAAGGCCTCCTCCATCGCCCCCCGCAGGCGCTCCCGCGGCGGCCGGAAGGCCCCCACCCCGGGCAGCAGGAGGATCCGCGCGGCGGCGATCGCCGGCGGCGCGTCGGTCACCGTCGGGCCCCATCCCAGATGGCGCACCGCCCGCGCCAGGTTGCCGAGATTCCCCACCCCGGCGTCGACGATCGTGACCTGCGGGCCGTTCGACATCCGTGCCGTCCTTCCTTACCTTCCGCCGTCGTCAGCGGCTGGTACGGTATCACCACGCCTCGAGGCCGAGCCCTACCGGATCCGGCAGTTTTCGCGCCTCCTCGAGCGCTACAATCTCAGCCTGGAGGACGCCCGATGAGCGAGCATCACATCAACATCTTCTTCAGCGATGAAGACGGGGGCTACGTCGCCGGCGTCCCCGACCTCGAAGCCTGCTCCGCCTTCGGCGACACCCCCGAGGAAGCGCTCTCGCGAGTCGAGCGCGCGAAAGAAGCCTGGCTCGCAGCGGCCAGAGCAGCGGGGAAACCGATCCCCAGACCTCGCTATCGACACACCATCTACCAAGTCTCTCGCTAGCTCCTCACGCGGTCAGGGTCCCCTTGGTCGACGGCACCTCGGCCCCGGGGCGCAGCCTCACCGCCTGGCGCAGGGCGAGGGCGACGGCCTTGAAGGCGGCCTCGGCGGCGTGGTGGGGGTTGCGGGCGCGCAGCACCTCGAGGTGGAGGGTGAAGCGGCCGCGGTCGGCGAAGGCGTGGAAAAAGTCGACGATCAGGTCGAGGGGAAAGGCCGGCTTGATCCAGCTGCCGGCGAGGTGGTCGGGCAGCCGGTGGACCAGGAAGCCGCGCCCGGAGAGGTCGATCACCGCCCGCGCCAGGGCCTCGTCGAGGGGGGCGTAGGCGTGGGCGAAGCGCACCACCCCGCGGCGCTCCCCCAGCGCCTCCCCCAAGGCCTCGCCGAGAACGATGCCGACGTCTTCCACCGTGTGGTGGAGGTCGACGTGGGTGTCGCCGCTCGCCTGGAGCGTGAGGCCGAGGCCGCCGTGGGTGGCGAGGGCTTCGAGCATGTGGGCGAAGAAGCCGTCCGGCACCTCGACTTCGACGGCGCCGCCGTCGAGGTCGAGGGTGAGGTCGACGCGGGTCTCGCGGGTCTTTCGCAGGCGGGTGGCGGTACGTCTCATGCTCGAATCTCCTCCAGGATGGCCCGCAGCGCCCGTTCCGTCGCGCGCAGATCGCGGCCGCTGCCGACCGACAGGCGCAGGCAAAGGTCGAGGCCAGGATAGCCCGAGACGTCCCGCGCCCGCACCCCGCGCGCTTCCAGGGCGCGCTGGATCCGCGCCGCCTGCGGGTGGCGCACGAGGAGAAAGTTGGCCTCGGAGGGGAAGACCTCGAAGCCCAGCCCTTCGAGCATCCTCTTCCACTGCGGCCGCCGGCCGAGGATCACCCGGATGCGGCGGTCGACGGCGGCGCCGGCGGCCAGGGCTTCCTCGCCGGCGATGGCGCTGGCGTGGCCGACGTTGTAGGGCAGCTTGACCTTGATCAGCTCGTCGACCAGCCCGGGGTCGGCGAGCAGGTAGCCGAGGCGCTGGCCGGCCAGGGACCAGGCCTTGGAGAAGGTGCGCAGCAGGATCAGGTGGCGGTGGCGGGCGAGGAGCGGCCGGTAGTCGTAGCGGCAGAACTCGCCGTAGGCATTGTCGAGCAGGAGCGGCGCGTCCAGGGCCTCGAGCAGGCGCTCGATCGCCGCCGGCTCGGCGGCGTCGCCGGTCGGATTGTTGGGCGAGCAGAGGATCAGCGGCCGGCGCGGATCCTCGGCCACCGCCGCCGCCAGCTCGGCCAGGGGCAGGCGGACGTCGGGCCGCGGGCCGACGAAGCGGGGCACGCCGCCGGCGCGCAGCACGAAGGCCTTGTAGAGCCCGAAGCTGGGGAGGTGGATGAGCACCTCCTGCCCGCTTCGGACCACCGCCTCCAGCACCACGCCGAGGAGCTCGTTCGAGCCGTTGCCGACCAGCACCCCGCGCCACGGCCAGCGGTGGCGCCGGCCGAGCCGGCGGCGCAGCTCGTCGCTGTGGAAGTCGGGGTAGCGCGCCCAGTCGCGCGCCAGCCAGCGCCGGGCGATGCGCTCCTTGAGGCGCCGCGGCAGGTCGAAGGGCACCTCGTTCTGGTCCAGCTTGTGGGGGCAGGGGGAGAGGTCGAGGTGGTAGGCGGCGAGGGCCCGCAGCTGCGGGCGCACGAAGCGCCGCGGATCGGCGGAGGGCGTTGCGTTCGCCCCCTCCTGGGCCGCGGCGGCGGCCTCGCCCCGCTCGCCGGACGCCCGCTCATCCTTCATCGGCCGTCCTCCTCCGCCGCCGCCGAC